>JAJPKS010000070.1 GCA_021323605.1 Bacillota bacterium | reverse complement strand
TACGCCCTCAAGATGGACGGCACCGACCGGGTGATCATGGCCTGCTACGGCGAGGGCTCGGGCTCGGAGGGAGACGCGCACGAGGCCTTCAACTTCGCCGCCATCTATCGGCTACCGGTGATCTTCCTCTGCCAGAACAACGGCTTCGCCATCTCCGTCCCCTTCCACAAGCAGTACGCCATCGAGCACGCGGCCCAGCGGGCCGCCGCCTACGGCTTCCCGGGCGTGACCGTGGACGGGCACGACCCCGTGACCTGCTACCACGTCGCCAAGCAGGCCGTGGCCAGGGCCCGGACCGGACAGGGTCCGACGCTGATCGAGGCCCTGGTGGACCGGCTGGGCGCCCACTCCTCGGAGGACGACCAGCGTCGGTACCGATCGCCCGAGGAGCTGGAGCGGCTGGCGGCCAACGACTGTCTGGAGCGGTTCAAGCGCCGGCTGCAGGAGGAGGGCATCCTCACCGAGGCCACGCTGGCGGAGTACGAGCAACGGGTCAAGGAAGAGGTCACCCGGGCCACCCGGGAGGGTCTCGCGGCCCGCGACGCCGAGCCGGAGGAGGCCCTGACCAACGTCTACGCGACCTCGCCCCCCGGTCCCATGGCCCCCAAACCGGAGGCGGGGACCGAGGACATGAACATGGCCCAGGCGCTTCGCGACGCGCTCACCTGGGAGATGGAGCACGATCGGCGGGTGATGGTGCTGGGCGAGGACGTCGGCCCCAAGGGTGGCGTCTTCCTGGTCACGGACGGCCTCTACGCCCGCTTCGGCGAGGAGCGCGTGATCGACACCCCGCTGGCCGAGTCCTCGATCGCCGGCGTGGCCCTGGGGCTGGCTCTGGCCGGTAAGCGGCCGGTGGCGGAGATCCAGTTCACGGACTTCGCGCACATGGCCTTCAACCAGATCACGAACGAGATCGCCAAGTTCCGGTACCGGACCGACGGCGACTGGAGCGCGCCCCTGGTGGTCCGTGCGCCCATGGGCGGGCACTCCCACGGTGCCCTCTACCACTCCCAGTCCATCGAGGCGCGGTTCGCCACCCCCGGCCTCAAGATCGTCATCCCCTCCTCGCCCATCGAGGCCAAGGGGCTACTCATCGCCGCCATCCGCGACCCCGACCCGGTGCTGTTCTTCGAGCACAAGCGTCTGTACCGAATGTTCAAGGAGCCGGTGCCCAGGGGCGAGTACTTGATCCCCCTCCAGCAGGCACGGGTCGTCCGCCCGGGCGAGGACATCTCCGTCTTCTGCTACGGACTGATGGTCCATTACGCCCTGGAAGCCGCGAAACGCCTCGAGCAGGAGGGCTGGAGCGTGGAGGTCGTCGACCTGCGCACCGTTTACCCGCTGGATCGGGAGACCATCCTGACCTCGGCCCGGAAGACCGGCAAGTGCCTGGTGGTGTACGAGGACAACTTCAGCGTCTCCATCGGCTCCGAGGTCGCCGCGCTGATCGCCGACGAGGCCTGGCGGTGGCTCGACGCCCCGGTCAGGCGGCTGGGCGGCCTCGACGTGCCGGCGATGCCCTACGCCCCTCCGATGGAGGATTTCTTCATGCCCGACCCGGACAAGATCACCCGGGCCCTCCGGGAGCTGGCGGCGTTCTGAGATGCCAACGACGCGGGTGACGATGCCCCAGCTCGGCGAGTCGGTCCACGAGGGGACCATCTCGCGCTGGCTGGTGAAGCCAGGAGATCGCGTGGTCGAGTTCGAGCCCATGCTCGAGGTGGACACCGACAAGGTCAACACCGAGGTGCCGGCCCCGGTGACGGGGATCCTGAGGGAGATCCTGGTTCCGGAGGGGCAGACGGTGGCCGCCGGCGCCGAGATCGCGGTGGTCGACGTGGAGGGTGAGGGGCAGGGTCCGGCCGAGGCCGCACCTGCCGCCTCCGTCCCGGCCGCTGCCCCGCCCCCGACCACGGGACCGGCAGCTCCGGCCACCGCCCCGGGGGCGGCGGAGGAGGCGCGACCGCAACGCGAGCACCGGTATTCTCCCGCCGTCTTGATGCTGGCCGAAGAGCACGGCGTCGACCTGTCCCGGGTCCAGGGCACGGGGCTGGGCGGACGGGTGACAAAGCGAGACGTGCGACGGTACCTGGAGGCACGGGGGGCAGAGGCGGCCGCCGCACCTGCCGCCGCACCTGCCGCCGCACCTGCCGCCGCACCTGCCGCCGGGCCGGCCCCGGCCGCCACTCCGCCGGCGCCGCCAGCTCCGAGCGGTGAGGACCAGGTCGTGCCGCTGACCCGGATGCGACGGGCGATCGCCGAGAACATGGTCCGCTCCAAGGCCACCATCCCGCACGCCTGGCAGACCCAGGAGGTCGACATGAGCGGGGTGGTGGCGAACCGGCGGGCCAACCGTGCCGCTTTTCAGGAGCGGGAGGGCTTCTCGCTGACCTACCTGCCCTACGTGGTGGCGGCCGCGGCGGCCGCGCTCCGCGAGCACCCGGCGGTCAACGCCACCTTCGACGAGGCCGGCATCGTCGTGCACCGGGGTATCCACATCGGGATCTCGGTCGCGGCCGAGGACATGCTGGTGGTGCCGGTGATCCGGAACGCCGACGGTCTCTCCATCGCCGGGCTGGCCCGTGCCGTCAACGACCTTGCCGGCCGTGCCCGTCAGGGCCGGCTGCGTCCCGACGAACTCCAGGGGGGAACCTTCACCGTCAACAACTCGGGGACGTTCGGGTCCCTCTTCAGCTACTCGGTGATCAACCCGGGCCAGGCGGGCATCCTGACCATGGAGGCGGTCGTGGACCGTCCCGTGGCCGTCGGCGGGCTGATCGGGATCAAGCCCATGATGTACCTCTGCTTCAGCTTCGATCACCGGGTGCTGGACGGCCTCCAGGCGGCCCGCTTCTTGACCAGCTGCCGCCGTTGGCTCGAGGCCGTGACCGCCGAGACCCCGATCTACTGACGGGGTCGCCGGGCCCGTCTCGTCCTCGCCATGGCCGCCTCCGGACAGCTCGCGCTCCTGGTCACCAGCCGTGACGAGCCGGGCGTTCTCTACCGGATCTCCGAGGTCATCTACCGCCACGGCGCCAACATCACCTACATCGCCACCTCGGCCGTGGCCGAGACCCAGATCGAGATGGAGGGGGTCCGGGACGACGCCGGGCTGATCGCCGACCTGGAGCGGCTCGAGGTCGTGCACGCGGTCCGGCGGGTGCCCTCCTTCCAGGAGGTGTTCGGCAAGCGGGTGATCGTCATGGGAGGCGGCGCCCAGGTGGGCATGGTCGCGCAGGGGGCGATCTCCGAGGCCGACCGGCACAACATCCGGGGCGAGCGGATCTCGGTCGACACCATCCCGCTGGTGGGCGAGGAGCGGCTGGCGACCGCCGTCCGCGCCGTGGCCAGGTTGCACCGCGCCCGAGTGCTGGTGCTGGCCGGGGCCCTGATGGGCGGCGAGATCACGGACGCCGTGCGGGAGATCCAGGCGGCAGGCATCATCGTGGTCTCGACCAGCATGGCGGGCTCGGTGGTGGACGCCGTCGACCTGGTGGTCAGCGACCCCCTGGAGGCGGGGGTGATGTCGGTGATGCTGATCGCCGACACCGCGCGCTTCTCCATCGAACGCGTCCGCGGGCGGCGCTTCTGAAGGCCGAGCGCGGCCGCGTCCGGCCAGCTGTGGATTCCCTGTGGAAAGTGGGGAAAGCAATGACCCCGACAGACCACCGCTCCGGCACCGGAACCCGCCCGTCGGGCCGGCTCAACAGCCCCTTCGCGTGTGTCCCTCGGGGTCGAAGAAGAGCCTACCGAACCGGGAGCTCGGGCACAATCCCCGAAATCCCGTTCGCCGGCAGGCGATGTGTGGTAGCCTCCCCCCCGGCTCCGCCGGCGGCCGCGCCGGGCTGACGATGGGCACGGGTCCCCGTCCCCTACACTGGCGGCCATGCCACTCAGCCTGGAATCAGCCCAGACCGTCATCGCCGGCGCCCACGAGCACGCCCGACGGCTCGGCCTCCGGATCACCGTGGCCGTGGTGGACGAGGGCGGGCTCCTGCAGGCCCTGGGGCGGATGGACGGCGCCCCGCCCCTCTCGGCCCAGATCGCCGAGGCCAAGGCGGTCGGGGCTGCGCTCTGGCATCGCGACGGCGGCGCGCTGGCCGAGGTCCACCGCGAGCGTCCGGCCTTCTTCGCCCAGGTCGACCGTCTGGTTCGGTTGCCCATCATTCCCGGCCGCGGCTCGCTGATCATCCGCCGTGGCGATGCCGTGCTGGGCGCCGTGGGCGTGAGCGGGGCCACGGCCGAGCAGGACGAGGAGTGCGCCCGGGCCGGCCTCGCCCGGCTGACGTGACGGCGGCCTCAGGCCCGGCCACCGAGCGGATAGCGCTCCAGGGGCACGTACCGGGGTCCCGGACCGGGCCGGAGCCGGCTCTCGAAGAGGACGAACTCGTCCGCCGTCCAGGGGTCCGGCCGGGGTGGATCGCTCAGCCGGGGGGGCTCGAGACAACGGTCACGGGCCCGCGCCAGGGTGACGTGGGCGCGGAACGGTCGCGCCTCGGCCGGGACGCCGGCCGCGCGGCACGCCGATTCGATCTCCGCGGCCAGCCGCGCGCAGGACTCGGCCCCCTCGGCCAGGTCCAGCCAGATGACGCGCGGGAGGCCACGGCCGGGGAACGTCCCCCGGTCCCCGAGCCCGACCCGGAACGGCTCCCCCCGCACCCGGCGCAGCTCCGCCCGCACCCGATCCAGCTGTGCCGTCTCCACGGAGCCCAGGAAGCGTAAGGTGAGGTGCAGGGCCTCCGGCTCCACCCACCGGTACCCGGGAACGGCTCTGGCGCTCGCGGCCAGGTAGTCGGCGAGAACGCGCCGCTGTGGTTCCGGGACCGGAAGTGCAACGAAGACGCGGAGACGGTCGCCCACGGCCAGAAGCGTACCCCGCGAGAGGCGATCGGATTCAGAGATGCAACACCTGATCGGCGGCCTGGCCCTGGGAGGGCTTGCCATCCTGATCGGGCTCGCCTGGGTGCTGGGGGCCCTCCGGCGCCGGCGGGAGCGGGCGGACACGCTCCCCACCTACCGCGCGACCGGCGGCATCCTCTACACGATCTCACAGCTCGGGTGCGCCGGCGTCCTGATCCTGGGCGGCGTCGCCATCCTCGCCCTGATGCTGGCCGGCGGACGCTGAGCGGCCGCCGGTCCCGCAGCGGCCGGCTCAGATCACGGCCCGCTCGGAGATCAGCTCGCCCTCGGCGAACCGGCGCGGGGAGAGAGGGCCGATGTCCACCTCGGATCGCCCCTCCAGCAGGAGCTGGGCCAGCACCAGGGCCGCGGCCGGGGCCTGCATGAACCCATGACCCGAGAATCCGCAGGCGCACCAGAACCCCTCCACGCCCGGCGCCGGTCCGAGAATGGCGTGGTGGTCGGGGGTGGTTTCGTAGAGCCCCGCCCAGGCGGTCTTCAGGCCCGCTCGCCCCAGCGCCGGGAGGCGAGCCGCGGCCGCCGCGGCCATCCGCTCCACCAGCCCCCAGTCGACCTCGGTGCTGAAGGTCGGGGGCTCGCTCCAATCGCTCATGCCGATCAGGACGCCGTCCCCCTCGGGGTGGAAGTAGAGCGAGGCCGCGAGGTCCACGGTCATGGGGCTGGTCCGGCCGAGTTCGGGGAAGGCGTCGGTGACGAGCACGTGGCGGCGGTAGGGAAAGACCGGTAGCTCCAGCCCGGCCATGCGGCCGATCTCGGCCGACCAGGCTCCGGCGCAGTCGAAGACCAGCCGGGTGGACACCCGCCCACCGGTGGTGACCACCTCCTCGATCCGCCCGCCCCGCACCCCCAGCCCGGTCACGGCCACCCCCTCCAGGAGCCGGGCCCCGAACCTCCGCGCCGCCCGGGCGTAGCCGGAGGTCACGTCCGCGGGACCGGCCAGACCGTCGGTGGGGCAGAAGGTGCCGCCGAGGACGTCGCCCACCTCCAGCCCCGGTACCAGCTCCCGGGCCTCGGCCGGGGTCGTCCAGCGGGCCTCCTCCAGCCCCAGCCGCCGCCACATCTCGAGCAGGCAGCGGAAATCGTCGACCAGCTCCGGCGAGGTGAGCAGGAACAGGTAGCCGATCTGCCGGAAGCCGGCGTGGCCGCCGGTCTCCTCGTCGAACTCCAACAGCAGCCGGACCGCGAGCCGCTGCAGCCGGACGTTGATCTCGCTGGAGAACTGCTGGCGCACGCCGCCGGCGCAGCGTCCCGTCGACCCCACGCCCAGGGCGTCCCGTTCCAGGAGGAGCACACCCAGCCCGCGCCTGGCCAGCTGGTAGGCGAGAGCGCAGCCCATCACCCCGCCCCCGACGATGACGACGTCAGCGGTCTGCATCGGTCATGGCCACCCGGGCCCAGGTCTCGAAGATGAGCTTGAGGGCCGCCAGCACGGTGATGTCGGCGTGGTCGAGGGGCGGGGCGACCTCGCAGACGTCCATGCCCACCAGCCTTCCCGCCCGGGCGACGGCGTCGAGCAGCTGCAGCGCCTGGCGGGTGCTGAGACCCGCCGCGGAGGCGATCTCCGTTCCGGGCGCGAAGGCGGGATCGAGGGCGTCGATGTCGAGCGAAAGGTGCACCGGCCGTCCCTCCAGACGAGCGCACAGCCGCCCAACGGCCGCCGGCTCGGTCGCCAGCTCCCACGCCGTGACCATGGCCACGCCTCGCTCCCGCACGAAGTCGACCTCTTCCGGATCGAAGTCCCGGCAACCCGCCAGCGCCACCGCCCCGGGGGCCAGCCCGGCCACCTCCAGGCTGCGCCGCAGCGCACAGCCGCAGGTCCAGCGTCCCCCCCGCGAGTGATCGCAGAGGTCGGGATGGGCGTCCACCCAGAGCACCGCCAGGTCGGGATGGCGCCGGGCCTGCGCGGCCAGGACGGGAATGGCCGAGCAGTGGTCGCCCCCCAGGACGGTCAGGAAGGCGGTCGAAGGCACCTCTCCCAATCGCTCCGCGACGGACGGCCATCCGACTTCCACCGACGCACCCATGGAGAGGTCGCCGAGGTCGTGGACGGTCAGGCCCTGCAGCCGGCGCCCCCGTTCGTCGACCGGCGGCAGGGCGGCCGAGAGCCGTCGGAGCTCGGCCGGGGCTCGGGCCGCCCCCCGCCGGTACACGGCCGAGCCGTCGTAGGGGATGCCGGCGATCACCGTCCGGGCCCGGTCGCAGGGCGCGGCCGGAAGCCCACCCCAGGGGGCGAGACCTCGTAGATCGATCACGGCCCGGATCGCACCTCGAGGAACATCGGCATGCCTCCCACATCCAGGCTACTGGAGAGAGCGACGGGCCCGGTCACGGCCCCCATCCCTTCCGGAGGCCGGGTCCAGCCTCCCCGAGGTCGGGTGGCCGGTGAGGCCCGAGCGCCCCGGTCACGGTCACCGCTTCGGGGTCGGGGTCGCGGGAGCCGGAGAGGCGCGAGGCGCGGCGGTCGGGGTGGCACGATGGGCCCCCGGCAGATCCTGGGGACCCAGACGCCCGAAGCCGGGCACCCGCTGGCCGAAGCCCATCACCCTGGAGGCCAGGTGGGAGGAGGCGAGCTGGGGCTCCAGGATCTGGTCGTACAGACCCCGGAGTCCCCCCAGCACGGGGACGTCGGAGGCCGCCACCGGCGCCTTGCGGGCCTGGACCGCGAGTGCGGCCTGATCGGTGGAGCCGAGGACGCCGGCGGTGAAGGGGTTGCTGTCGAGCACGGCCTCGGCCGCCCGCACCTGGCCGGCGTTCAGGGAGGACGCCGGAGCGGCGCGACCGACCAGGACCATCCCCGAGATCAGGAGATAGGCGAAGAGGACGCCGGCCACGGTCTGGAGCCAGATCCCCACGAACCCGTCCACCCCCAGCACCGCCGGCATCTTGCGGATGGATTCGCCGAGCCTGGCCCCGAGGAAGCCCATCACCCCCACGATGATCAGGCCCATGAGCACGGCGAGGAAGCCGTTGGCGTGGAACAGCGCCTGCATGAGGCCGGCGAACCCGTCCCGGACGTGGAGGAGGACGGCCAGGCTGCCGAGGGAGAAGATCTCGGCCAGGAGCGGTTGAATGAACCCGTGCTTGAAGCCGAGCCAGGCCCCTCCCAGCACGATCAGCGCGATCACGACGTCGATGAGCACCGGCCGCGAAGTCTAGCTCAGGGAGCGAACGTCTCCCTGTAGAAGAGGGCCGCGCGATGAAGTAGACTCGGAACCATTCGCGTGGCGATTACGATAGCGATCGCGAACCAGAAGGGCGGAGTCGGAAAGACGACCACGGCCGTCAACCTCGGCGCCGCGCTCGCCGAGCGAGATCAGCGCGTGCTCCTGGTCGACCTGGACCCTCAGGCTCATCTGACCATCAACATGGGGGTCAAGGTCCCGGACGAGCTGGACCAGACCGTCTACAACCTGCTTCTCGATCCGGACTGCGAGGTGCAGGAGATCCTCCTGCGCAACCCCCAGGTCGGGGTGGACTTCCTCCCCTCCAACATCGAGCTCTCCGGGGCAGAGACGCAGCTCATCAACGAGATCGGCCGCGAGACCCTCCTCAAGGAGAAGCTCCGCCCCGTCCTCTCGGACTACGACTTCGTCGTGATCGACTGTCCGCCGGCCCTGAGCCTGATCACGATCAACGCCTTCGTCGCCGCGGACCAGGTCGTGATCCCCCTCCAGTGCGAGTACTTCGGGTTGAAGGGCATGCAGCAGCTCACCCGCAGCGTCGAGCGTGTGCGGGCCAAGCTGAACCCGGGCCTGCGCATCGCCGGCATCCTGCCCACGATCTTCAAGGCTCGGACCCTCCATTCCCAGGAGGTCCTCCAGCTGGTCAAGCAGCACTTCGGCGAGCTGGTCTTCCCTTTCGTGGTCAAGGACTCGATCCGCTTCGCCGAGTCCCCGCTGGCGGGGGTGTCCATCCTGCAGTACGCCGGCGCCTCGGAGGGAGCGCGGGCCTACCGGGAGCTGGCGGAGACCCTGCTCGATCACCGGTGAGGGGGCCGTGAGCACCTTCAAGCGCGCCACCTTGACCGGCTCCGAGGAGCTGTTCCGTCCCACCGCACGGCCGCGGGTGGTGGAGGAGACGCCACCCCCGGCGCCGCTGCCCTCGCTCGAGGAGCCGGAGGAGAGCGGGCCGCGGCTGAAGGTCCCGCTCACCGTTGACGAGATCGATCTGTTGCTCGAGGCGATCCACGCCGCCAAGTACCCCGAGCGCGCTCGCCGCCCGCTCCCGCTGGAGAAGTTCGAGCGCTACGACGCCCTGCGCGACAAGCTGCAGGAACACCGCAACGGTGGCTGAGGGCGCCGGCGGGGAAGCGCCCCGGGTCGACGAGGTCCTCACCACCACACGGGCCGTCCGCCGGCGACTGGACCTGGGCCGGCCGGTGCCCCAGGAGTTGCTGCTGGAGTGCCTGGAGATCGCGCTCCAGGCCCCCACCGGCTCCAACCATCAGGGCTGGCAGTTCGTGTTCGTCGCCGATCCGGATCGCAAGCGGGCCATCGCCGACTGCTATCGACGCTCCTTCGCCGCCTACCGGGCACGGTCCGCCCCCCGCTACCCCGCGGGCGACCTCCGCGCCCGGCGCCGGCCCCGGGTGGTGGCCTCCGCGGCCTACCTGGCCGAGCACCTGCACGAGGCGCCCTGGCTGCTGATCCCGTGCCTCGAGGGACGTCTCCGCCAGGGTGCGAGCACCGCCGAGCAGGCCGCCTTCTGGGGCTCGATCCTCCCCGCCTTCTGGAGCTTCATGCTGGCGGCGCGGGCCCGCGGGCTGGGCACCGCCTGGACGACGCTCCACCTCGTCTACGAGCGGGAGGTGGCCGAGGTGCTCGGCATCCCCTACGACACCTACACCCAGGCCGGCCTCACCCCGGTCGCCTTCCTTCGCGGGGATCGCCTCCGGCCCGCCCCCCGCATCCCGGCCAGCGCCGTCGTCCACTGGGACGTCTGGTGAGCCGGGCACCGGGACGGCTCCCGGCGCGGCCGGTATCGTCCGCGCTACGTCCGCCCCGACGCCCCATCATGAGGCGTATGCGTTGGGGTCAGTCTCGCCAGGGGCGCCGTCCGGCCCTGGCCCTTCGCCAGACGTAGCCGAAGGTCCACCAGAGGCAGACGAGGAGGAAGAGGATCGCCATCACGACAGCGGCAAGGCGCATCGGGTAAATAACACCACGTGCCGAAGCTCGGGATCGTCAAGGTTCGAGGTGACAGGGAGGTCAACAGCTACGTCGTCTCGTGCACGGCCACCGGAGAGGCGGTCGTCGTGGATCCTGTCGAGCCGGTGGACAAGCTGCTCCAACAGGTATCGAACCTGAAGGTGGTGTGGGTGGTCGCCACCCACGGTCATCCGGGGCACGTCGCCGGCAAGGACGCCCTGAAGCAGGCGACCGGCGCGACCACGGGCCTCCACGTGGCCGACGCCAAGATGTTCCTGCGCTCCGCCGACCGCTACCTCGTCGACGGCGACGAGCTGCCCTTCGGCAACTTCACGGTCAAGGTGCTGCACACGCCGGGCCACACCCCGGGTAGCCTCTGCTTCCTGATCGCCAACCACCTCTTCACCGGGGACACCCTCCTGGCGGGAGGGATCGGCCGGGAGCGCCCCGGCACCGACGTTCGCCAGCAGCTGATGTCCATCGGCTCTCGGTTCAGCGGCCTGCACCGGAGGACGGCCATCTACCCCGGACACGGCCCGGTCACCGACCTGGAGACGGAGCTGCGCACGAGCCCGGTGTTCCAGCCCATGCGGCGCTGAGCATGCGCCTCCGCTTCACCGGCGACGCCCCCCTTTGCCGGTACGGCCGTCGGCCTGTCGACCGGTCGCCGAGGACGTCACCGTGATCCGCTCCGTCGAGCCCGGCCGAGCCGGGCCGGTGGACGACGCGCTCGACGCCGGCGGCTGTCTCGTCTCCCCCGGCTGCGCCGACCCCCACCCCCATGACCGCGACCCCGGCGCCACGGAGAAGGAGGACTTTCCCCCCGCCACCCTGGCTGCCGTACGCGGAGGTGTGCCCACGATTTTTTCGACGTGCCCAACGCCGCGCCCCCCGGGACCCCGCGGCCGTGACGCAGCCGGCCGGGAGGCGCCGTGGGCGGCGATCGCCGACGGCATCATCACCCCCATGGGCTCCGATCGCGCCCTCCGCATCCGAGAGTCGGAGAAGCGGAACTCGGCCGAGGGGCCGGCCGGGGCGATCGGGGCAGGAATTCCGCCGACCGTGACGTCGGGCGAGACCACGGCTGGCGGGATCAGCTCCCGGCGGCTGTGCCGGCCGCCGGCCGAGGAGACGGCACCCCCCTACCGGATGCAGCCGAGGAGGGAGGTGTTGCCCCCCGTCTCGGGCCGCGGCCCGACCGTCGTGGACCCCGAAGTCGGTGGGAGGATCGTCCAGGTCGATCTCCGCTCACGACGTCGACTCGGCCCGTGGCACGGCCGGCGCGGTCGGGGGTGTCCCCGCCCGGCGGTGCCGGGCGGGGAGGTGATGACGGGCGAGGGCGAGTCGGTGGGCAGATCCCACGGCCGGCCGGTCAGCCCCCGGCGGGCCGTCGAGCGCGCGGGGTGAGAGCGCTGACCATCCGTGGCCATCGCCTGGAGGTGGACGAGCGCCCCGTCCCCTCGATCAGCGGCGACGAGCTGCTGGTACACGTGCAGGCGGCCGGCCTCAACCGCCCCGACCTGTGGCGCGTGGCCGGCGGCGATCCGGCACCGCCGGGCGTGCCCGGCGACGTGCCCGGGCTGGAGTTCGCCGGCGAGGTGGTCGCCGCCGGTTCGGAGACGAGACGCTTTCGGCCCGGGAACCTGGTCATGGGTCTGACCGAGGGCGGCGGGCACGCGGAGTACGTGGCCGTGGCCGAGGATCGCTGCGCCGCGGTGCCCAGGGGGTTGGAGATGACCGTCGCCGGCGCCGTGCCGGGGTCCTTCGTGGCCGCCCACGACGCGCTGGTGACTCAGGCGGGCCTGCGTCGAGGTTCGCGGGTGATGGTGCACGCCGTGGCCTCCGGGACCGGCCTGGCCGCCGTCCAGGTGGCCAAGCTCTACGGCTGCGAGGTCGCCGGTACCACCCGCTCACCCGAGAAGGTGGAGTCCTGCCGCGGGCTCGGCGTGGATCGGCCGCTGCAGATGTCCCGGGACGAGCTGCCCCGGGACTGGGCGGACGTGGTGGTGGATCTGGTGGGAGGGCAGTACCTGGCCATCGACCTGGACGTGGCCGCCCCCGGCGGCTGGATCCTGCTCATGGGCACCATGGGGGGGACGGTCACCCCGATCGACCTCCGCCGGCTGGCCGGCAAGGGCCTCACCCTGCGCGGCTCCACGCTGCGGGGCCGTCCTCTCCCGGAGCTGGCGGCGGCGGTGGCGGCCTTCGAACGCGACCTGGCCGGCCCCCTGGCCGACGGCCGGCTGCGCCCGGTGATCGCGGCCACCTTCCCCCTGGAGGAGGCCGCGGCCGCCTACGACCTGCTCCGCTCGAACCGAAGCGTGGGCAAGGTCGTGCTGCGCCTCGACACCTGAGCGCCGGCCCGGATCCGATGGGCCGCGCGGGCGGCCGTGCCGCCGGGCCCGGCCAACGCCGGAGCGGTCAGTGCGGTGAGTCGGAGGTCCGTGCCAGGTGGTGGCAGGCATCCGCAGGGGTGCCGGTCCGGGCGTCGAGGCCACAGAGGGGGTGGCACCAGGACGACGAGGGGCCGGGCCCCCGAAGCACCCCATCGCCGCCACGCCACCCTGGCCACACTCCGCCGCGGCGGCTCGCCCCACATCGGCGGGATCGAGGTCGAGTTGGAGAGGGCGAGGCCGAGCTGGTCGTGATGCCCGGATCGGTCACCGACGGTCCCGGCCGGCGACGGCCGCGCCTGGAGAGGCGAAGCCGGGCTCACCGCCGCGCCGTCGGGGCCTCCGGTAGAACCCGCCCGCGCCGAACGCGTGGCGTTCCGGATCGACGTCACCGAGGTGGTCCTCACCCACCTCGATCCGGCCGGCCAACAGCTGGTGATCGAATCCTGACACCGGGCTCGGGGCCGAGGACGCATCGAGCGCGCCCGGGCCCCGGCGGGTAGGTGGCATCCTCCGACCGAGGCCCGTTCCGGCTACGTTGGTCACATGCCCTACCCGCCGACCGCACCCGAGTCCCCGGGCCAGGAGGTGGAGCGCCGGCGCCTGGCGGCCGACCTGGTCGCGGCCGCCTACCTGCGCGGCGACTTCGTCCTCAGCTCCGGCCGCCGCTCCGATCACTACTTCGACAAATACCGCTTCGAGACCCGGCCCGACCTGCTGCGGCGGCTGGGCCGCCTGCTGGCGGCGCTGGTGCCTCCCGCCGTCGAGTGCCTCGCCGCCCCCGAGCTGGGGGCGGTGTTGCTGGGCGGCGCCGTCTCCCTCGAGCTCGACCTGCCCCTGGTCATCGTGCGCCGGGAGGCGAAGGCGTATGGCACCGCCCGTGCCATCGAGGGGGAGCTGGCCCCGGGCGCCCGCGTCGCCCTGATCGAGGACGTGATCACCACCGGCGGCCAGGCCGTGGCCGCGGCCCGCCGCCTGCGGGAGGCGGGGGCCACGGTCGAACGCCTGATCGCGGTCATCGACCGCGAGGAGGGCGGCGAGGCGCGCATCCGCGGGGAGGGGCTGGACTACCGGCCGCTCTTCCGCAGCCGGGACCTTCCCCTGCCCTGAGGACGGAGGTGGGCTCAGGCGACGGCCAGTTCGTGCATGAACCGGATCACCGTCTCGACCGCCCGGTGGAACTGCTCCAGGTTCATGTGCTCGTTGGGGGAGTGGAGGCCGTCGTCCGGGAGCCCGAACCCGGTCACCAGCAGGCGCGTGTCCAGGGCCTGCTGGAAGTCGATCGTGACCGGGATCGACCCGCCTTCGCGGACCGGCACCGGCGGCGAGCCGAAGGCCCGCTCGAAAGCCCGCCGCAGGGCGGCGGCGCCGGCATGGTCGACGTTCAGCCTGACCGGAGGAGCGGCGCTCAGCTCGACCACCTCCGCCCGCGTACCCGGGGTGACCAGCGAGGCGACCGCCGACCGCAACCCGGCCAGCACCCGGGCCGGGTCCTGGTCGGGCACCAGTCGCATCGACACCTTGGCCCTGGCCCGGGCCGGGATCACCGTCTTGGCGCCCTGTCCGACGAAGCCGCCGACGATGCCGTGGACGTCCAGGGTGGGCCGGGCCCAGCGGCGCTCCGTGGAGCTGAAGCCGGGCTCCCCGACCAGCTCCGCCCCCACCGCCGCCCGGAGCTGGTCGTCCCCCACCGGGAGCCGGCGCCAGGCCTCCAGCTCCTCCGGGTCGGGCGGCCGCACGTCGTCGTAGAAGCCGGGGATGCGCACCCGACCCTCGCGATCCTTGAGGCCGGCCAGGACGTGGACGAGGCCGTGGAAGGGGTTGGGCGCCACCCCTCCGAAGACGCCCGAGTGCAGGTCGACGTGCGGGCCGACGACCTCGATCTCGGTGTAGAGCAGGCCGCGGAGGCCGGTGAGCAGGGCCGGCAGCCCGGGAGCGACGAAGCCGCCGTCGGCGATCAGGAGGTAGTCGGTGGCCAGCCGCCGGGACTCGGCCCGGACCAGGTCGGGCAGGGTGCGGCCCGACACCTCCTCCTCCCCCTCGATCAGGAAGCGGAGGTTGATGGGCGGACCGCCGCGCTCGAACCAGCGTTGGGCCGCGACCACGCTGGCCATGTGCTGCCCCTTGTTGTCGTCGGCCCCGCGACCGTAGACGCAGCCGTCGCGCACGTTCGGCTCGAAGGGCGGCGTCACCCATTCCTCCAGGGGGTCGGGGGGCTGGACGTCGTAGTGGCCGTAGATGGTGAGCGTGGGCGCCCCGGGGCGCCCCAACCACTCCGCCTCCACCACCGGGTGGCCGGAGCCGCTCCCGCTCAGGCGCGCCTCCATGCCCATGGCCCGGAACCTGGCCACCAGCCAGTCGGCCGCTCGCCGGCAGTCCTCCCGGTGCTCGGGCAACGCCGAGACGCTGGGGATCGAGATCAGCTCGAAGAGATCGGATTCGGCCCGCGCGCGGCTCGAGCGCGCGAGCTCCAGCACCTGCTCCAGCATGGGTGGTAGCGTAGCCGCCCGGCCTCACCCGGCCCGTTGGCCGAGCGACCACATCAGGTGGAGGAGGGCCTCGGTCCCGCGGTGGAAGTGGTCCAGGCTCAGGTGCTCGTTGGGACCGTGGGCGCCGGCCCCCGGCTGGGGCAGCCCGCTGATCATCATCGGCGCCCCGAGCGCCTCCTGGAAGTCGAGCGCCACCGGGATGGTGCCGCCGGTGCGCAGGCGGGCGGCCGGGCGGCCGAAGGCGGCTTCGTAGGCGGCCGAGAGCGCCCGCGCACCGGCGTGATCGGCGTCCACCAGCACCGGTCGGGCCGCTCCGAGCAGCCGCACCGAGATCTCGACCCCGGGCGTGGTCAGCTCCGCGACGTAGGCGCGAAGGGCGGCGAGGATGGCCTCCGGGTCCTGCTCGGGGACCAGCCGCATCGACACCTTGGCCCGGCACCGGGCCGGGATGACGGTCTTCTTCCCCTCGCCGGTGAAGCCGCCGACGATGCCGTTCACGTCCAGAGTGGGCCGGGCCCAGTTGCGCTCCGCCGGGCTGTACCCAGGCTCTCCCTCCAGGGCGCGGGCGCCCATGATCCGGCGCAGGGACTCGCCGTAGGCCGGCCCCAGATCCCAGTCCGCCATCTGCGCGGGATCGGGCGTGCGCACGGCGTCGTAGAAGCCGGGGACGGTCACCCGGCCCTCCCGGTCCTTCAGCTCCCCCAGGATGCGGGCCAGCGTGTTGAGCGGGTTGGGCGCATTGCCGCCGAAGGCCCCCGAGTGCAGGTCCAGCGCGGGGCCGCTCGCCTCCAGCTCGACGTAGAGCAGCCCCCGCAGACCGGTCACCAGCTGCGGTCGGCCGTCGGCGGCGAACGACCCGTCCCAGATCAGCACGAAGTCGGTGGCCAGGGCGGTGGCGTGCTCGCGCACGTATCCGGGCAGCGAGGGCCCGGTGATCTCCTCCTCGCCCTCGAGCAGGAAACGCAGGTTGACCGGCGGCCCTCCCGCGGCCAGCGCGTACCTCGCCGCCTGGAGGGCGGCGAGGTGGTTGCCCTTGTTGTCGGAGCAGCCCCGGGCGTAGACGAAACCCTCGCGCACCACCGGCTCGAAGGGGGGCGTGCGCCACTCCTCGAGCGGATCGGGGGGCTGCACGTCATAGTGTCCGTAGATGGTGAGCCAGGGCGCCCGCCCGTCCCCACACCAGTCCGCCCGCAGCACCGAGTGCCCTCCCTCGACCACGTCGATCACCGCCGCCTCCAGGCCCAGCGAGCGAAAGCGCTCGGCCAGCCACTCCGCGTTGCGGCGGACGTCGGCCCGATGCTCGGGCAGGGTGCTGACGCTGGGGATGCGCAGCTCCTCCAACAACTCAGATTCAGCGGCGGCGCGACCCCCTCGCGCCAGCTCCAGGGCTCGTTCCAGGCTCATGAGCCGTGATTCAACCAGAACCCGGCCCCGCGTCGTCCTCATCTCGACGCCCTTCTCCTCCGCTCACCGCTGACCCCGGGCGGCCCACAGCTGGGAACCCCGACCACGCCCTCCTCCGCCATCGGGACCATCCCGCCGAGGCCCGGCCCTACCGGCCGTCGGCGACCCAGACCCCACGCATCCAGGAACGGCCTTCGTACTGGCTGTACGGTCCCAGGGCGAGGCCGCGAACCCGCTCCCTCGCCGCCCACAGGCCCCGGTGGAAGAGCAGGGTGGGAGCCGGGAGCAGCTGGTTCATGCGGTCCTGGTAGAGGACGTAGAGGCGCCGGCGACGGCGAGGGTCCGTGGTCTGCACGGCCTCGGCGAGCAACCAGTCCACCTCCCCGTCACGGAGGCCGAACCCGTTGAGCCCGCCCGGGACCGTGGCCGCACTGCTGAAGAGGGGCGATTGGTCGGGGTCCTGGGGCCAGGTCAGGCCGGCCAAGAGGACGTCGAAGGTTCGCTCTCGGCTGAGCTGGGCGACCAGCTGGGCGAAGGGGACGACCTGAAGCGTGGTTCCCACCCCGATCCGCCGCCAGTCCTGGCTCATGGCCGCGGCCAGGGCCCGGCGCTCGGGGTCCTCCTGGTCGGTCGTGACCGTGAGATCGAGCCTGAGCCCTTCTCTCTGGCGGATGCCGTCCGGCCCCCGACTCCATCCCGCCTCCTCCAGCAGGTGACCGGCCCGCTCGGGGTCGTGGGGGTAGGCGGGCTCGGCCGCGACGTGGGCCCAAGAGCAGGGGGGCTCGACCGAGTCCGCCGGGGCGGCGAGGCCGCGGTAGACCGTGGCCGCCAGCCGATGCCGGTCCAGGGCCAGGAGCAGGGCCTGGCGCACGGCCACGTCGGAGAAAAGCTTCCCCGCCCGGGTGCTGGGATCCAGGTTGGTGGTGTAGAAGGTCACGGTCGGCACCGGGAAGGGAGGGATCCGCCTCACCCCGGGACGATCGGCCAACTCCTGCCAGAGGGCGGGATCGATCTGGCCGGCAAGGTCGATCTGCCCGCTGACGAGCGCCTCGGCCAGGGCGGCGGCATCGGGCAGCACCTGGTAGACGTACCGCTCGAGGCGGGCCCGAGGGCCGTGATAGGCGTCGTTGCGGGCCAGCACCATCTCCCGGCCCGGGTCCCAGCCGACGAAGCGGAAGGCGCCGTTCACCACCGCCGGGGCACGATCGAAGTCGGAAGACTCGATCGCAGCCCCGGACAGGCTCCCCAGCACGTGCTCGGGCACGATGCCGTGCTGGGCATGCAAGGCGAGGAAGGGGGCATACACGCCTCTGGTCCGGAAGATGACGGTCAAAGGGTCAGGAGAGGTCACCTCCTCGAGGTGGAGGAGGAGGTCGGTCCGCCAGGGCGAGCGCAGGTCCTCGTACCGAGGGGCGAACATCAGCTGGTAGGTGAAGACCACGTCGTCGCCGGTGAGCGGGTGGCCGTCGGACCAGCGCAGGCCCCGGCGGAGCCGGAAGGTGTAGGTGGTGCCATCGGCGGAGAGGCGGGGCAGGGACTCGGCCAGGAGGGGGAAGGGGCTCCCATCGGCAGCGACGCCCAGCAGGCCCTCGAAGAGCATCCGGCTGACCAGGAGGCTGGGAGGGTCCTGGGCCAGCACCGGCAGCAGGTGGGAGACGTCCGCCAGACCCCCCTCCACCAGCTGGCCGCCGGCCCTCGGGCGACCGGCGCTCGGGGTCGCGGGCCGCCGGTCGCAGGCCGCCGGCGAGGCGGTCAGGGCCAGGGAGCAGGCCGCAGCCCCCAGTCCCTGAAGGAACCGCCGGCGGGAGCATCGCCATCCGGGCCGATCGTCGTCCGCGCCCTCTTTTCGCCGCACCTGCTCCTCCCCTTCTCGACGCAGGCGCCCGCCGACCCACCGGGCGCCTGCGGACGTGCATGATGGGACCCGGAACGAATCGGCGTCAACGCGTAGCCATGGTGATCGGAGTCCTGCGCCTTACCCTCCACCTGCCCAACAGCGGCTCGCTGAAGGCCAAGCGACACCTGGTGCGAAGCCTGCTGGTCCGCACCCGTCAGCGCTTCCAGGTCGCGGCCTCGGAGATCGGCGATCGCGACCGCTGGCAGCTCGCCGAGCTGGGCATCGCCTGCGTGAGCCCGGACGGCCGACACGCAGACGAGGTCCTGGCCCACGTCCTGCGCTTCGTAGAGGGCGCCGCCGGCGACGCCTGGGTGGTCGACGTGAGCACGGAGCTGGTCGACGTCTGACCGACGTGAGGACTCAATCGGGCCGCAGGGCCCGAACCCGCGCTTCGTCGTAGCCCAGGAGCTGGGTCAGCACCTCGGCCGTGTGCTGGCCGAGCAGCGGCGGTGGCAGGCGCACGGGCGAGGAGGCGCCGTCGAGCTTCCAGGGGGAGCCGACCTGGCTCACCCGGCCGGCGGTCGGGTGCTCCACCTCGACCCGCATCCCCCGCTCGACCGCGACCGGGTCGGAGAAGGCCGCGGCCAGATCGTGGATCGGGCCGGCCGGGATGCCCGCCGCCTCCAGCCTGGCCAGCCACTCGCCCGAGGTGCGCCTGGCCAGGCGACGTTCGATCTCGATCGTCAGCTCGGCACGCACGGCCTGACGGTCGGCGTTGGTGGCGAAGCGGGGATCGCTGCCCAGCTCGGGCGCTTCCAGGGCCTCGCAGAAACGGCGGTACTGCTCGTCGGAGCCGACGGCGATGTTGAGGTGGCCGTCCCGGGTGGCGAAGGTCCCGTAGGGCGCGATCGTGGGGTGATAGTTGCCCTCCCGGCCCGGCGCCTGCCCGGTGGTGAAGTAGCGCCCCGCATGATGGGTCATCACCGCCAGCAGGCTGTCGTTGAGTGCGACGTCCACGGTCCGGCCCCCACCCGTCCGCTGACGTTCGAGCAGCGCGGCCAGGATCGCGTGGGCGGTGAACATCCCGGCCATGATGTCCCCCACGGGAATGCCGGCCCGGGTCGGGGGGCCGTCCGGCGAGCCCGTGATGCTCATGAGGCCGGAGGTGCCCTGGACGATCTGATCGTAGCCAGCCAGCGTGGGACGGCCCTGGCCGAACCCGCTGATCGAGGCGTAGATCAGCTCCGGCTTGCGGGCCCGCAGCTCCTCGACGCCCAGGCCGAGCCGGGCCAGCGCACCCGGCCGGTGGTTCTCGACCACCACGTCGCTGATCAGGGCGAGCGCGATCGCCGCGTCGCGGGCCGGCTCGTGCTTGAGGTGCAGCACCACGCTGCGCTTGTTGCGGTTCACCGAGAGGAAGTAGGCTGATTCACCGTCGACGAAGGGTGGCCCCCAGCGACGCGCGTGGTCACCGCCCGGCGGCTCGACCTTGATCACGTCGGCTCCGAGGTCGCCGAGCAGCATCGTGCAGTAGGGGCCGGCCAGGGCATGGGTGAGGTCGAGGACGCGAAAGCCCTCGAGCGGGAGCGGCGGCCGCTCGGTCCCGCCTCCTCCGGATGCTGATCCCTCCGACGACACTCCCAACTCCTCCTTCGTGTCGTTAAGCGTACGCTCTGCGGGCCGTGGTCCAGGACGTGGCCCGGGGGCCACGAGCGCACGGACGCCGCCCCGACCCCGTCGGGTCGGAATCGCCGGGCCGGAGTCAGGGTTTTCTACTATTGGGAACGATCAAGACGCGAACAGCATTGGCAACCATCGAGACCTCGATACGCGACGATCTCCAGCAGTTCCAGGCGACGCTGCCGTGGCCGCTGGATCCCTTCCAGATCGAGGCCATCGAGAAACTGGATCACCATCGGGGTG
Organism: Bacillota bacterium; assembly: GCA_021323605.1. Taxonomy (GTDB): domain Bacteria; phylum Chloroflexota; class Dormibacteria; order Dormibacterales; family Dormibacteraceae; genus CADDZO01. Next base: position 2,667 of record JAJPKS010000070.1, on the reverse strand, counting down.
TCCTGGTCAGCGCTCCCACCTCCAGCGGCAAGACGGTGGTGGCGGAATACTGTAATTTCCGCGCCCTCCGGGAGGGGAGGCGGGTGGTCTACACGACCCCGCTCAAGGCGCTGAGCAACCAGAAGTACCGCGACTTCGTCCGGCGGTACGGCGCCGAGCGGGTGGGTCTGGTCACGGGGGAGAACACGATCAACGACCAGGCCCCGATCGTGGTCATGACCACCGAGATCCTGCGCAACCTCATCTACGAGGACCTGCCTCGTCTGGACGACGTCCACTACGTGGTGCTCGACGAGATCCACTACATCGACGACTTCCCACGCGGCTCCGTGTGGGAGGAGGTGATCATCCAGGCACCCACCCACATCAAGTTCGTGGGCCTGTCGGCCACGATCGGGAACCACGCCGAGCTGGCCCGGTGGATGTCCGAGAACCGGGGTCCGATCGCCACCGTCTACCACGACCAGCGTCCGACCGAGCTCAAGCTCTGGCTCGCCATGCGCAACCGCTTCCACCCGCTCTTCGGACCCGACGGCGGCATCGACCCCGAGACCTGGACCCGGGCTGCGGAAGAGGAAGAGGCGGGGTTCCGGGTGCGGGGCTTCCGGCACCTGCCGTCCAACGACATGCTGCGGGTGATCGAGCAGCTCCGGGCCCGTGAGATGCTGCCGGCGATCTACTTCATCTTCTCCCGGCGCGGCTGCCGCGAGGCGCTGCAGCGCTGCGCCTTCCACCAGCTCGACCTGACCACCGAAGCCGAGAAGCGGACCATCGCCCAGCTGACCGAGCAGCGGCTGCGCTCGCTCGTCGACGCGGACGAGGCGGCGCTCTTCCAGCGCCTGGTCGACGCCGAGATGCTCCGGCGTGGGCTCGCGGTCCACCATGCCGGCCTGCTCCCCTATCACAAGGAGCTGGTGGAGGAGCTGTTCCAGGCCGGTCTGATCAAGGTCGTCTTCGCCACCGAGACCCTGTCGCTGGGCATCAACATGCCGGCCCGGGCGGTGGTGGTCTCGTCCTTCACCAAGTTCGACGGCGTCGAATTCGCCACCCTCACCACCGGGGAGCTCACGCAGCTCATGGGTCGCGCCGGTCGCCGGGGCATCGACACCGTTGGCCACGGCGTGATCCTGAAGGAGTCCGACGTCGAGGTCGGCACCATCTACGAGGTCGCCATGGGCGAGAACCTGGTGGTGGAGTCGCGGTTCCTGCCCAACTACAACATGGCCCTCAATCTGCTCCGCCTGTACACGCCGGAGCAGGCCGACGAGCTGATGGCTCGCTCCTTCGGCCAGTTCCAGAAGCGTCAGGCCGCGCAGCAGACGGCGGAGCGGCTGGCCAACCTGCGCTCCCGTCTCGACGACCTCCGCCTGACCTGGGACTGCGAGCGCTGTCGGCTGGAGGACATGGCCGAGTACTTCCGGGTCGAGGACCAGCTGCAGGCGCTCCGGATCGAGATCCGGCGGAGACGACGGGAACTGAGCGGCAGGGGGCGCAAGGGCCCCGGGTACCGCGGAGGGCAGGACGGGGCCCCGGCCCGCAAGGGAGCCGCCCACCGGGAGCTGCGCCGCCTCGAGGAGGAGCGACGTCAGCTCCAGGCACGAGAGCGGAAGCTGCCGGTGGTCCGCTGCCCGCGGTTCTCCGAGCACCTCGGCGTCTACGGCGAGTACCGAACCCTCCAGCGGGAGCTCGAGGAGGGCCAGCAACGGCTGGAGGCGCAGGCCGGTGAGTACCAGCGGAAGCTTCGGCGACTCTGCCGCATCCTCGCCGACACCGGGTTCCTGGCCGGCGACCGCCCGAGCGAGAAGGGCCTGCTCGCGGCCCGCGTCTACGGGGAGAACACGCTGCTCATCACCGAGGCGGTGTGGAACGGCTGGTTCGACGGGCTCGAGCCGGCCGAGCTCTGCGCGGTGCTGGCCATGCTGGCGGCGGAGGATCGCGGCCGCGAACGTGGCCCCCGGAGCCCGCGGAGGTACCCGACACCGGCCGTGGCGCAGACCGGCCGGCTGATCCGTGCCCTCTACTTCCGCTTCGCCGACCTGGAGCAGGAGCTCGACGAGCCCAATCTGCGGCCCCTCTCCTACGACTACATCGACTTCGCCTACCGCTGGGCCGCCGGCGAGGCCATGGACGCCATCCCCCTCCCGCCCACGGTCGACATCGGAGACGCGATCAAGGCCATGAAGAGCCTGTACTCGGTCCTGCGCCAGCTGGAGTGGGCGCTTCGCCAGGCCGAGATGCCGTTGCTGGCCACCGTCCAGCAGGCGGTGGAGGCCATGGAGCGCGACGTCATCAAGCGGACCTAGCCCATCCGGGGCCGGCCCGCGCCGAGATTTCGACGAAGCTTCAACAAAGCTTTGCCAACGCTTTTCCGGCGCTGCGACAACATCACAGTGAGAGCACAAAATACGCGCACTCTCGATCACGAAGAGATGACCATTCATGCCGGAGGAAACGTGTCGTCCTCGATCCGTGCGTAACTTTTTTCGCGCCGCCGTGGATTCTTCGTAATAGGGAAAGGTAGGCTGTGAGCTGGCAGGCGCACTGTCAGTGAGCCAATACAGGGATCAGGAGCAGCGCGATTCATGGATACCGCTACCGCCGCCTTGCTGGAGTCCGAAGGCCTGCAGACCGTCCGCGTGGGGTCCCGCGTCCGTGTCATGGACCTCG
>JAJPKS010000040.1 GCA_021323605.1 Bacillota bacterium | reverse complement strand
CAGGGGCACAGGAACTGGCCGATGGCCGGCTCCCAGCGCACCGGGCACTGCATGTGCGTGCAGACGTTGCTGAAGACCCGGATCTCCCCCGACCGGTAGCGGACCAGGAACACGATCCAGGTGTCCTGGGTCGAAGACCAGGACTGCGGCTGGGGCGGGAACGAGACCCGCCGCGTGACCGGCTGCTCGACCGGGAGGTCGCCGATCTTGCCGATGCTGCGCCACACGGTCTGGCGGGGGTGGAAGAGCGGCCAGAGCAGCCAGCCGACGATGGGCACGCCCAGGAAGGCGGCGACCACGGTCCCGCTGAGCTGGGTGCCGAGGACGAGCAGGCGCCGCCGGCTGAGGCTCACCGTCTCACCCCCGGCTCAGGAAGAGGGCTACCGACAGCGAGGCGGCCACGACCCCGAGGACCACGAAGGTGAACACGGCCAGCAGGGCGCCGCCGACCAGGAACATGGTCAGCCGTTCCTGACCCGCCCGCAGCCCGCGCAGGACGTAGGCGAGCGCGATGCCCACCAGCAGCAGCCAGGCGGCCACGCCCAGGCCCCCGATCAGGGCGAGGTAGAAGTAGGTCTGCAGCCGCCCCATCTCAGCCCCTCGCGCCGCCCGCGGGCCGCCGGGAAGGGACCGCCGCCCGTCCGTCGGAGGACCTGGCTCCATCCCTCAACGGCGCCGACCGCGGCCGCTCCGGTGGGAGGGCCGGCTTCCCCGAGCTCATGGATAGAACCCGCGGTGAGGGGGCTGGAAGAGGTTCTGGGCCTGGGCCTGCGTCATCTTCCCGTAGATGGCGTAGGGCCCGCGCGCGGTCTCACGGATGACCCCCATGAGCAGGAAGATGGCCACCGCGGCGACGCCGGTGACCACCACCGCCCAGCGTCCGAGGCGGGTCGGGTCCGGCCGCGTCCGCCGCCGCAGCCCCCAGAGCGACCAGTGAACCAGGCTGAGGGCGAGCGCCAGCGCCAGCCACAGGTACCGCAGCCAGAAGGACGTCCCCGGGTAGGTGCTCGAGGGGAGAAGGGTGCCCACCGCCAGCAGCGCCACCGCGCCGGTGAGCGGCCCGGAAAGCCAGCTCCCGCGGGACTGCCAGAAGTAGAGGTTGCCGCCCACCAGGAGCAGCCCGAAGAGCCCCATCTGCAGCTGCCACAACCAGGCCAGCGGGCCGGCGAACGAGTAGCGGAAGGCGCCCGGCGAGGCGTGCCGCACCGCCTCGGCGAAGGCGAAGCCCCCGATCGCCTGGGGAATCAGGAGGAGGAAGCCGACCAGCAGGCTGACCCGCGCCGCCCAGGCGTAGTAGGCCCGGTCTTCTTCGTCCCGGTGCGTCGCCCAGTACCCGATCATCACCGCCCCGATCAGGAGGCTGCTCCAGGAGAGGTTGCCGGAGAAGCGATGGCCCAGCTCCTCCCAGAAACTGGGGTTGAAGAGGGCACCGAAGTCCCGGCCGTCGTTGGGCGTGAGCAGGAAGCTGTCCAGGCCGACGATCAGGAACAGGAAGAGCTGTTCGGAGGCCCCGCCCAGGAACCCGAGCCCGATGTGGAAGCGGCGGCCCATGCGATCGATGACCGCCTCCCACTTGTAGGTGTAGACGAAGAGCAGGGCGATGGTCAGGAACCAGCTGATGAAGGCGATCAGCAGGACCTTGAAGAAGAGGATGGCCAGGGAGATGAACTGGTTCGGGTAGAGACCGGTGAGCATGAAGACCGCGAAGGCGCCCAGCGTGGCCCCCAGGCTGAACACCTTGAGGTTGGTGGAGGCCACGCCGTGGGCGTAGCGATCGAGGCGGGCGTCGCCACGGAGCTGGCCCACCAGCTCGAAGGCGGGGGAGATCAGCACCGCCCCCATGGAGAAGGAGCCGAAGACGATGTGGGCCAGGAACATGGCCCCGAGCATCCAGGCCCCGACCACGGGGAAGCTGATGTTGGGCAGGGTGGAGGGCGCCGGGCTGACCGCCAGCCAGGCCGCCCCGGCCGCCGGCGTCACCACCCCACCTCGGTGGAGCACCGGCCCGCATCGCCCGCCCATCCCCCACCCGGGGCGGCCGCCATCAGCTCGCCTCCACCAGACGGTACCCGGCGAGCCGGGCCAGGACCAGGGCGACCAGGAGGTGGAGCGCCGCGCCCGCCGCCGCCTGGCCCGGGGTCACCGTGGCCGCGCCGCCCAGGGCGCCCACCAGCGCCTCGTGGAGGTAGGCGAAGGGGAACAGCCTCGTGACCGCCTGCATGAGCGGGCTGGTGAAGGGGGTGAAGACGCCGGCCAGGTAGAGGGCGGGCAGCACCGGCAGGAGCACGATCAGCATCACCTCCCCCGGCGAGCGGGTGACGGTGCTGACCAGCGCCCCGAGGGCGTTGCCCGCCACCAGGGTGGCGGCCGCCCCCAGCCACAGCCCCGGCCACCAGGCGGCCTCCCCCCGCCCGCCGACCATGATCATGGTCAGGACCGGCGCCACCTGGAGGAGGTCGACCCCGGCACCGGCCAGCACCCGCTCCATCCCCACCCGGCCGGGCGGGGCCGGGAGCAGACGGTAGCGGAGCAGCAGGCCGGAGGCGCGCTCCCGGGCCAGGACCGCTCCCGCGCCCAGCGGGGCCATGGTCGAGAGCAGCATGGTCAGCGCCATCGCCGCGTAGAAGCCGGGCGCCGAACTGTGGAGCAGGGGCACCGCCACCGCCAGCGGGAAGAGCATCTTGACCGCCAGAGCACGGGGGCGCTGCACCAGCTCGGCCAGCTCGCGCTGCCAGATCGAGGCGGGGAGGACCGGGAACCGGATCACGGCTCCCCGCCCCCCTCCAGCGGCCGCCCGGTGAGGCGAAAGAAGGCGTCCCCCAGGTGGGGGCGCTCCACCCGGAGACCGGCCAGCAGGTGGGCGTGACCGTCGAGGCCCCGGAGGACGCGCACCGGGTCGGCCTTGCCGGCCAGGAGCAGGCGCACCGTCGTCCCGGCGACGCCGACGGCCTCCACGCCCGGCTGGGCCCCCAGCCCTCGCAGGGGGACCGGTGCCCGGAGGTCGAGTTCCACCCGCTGCCGCCCGGCCACCTCGGCCAGCAGCTCGGCGACCGTGCCCTGGCGGACCGCCCGGCCACGATCCAAGAAGACCACGCGCCCGCCCAACCGCTCGGCCAGGTGCACGTCGTTGGTGGCGACGACCACGCCGGCACCGCCCCGAGCCAGCCGCCGCAGCATCTCGATCAGGTCCACCGATCCCGCCCAGTCGAGGCCGAGCGTGGGCTCGTCGAGCAACAGCAGCCGGGGCCGGTGACACAGGGCCTGGACCAGGGCCAGACGTCGCCGCATGCCCAGCGAGTACTCCTCCACCGGGCGGTGCACCGCCTCGGCGAGACCCGACCAGGCGAAGAGCCGGTTCAGCCGCTCCCGGGCCCGGACCTCGTCGAGGCCGAACCGGCGGGCGAAGAACCAGGCGTTCTGGTAGCCGGTCATGGCCTCGAAGTGGGCGGTGCCGTCCAGCACCACGCCCAGGGCCCGTCGAACCGCCGGGTCCCGGCGCTCGCGCCGGCCGAACCAGGCGATCGATCCGGCCTGAGCCGGGTCGACCGTGCCCAGGACCCGGAGCAGGGTGGTCTTGCCCGACCCGTTCGGCCCGAGCACGGACACCACCTCCCCGCCGGTCACCGACAGGTCGAGGTCGAAGATCCCCCGGCCGCTCCGGTGGCGCCGCACCACCCCCTCCGCGCGCAGAGGCACGGTCGCTCCCGAGCTCGGGTCGAAACCGGTCGGCGGCGAGGCGGGCCGACGACCCGAGGGAGCGGCGCCGCTGCCCCGGCGGAGCCCGATCATGGCCGGGCCCGGAACCCGTACCGGCCGGCGTGGAAGTCGCCGGTGGCGATCCAGTGCTCGATCACCCGGTCCAGGACGGGGGAGGTGACCGCGGCCTCGCCCATCTCCCGGGCTCGCCCCTCGACGGCCTGGACGACCGCCCCCCGCACCGCCTCCGGTACCCGGGCCAGCCGCCGGCGCGCGGCCTCGTCCCACTCCATCCCCGGCCCCCGGGCCTCGATCTCCCGCGAGACGTCGGCCCAGCTCTCGTACTTGACGTCCATCACCTCGGGGGTGATCACGTCGCCCAGCCCGCGTTTGAAGGCCGTCCACTCCACCCTCCACCGGGTGAGCTCGCGGCAGAACTCGGGCACCTGGGCGAGTCGGGCCTCGGCCTCGGGCGTCCAGGTGAAGCGATGCTGGAAGGTCCGGTCCGACAGGGGATGGCCGTAGCCCAGCTTCAGCCCCAGCCGCTCCAGGAAGACGGCGTTGATCGCCTCTCCGGTCCTGGCGGCGCGTGACTCGGCCGCGTGGCGGGCCATCTCCCGGGCCCGGGCCGGGTCGAAGCGGCTCGCGGCCCGGACCTCGATCTCGTTGAGCCGCCGGATGCCGTCCTCGGTCCAGCCCGGGGAGGGGCGCTCGACCCCGGGCGCGGTCGGCACCCGGCCGTGGCCGGGCACCCGGCGGGCGGCCTCGGCGGCGCCCGGCCCGGCGGCCTCGAGCGCCTGGGCCATTGCCTCGCGGGCCTCGGCCAGGCCGCCCTCGGCCACCTCCAGGGTGATGCGCGGCGACCCGATCCGGCGGGCGAAGTCCTCGACCCTGGTCCGGGCCAGGGTGCGCATGAACCCGGCCGGGACCTGCTCCAGACGCCGCTCGGCCTCGTCCGTCCAGACCCAGGCCGCCGCTTCCTCTGCCGCCCCCTCGCCCACCGCCTCGGCGACCGGCGAGTAGGCGTCGTCCAGGTTGGCCTCGGCGAACTCGGCGCCGATCACGGCCAGCCGGTGGGTGCGGGCCAGTTTCTCGATCCGGGCCTTGACCCGACGGCGCTCGTAACCCCTGGGGACGCGCTCCAGCACCTTCTTCGCCTCCACCGCCCAGCGCACCTTGAAGCCGTCGAACGCCGTCTCCTCCTCCACTCCGGCGGCGCTCCCGGCCAGGTCCTCCTTGTTCAGGCGCTGGAAGTCGGTCGACCCGCAGACGGTGCAGGTCACGGGCCGGCCACTGAACCCGGCCGGGCGCCCGCAACCGCGGCAGACCCAGGTGTCCGCCGCCGCCGCCTCGGCCATGGAGGCGGCCCGGGGAGACGGCTTTCCCTCCACCCCCAGGGCGGCCGCACGTTCGGGCATGATCTCGCGTACGGCGGCGGCGAAGACCGAAGAGCTGATCACCGAGTGCCCCCGCTCCAGGGCGAAGCGGCTGATCGCGGTCCGGACCACGCCCCGGACGTGGGCGGGCACCGCCTCCATCCGGGCCAGCGCCTCCTCGGTCCAGGTCAGGCTGGCCTCGGCCTGGACGTCCACCGGCGGCACGTGGCTGCGGCTGGAGAGGAGGACGTTGCAGGGGGCCAGCCGGAGCAGGTTGTCGGTGTTGCTGCCGATGTCCATGTCGGGGGCGGAGTGCACCCCGATCCGCCCGCCGACGTAGAGCCAGGGGGGGTCGGCGCGCAGGTGCTGGAGGATCTTCTTGAAGGCCTTGCCGTCGAGCAGAGTGGTCTTCAGCTCCACCCCTTCGCGGGCGGCCAGGTCGGCCGCCACCCGGAGGTGGGACTGGTAGATCCGGGCCAGCCCGGAGTCGATGATCTCCTCGTGGAGCTGCTCCTGCTCCTTGAAACGGAAGACCCGTGATGCCTCGGCGTTCAGCACCTCGACGATGCCGTTGAACATGCAGTAGTGGAGGTAGGGGTCGTAGACGGCCACCGCTTCCACCCGCTTCCGGAAGATCCGGCCCAGCTCCATGGCCGCGATCAGCCCGCCGAAGGACTGCGGGCTGCCGTCGATCCCGACCACGATCCGGTCGGAGGCGGTGTCGCGCATGCAGTGCGGATCGCGGACGACCAGGGTATCGGTCCGCACCCGGCGCGCGACGCGATCGGCGACGCTGCCCAGCTGGCTGTCCTTGACCGCCCCCATGCCCAGGGCCCCCATCACGACCAGGTCGTAGCCGGAGTCGTGGACGTCCTTGACCAGACACTCCCAGTTCTTGCCGTCGAAGGTCCGGTAGTCGACCGGTACCCCGGCCCGGGCCGCGATCGCGCCCAGCTTCTCCAGGTAGCAGTCGGAGATCAGCTGGAGGCCGCGGGTGATCAACGAGTCGTGGATCTTGCGTTGCCGTTCGAGCTCCTGCTCGTCGCGGTACTCGTCGGGCAGGGTGTACTCCATCTGCTTGAAGCGGACGTCGTGCATGCGGGCCGCGTACACGTGACAGCCGGTGACGTGGGCGCCGGTGGCCCCGGCCAGCGCCACCGCGACCTCGATGGCGGCGTCGGAATGGTCGGAGTTGTCGACCGGTACGTAGATCCTCTCGTACATCGAAGGGCACTCCCAGGCGAGCGGACGGTGCTTCCCCGACCCTAACCCCGGCCTTCGCGGCGGCCTGTGACCTCCGTCACACGGCCCCGGGCGAGGCCCGGTGGCCGGGCTCACGCCGCGCGCCCGGGGGCCATGCTTGAATCGCCCCCGTGAGCGCAGCCACCGCGCGCCGAGGGGAGCACCTCGGCGAGGTGACGGCGGCGCTGATCGACCTGCGCAGGGCGCCGGTCGAGCTGGCGCTGCCGGCCACCGCCGTCCCCGAGGCGTTGCGCCGCCTGCCCCGGGAGGAGGCCCTGCTCCTCGCCACCTGTCAGCGGCTGGAGCTGTACCAGGTGGGCGAGCCGGCGCCGGCGATCTGGCTGGCCCGAGCCCGAGGAGTGGACGGGCGACGGCTCCGGCCCTGGGTCCGCGAGCTGCACGGTCGCGCCGCCCTCACCCACCTCCTTCGCGTCGCCGCCGGCCTCGACTCCGCCACCCCGGGCGAGAGCGAGGTCCTCGGCCAGCTGGGAGCGGCGCTGGACGCCGCCCGGCGGGCGGGGCGGCTCGGACCCATCCTCGGCTGGCTGGGTCGAACCGCGCTCCACGTGGGCCGCCGGGTCCGGGCCGAGACCGGTCTCGCCCGCGGCAGCCTCTCGCTCTTCGGGGCCGCGGTGGAGCTGGCCTCGGCCGCCCTGAGCGGCCTCGAGGGCCGGACGGTGGTCGTCCTGGGCGGGGGGCAGGCCGCCGAGCGGACGCTCCAGATCCTGGCCGGGCGACGGCCGGCGCGCCTGATCCAGGTCCGGCGTCACCCCGCCCCGGCGGGCAACCGCGAGGTCCGGGGCTGGGAGGCGCTCCAGGAGTGCCTGGACCTGGCCGACCTGGTGGTGAGTGCGGTCGCCGCCGGCGGAGTGCTCACCGCCAGCCGGCTCCGGCGCCGCCCCCTGACCGTGGTCGACCTGGGGGCGCCCCCCAACGTCCAGCGTCCGGTCACCGGCCCTCCCGGCCTCCGCTTGATCGACCTCGCGGATCTGGAGGAGCGCTGCCGGTGCAACCGGGAACGGCGCCGGGGCGAGATCGGGGCGGCGGAGGTGATCGTCGAGCGGGCCGCCGAGGGCGCGATGGCCTGGCTCAGGGCCCGCCGCGCCGCCCCCGCTGCGACCGCGCTCCGGCAGTGGGCGGAGTCCGTGCGCCGGCGGGAGGTGACCGCGGGCACACGGTGCCGAGGATGGGCGGACGCCGATCTGGAGGCGGTGGAGTCGCTCACCCGGCGTCTGGTCGACCGGCTCCTCGAGCCCTCCCTCCAACGGCTGCGATCGGAGGGTCCGGAGGGCACCTACGGCTCCCTGCTGGCGGCCGCCGCGACCGGAGGGACGCCGCCTCCCCTGGCCAGCGGCCGACTCGGCGCATGACCGCTTCCGTCCTGGCCGGGTTCTGGATCTACCGGCTGCGGCCGAGCTGGCGGCTCCTGGACCGGGTCGCCCGCCGGACGGGGGTCGAGGAGGCGATCACCGTCCTGGCCGACCTCGGAGCAGGAGGTCCCCGGCTGCGGGCCGCCTACTCGCTGATCGGCACCCGGCCCGACGCCGACCTCATGCTCTGGTTGGTGGGCGGGGACCTGGAGAGCGTCCGCGGCCCCCTCCTGCAGCTCCGGGGGACCGGCCTCGGGCCCCACCTGGAGGCGCGCGACGTCTACATCGGGTTCGGTTCCCCCTCCCGCTACGCCCCCGACCACCGGCCGGCCTTCCTGCGCGGGGAGCAGCCGGGTCGTTACGCGGCCGTGTACCCCTTCGTCAAGACCCCGGAGTGGTACCTCCTCCCCGAGGAGGACCGGCGCCGGATGATGGCCGAGCACGGCCGGCTGGGGCGTGCCTTCAGGGTGCGGGCCAACACCCTGCGCGCTTTCGGGCTCGGCGACCATGAGCACGTGGTGGCGCTGGAGGCGGAGAGCCTGGAGGAGCTGGTGGACTGCGTCGAAGCCCTGCGCGCGGCCTCGGTCCGGCGCTACACCCAGCGCGACGTCCCCATCTACCTGGGGCTGCGCCGGGACCTGGAGGCCGCCTTCCGCGAGCTGATGCCGGTCGAGAGCGTGCACGGTCCCGGATAGCCGGGTTGACATGGATCGGGATCGGGTCGCTAGCTTGGGATGGAGGAGGGCGGAGAAGAGGACGGGACGGATCGGGGGTTCCGGTGCGGGGATCGAGCGGCTGCGGGGTCGAACACGGGCGAGGGCGGAGAGCGGCCCCCGGTGACGTCCGGCCCACGGCGGGGTGGGCCCGGCGCCGGCGCGAGCTGGCCGAGCTGAGCCGGCTGGTCCGCCTCGGCGTCCCCGCCCCCCATCTCTTTGCGGCCGCGGCCGGGGCCGTGGCCCGGGCGCTGGGGGTGGAGGCGGCGTGCGTGCTGGAGCGGGTCGACGACAGGGGCACGCTCCTCCTCCGGGCCGGCACCGGCTGGATGGCCGCCCTGGCCGGCCGGGCCGTGCTCACGCTGCGGCCCTGGCCCGGCGGCGCGGGCGAGGGGGCGGTGCTGGGCGTGGACACCGGACGCTCCGCCCTCTTCCGACGGCACGACGTGCGGCGGGGGACGGCGGCCGTCGTCGCCGGCCGCCGCGGCCCCGTCGGGCTGGTCGGGGCCTTCGGCGGGCGGCCCGGACCCCACGGCGCCGACTTCCTGGCCGCGGCCGCCGCCCTGGTGGCGGTCGCGGTCGAGCGCCGCCGGGAGGAGCGGGAACGGCTGGGCGCCATCTCCCGCGCCATCCGGGACGAAGAGCGGGACCGCATCGCCCGCGACCTCCACGACGAGCCCCTCCAGGCGCTCGCCGCGGCCGCGCTGGCGGCCCAACGCCTCCGTTCCCACCTCGAGCGGACCCCGGCGCTGACCATCCTCGACCAGGTCGACCGCAACCTCCGTCTGGCCGAAGACCGGATGCGGGCTGCGATCGTCGGCCGCCGCACCCCCGAGCCGGAGTCGCTCCACGGCCTGACCACGGCCCTGGCCCGGCTGCTGGCCGGGCTGAACGCCGACTGCGGGGTCCGGGGCGAGCTGGAGGCGCAGCTCTCCCGGGAGCTGCCGGGCGGGATCGGCCGCACGCTCTACGGGGTCGCGCGCGAGGCCGTGGCCAACGTCCGCCGTCACGCCGCCGCGGCCACGGTCCGCATCTCCCTGAGCGAGGCGGAGAACGGGATCACGCTGCGGGTGACGGACGACGGCCGGGGCTTCGCGGCCGCGCCCGGCCCCGGCCACGTCGGCCTCCGGTGCCTGCACGAACGGGTGGAGGCGGCGGGCGGCCGCTGCCGGGTGACGAGCCGGCCCGGTCGCGGCACCACGGTGGAGTGCTGGCTCCCGTGCCGGCCCGGCTCGCCGCGACCATGAGGCCGATCCGGCTCCTCATCGTCGAGGACCACCGGATGGTGGCGGAGGGGATGCGGACGCTGCTCGAGGACGAGCCCGACCTGCGGGTGGTGGGGCTGGCCACGACCGGGGCCGAAGCCCTCCGCCTGGCCGCGGCGACCTCTCCCGACGTGGTCCTGATCGACTTCCACCTCCCCGACCTGAGCGGGCCCGACCTGGCCGCGGCCCTGCGCGAGCGGGGGAGCCACGGGGCCCTGCTCTTCCTCAGCGTCGACGACCGCCAGTCCTGCCTGCTGGGGGCGGTCGAGGCGGGGGCGTGCGGCTTCCTCCACAAGAGCCAGGGGGCGCCCGAGCTGGTCGGCGCCGTCCGGCGAGCGGCGCGGGGCGAGACCTTGTTCTCGCCCACCACCATTGCCGGGGTCCTCGACTACCAGCGCCGCCTGCACCAGGAGGTGGGTTGCGGTCACGAACGGCTCACCCCGCGCGAGCAGGAGGTCCTGAGGCTGCTCGCCGCGGGGCTGGACAACCGGGCCGTGGCCCACCGCCTCCGCATCCGCTACACCACCGTGCGCAGCCACGTGCGCAGCCTGATCGGCAAGCTGGGCGTCCACTCGAGGCTACAGGCGGTGGCACGCGCCCGGGAGCTGGACCTGATCGGCCCCTGAGAGGGCGCTCGGCGTTTCGCCACCTTCCGGGGCGGCGCCGCCACTCCCGGCCTCGGGCCGAGATCGAACCGGTCGCCCCGCCGCCGCTCGCTCGGCCTGACGGCCCCCTCGGCGTCCTGAGACGCAACGCGAAGGAAACGTCCGACGACTCCGGCCCCTACCAACCGCCTCTCAGGATGCGCCGCCAGTGCTCTCTCGCGTACTCCCGACGGGCGCGACCGCCCTCGCGCGCGGCCTCCCGACGGTCCCGGGCGACCTCTCCGCCGGCGGTTGGGGCCCGCCGGGGGCTGGTGGAGGAGGGCTTCGAGGTCGGACCGCGGGCCGTCTGAGGGTCGGACGGGCCCTTCTCGGCCCTGGGCACCCAGCGGTCACCCCTCTTCTCGTAGGAGTGCTTCAGCGCGGCGTAAGCGACCATGTGGGCGCGTCGCCCCTCGCCGTACGTCTCGACCGCGCTGTCGTGCGCCTTCATCCAGATGTCCTGGGCATGCCGTTCCGAACGCTGTAGCGTTCCTGGCAGCTCGGGCGCGGCCGCTCGTGGGTTCTTCGTTCCTCGCGGCATCGGTCACCTCCAGTCCGTCCTGCGGCTCCGGCACGACATCCGGCGCCGAGCGTGGATGCCGGCCCGGTCGAGTTCGTCGGGCCGTTTCGGCCACGTCGGCATGAAGTGCCGGCAGGTGATCCCGACGACGCCGGCGATCCCGATCACCATCGCTCGAGGTGGTGGTGAGACGCCGCCATAATTCCTTGATAACAGAGTATTTCAGGGAACGAAATATTGCCTGGTCGACCACCGGAGACGGACGGTGGTCGAGGAGCCGGCCGTCCTCGGCCCGACCCGACCACCGGTCGGCCGATCGCTGCCGCTGCCGTTGCTTTTCCCAGATCTGGGCCATGCGGAAGCAGGTGATGAGGCCAACCCCCCACCTGCGGGAGGACCTCGAGCGCCGCCCACGAAGTCGGTGAGCGGCATGTCCAGCAGGTTGCGGTCGAGGCGCTCCGGTCCGACCTCGGCGGCCCGTCCGACGATGTGCTCGGACTCCTGGTCAGGATCTCGTCGGGGCGGCTCCACCGGGGCCCTCGTCGCCGTCGAACCCCAACCCCCGAGCCCGTCCAGCCCCGTCCCCCCTCCTCGCAGGGCCTCGATTTCACACTACACAAGCGTGCCGCCGGTCCGGCTTCTCCAAAACGTCAGAACCACTTCTTTTGCTAGCATCGATATCAAACAAAGAACCTCGATCGGGGTGACCCTACCTCCCCGACGCCGTTGGCCGAGGCCATGGCCCGGTTCGCGGTCGGCCGTCGTGGGTGGGCCGACAACCGGGGGGTGCGGGCGGGTGTGGCGGCGCCCGTCGAGTGGGTCAGGAGGACGCGACCCGATCGAGAGCGCTGCGGGCTGGAGGAGACGACGCCATGGTGCGGAGAAGCCAGCGTTGGGAGCCATGGGCACGGTGGCCGGTCCTGCGTCAGCTCGGGAGCCCACGCGATCGCCTGGGGCTGGCGGAGACGGTCCGCTCCCCCCACTCCACCGGGCTCCGGCCCCGGACCGAGTCCGCCGACCGCGTGGTCGCCTCCGTCTGTCCCTACTGCGGGGTGGGCTGTGGGCAGCGGGTCTACGTCCAGGGCGACCGGGTGATCCAGATCGAGGGCGACCCCGACAGCCCCATCTCCCGCGGCCGGCTGTGCCCCAAGGGGGCCGCCACGCGCTCCCTGGTGACCAGCCCGCGGCGGCTGGACCGGTGCCTCTACCGGCGACCGTACGGCACCGAGTGGGAGACCATCCCCCTCGACACGGCCATGGACATGATCGCGGATCGGGTCATCCAGACCCGGCGCGCGACCTGGCAGGACCGGGACGAGCGGGGGAACCGCTTGAACCGGACCACCGGCATCGGCCACCTGGGCGGGGCCACCCTCGACAACGAGGAGAACTACCTGATCAAGAAGCTCTACGTGGGACTGGGGATCGTACAGGTCGAGAACCAGGCCCGCATATGACACTCCTCCACCGTCCCCGGTCTGGGGACGAGCTTCGGTCGGGGCGGTTCCACCACCTTCCAGCAGGACCTGCAGAACTCCGACTGCATCCTGATCATGGGCTCGAACATGGCCGAGTGCCACCCGGTCGGCTTCCAGTGGGTGATGGAGGCGAGGCTCCGGGGGGCGACCGTGATCCATGTCGACCCCCGCTTCACCCGCACCAGCGCCAACGCCTCCTTCCACGTGCCCATCCGGGCCGGGTCGGACATCGCCTTCCTGGGCGGGATCGTCAACTACATCCTCCAGAACCAGCGCGACTTCCGGGAGTACGTGGTCGCCTATACCAACGCCCCGGTCATCCTCAACCAGGATTTCAAGGACACCGAGGAGCTGGGGGGCTACTTCTCGGGCTGGGACCCGGAGACGCGCAGCTACGACGTCAATACCTGGCAGTACGCCGGCATGGAGGAGGCATCGGCGGCGGGGCGGCGCCTGCATGGCTTCGGTCGGCCCGAGCGGACCGGCGCCGGCGGTGGCATCACGGCCCACGCCCGGCCGTCCATCGACCCCAGCCTGACCCATCCCAACTGCGTCTACCAGCGTCTGAAACAGCACTACGCGCGCTACACGCCCGGCTCCGTCGCCGAGACCTGCGGCTGCAGCGAGGAGCAGTTCCTGCGGGTGGCCGAGGCCCTTTGCGACAACTCGGGCCGGGAGCGGACCTCGGCCATCGTGTACTCGGTGGGCTGGACCCAGCACACCGTGGGCGTCCAGATCATCCGCACCGCGGCCATCGTCCAGCTCTTGCTGGGCAACATCGGCCGGCCGGGCGGCGGCATCCTGGCCCTGAGGGGGCACGCCAGCATCCAGGGGTCCACCGACATCCCGACCCTCTACAACCTCCTTCCCGGCTACATCCCCATGCCCCACGCCCACGAGGGCTTTTCCCTGGCCGAGTTCGTCCAGCACTACAGCGCCCCGACCGGGGGCTGGGGCGGCATGGAACGCTATCTGGTCAGCCTGCTCAAGGCCTGGTGGGGCGAACACGCCACTCCGGACAACCAGTTCTGCTGGGACCACCTGCCCCGGATCGATCGGGACGACTCGACCTACCAGACCTTCCTCCAGATGCTGGACGGCAACCTCAAGGGGTTCTTCTGCATCGGGGAGAACCCCGCCGTCGGCTCCGCCAACTCGAAGCTGCATCGGAAGGCCCTGGCCAGGCTCGACTGGCTGGTGGTCCGCGACCTGTTCGAGATCGAGACCGCCTCGTTCTGGCGCAACTCCCCCGAGGTCGAGAGCGGTGAGCTACGGCCGGAGGAGATCCCGACCGAGGTCTTCCTGCTCCCGGCCGCCGCTCACACCGAGAAGGACGGGTCGTTCACCAACGCCCAGCGGCTGCTGCAGTGGCACCACCGCGCGGTCGAGCCCAGGGCGGACTGCCGCTCGGACCTGTGGTTCTATTACCACCTGGGCCGCATCATCAAGCAGAAGCTCCAGGGTTCCCAGGAGCCGATGGATCGACCGATCCTGGAGCTGACCTGGAACTACCCGACCAGCGGGGCCATCCAGGAGCCAGATGCCGAGGCGGTCCTGCAGGAGATCAACGGCTGGAAGGGGTCGGGACGCGAGCCGATCCGCAGCTACCAGCAACTGGCCAGCGACGGCTCCACCGCCTGTGGCTCCTGGATCCACGCCGGCTGCTTCGCCGACGGCATCAACCAGGTCGCGCGCCGCAGGCCCTGGACGGAGCAGAACCGGGTCGCCCCCGAGTGGGGTTGGGCCTGGCCGGCGAATCGGCGCCTCCTCTACAACCGTGCCTCGGCCGACCCCGCCGGGGCGCCCTGGTCGGAGCGCAAGCGGTACGTCTGGTGGGACGCCGAGCGTGGTCGCTGGACGGGCGAGGACGTCCCCGACATCACGGTCGACAAGTCCCCCGACTACGAGCCGCCGGAAGGGGCCACCGCCGACGAGGCGCTGCCCGGCACCGCCCCCTTCATCATGCAGGGCGATGGGCGGGGCTGGCTCCACGTGCCCAGCGGGCTCGTGGACGCCCCCATTCCCACCCACTACGAGCCCCACGAGTCGCCGCTCGGCAACCCCATCTATCCGGACGTCCAGGCCAATCCGGCCCGCCAGATCTTCGAGCGGCCCGAGAACCGCTCCAATCCCGACCACGGTGCCCGCTACCCCTACGTGCTCACCACCTACCGTCTGACCGAGCATCACACGGCCGGAGGCATGAGCCGGACGCTGCCGGTGCTGACCCAGCTCCAGCCGGAGCTGTTCTGCGAGGTGAACCCGGAGCTGGCCGCCGAGCGCGGCCTGGAGCACGGGGGCTGGGCCACCATCTCCACCGAACGGGCCACGATCGAGGCCCGGGTCCTGGTGACGGAACGGATGCCGTCCCTCACCGTGGGCGGACGCCGGGTGCACCAGGTCGGCCTCCCCTACCACTGGGGAAGGAACGGCATCACCACCGGGGACTCGGCCAACGATCTCACCGCGATCGTGCTCGACCCCAACGTGCACATCCAGGGAGTCAAGGCCTTGACCTGTGACATCCGGGCGGGCAGGAGGCGACGGCGATGACCATCCAGGAGACCACGCAGGCACCGCGGGCGTCGGCGCACGTCCAGCCGGAGAAGATCCGGCCCGGCACCAGGATGGGATTCTTCACCGACAGCTCGATCTGCATCGGGTGCAAGGCCTGCGAGGTCGCCTGCAAGGAGTGGAACCACGTCCCCACCCCCGTGACCGACATCCGCTGGCGGGCGACGTCTTACGACAACACCGGCGGACTGGGCGCCAACAACTGGCGACACGTCGCCTTCGTCGAGCGGGAGGTCGACGGTGAGGTCCGCTGGCTCATGAACTCGGACGTGTGCAAGCACTGCAGCTCCGCCGCCTGCCTCGAGGTCTGCCCTACCGGGGCGCTGTTCCGCACGGAGTTCGGGACGGTGGTGGTCCAGGAGGACGTCTGCAACGGCTGCGGCTACTGTGTCCCCGCCTGTCCCTTCGGGGTGCTCGACCGGCGGCCGGAGGACGGCAGGGTCTGGAAGTGCACGCTCTGCTACGACCGCCTCAAAGGCGGCATGGAGCCGGCCTGCGCCATGGCCTGTCCCACCAAGTCGATCCAGTTCGGCCCCTGGGAGGAGTTGCGGGACCGTGCCCACCGACGAGTGCAGGAACTACGAGAGCAGGGGGTCGCCGAGGCCCGCCTCTACGGCCACGACCGCTCCGATGGGGTGGGCGGCATGGGGGCGTTCTTCCTCCTCCTGGACGAGCCCCCCGTCTACGGACTGCCCGACCGGCCCTGGACCCCGACCCGGGTCCTGGGGCAGACCTGGGGGATGGCGCTGGCCGCGGCCGGGGCGCTGGCGGCCGGACTCCTGGCCGCCGCCTTCGGCGGCAGGCGGTGAACCGCCCCCGGCCGCCGTGGCCGGGCTGACTCAGCGGCGGGCCTGCTCGTCGATGGCGCGGGCGGCCTCCGTCTCCACAGGTCCCCGGTCGGGCTGGTGAACCGCGCCCGCGGCCTCCAGCCGGTCGGTGTGGAAACGGTTCACGACCGCCCCCAGCAGGGTGAGCTGGGCCCAGAAGTACAGCCAGGCGGCGAGCAGGAAGAAGAGCGCGAAGGTCGCCCCGTAGGTGTTGAAGCCATGGCTGAGCCGGACGTAGAGGGGCCAGAGGAGGGTCAGGATCTCCATCAACACGCCCGCCATCACGGCTCCGCGCCAGAGCTCGCCCAGCCGGAAGCTCCGGTTGGGCACCCACCGGTAGATCACCAGTGTGAAGGCGACCCAGATCACCGCCCCGATCACCGGGCCGGCGAAGGGAAGCCCCCTGGCGAGCCCCGCCACCGCGTTGACCACGACCGTCAGGACGATGGCCAGCACGAAGACCGCGGTCATGGTGAACGCCATCGCCTGCTGGCGGAGGAAACCGCGCCGCCCGGTGCCCAGGACCTGACCCAGGGCGAACTCGAGGGTGGTGAAGAGGCTGCTACCGCTCCACACCATGCCGACGATGGCGATGAGGCCCAGGATGCCCGACGCCCGGCGGACGCCGTTCATGGCGCTCTGCAGGGCCGCGTGGGCGTCGGGCGGGAAGAAGGCGAGGACCGTGGTCTGGGCCTGGGCCTGGGCCTGGGGGCTCTGGAGCAGCAGCCCGACGATGGCGAGCAGGCCCAGGATGAGCGGGAACATGCTCACGAAGGCCTTGAAGGCCAGCGCCGCCGCGTAGTAGGAGGACTGGCTCTGGCCGTACGCCTGCGCCAGCCGCACCGGGTAGGTGCGCCGGAGCGCCCCGATCATCGTTCTCATCCCGGCCACCGTCGTCCCCCGCTCCCCTCCCGGACGGGACCGGGGCCGCCTCCGGCGGCTCGAGGGGAGCGGTCGGGGCGCCTGTCCAGAGTAGTACTATAACTTTTAATTACTATATAAATATCATATAACATTGGACCGGACCGGCGCTCAGCGCCGTCCCGATCACGAGCCCGCATCCGGCGGCGAGTCTTCGCCGGAGGGCACCGCCCCCGGCCGGGGACGCCCGTGTCCCCGGCCGGTCGGCGCCCCGGCGGAGCCTCGAGCCGCCCCGGCCGGGCTCGACCCGGGCGACGCTCAGGCTCGGGGGAGCAGGAGCAGGCCCGAGATGGCGATCAGGGCCAGGCCCACGATCATCTTGAAGCTGCCGTCTCGCACGAACGCGAAGCCCAGCAGCAGCAGCACCACCGGGAGCCGGCCGAGGATGGCCGGGCCCAGGGAGGGGAGCGTGGCCATGGTCGCCGTCGGGGGGATGGTGGTCGCCAGCACCAGGAAGATCACGGCGATGACCTCGAAGGGCAGCCTCCCCCGGCCCTCCCGGGCCACCATGTACCCCCCGATCAGGGGCAGGAGCGCGATCAGGCGCAGGAGGATCGACGAACCGTCCACGGCGGGCAGGCTGAGGTTCACGGGCTGTGCTGCGGTCCAGAGAAAGGGAATGTCCATGGCTCTCCCTGCTCCAGGGTTGGCGCCGCCGGGCGGCGCGCCGATAGGGATGGGGCGGCCCGCTCTGCCGGTGGGTCGGGGTGCGACGGCCGCCGGTCGCGGGCCCCGCATCGACGCCGCCGTCCTCTACCGGGCGCGGGGCGGCGGCGTCCCGGCACCCGACCCGACCGGCGTCAGTGGGCGACGAGCCTGGGCAGGGCCTTCGCCTCCTGCACCCACCGTTCCACCTCCTTCAGCGTGGGGACACGGCGCACCAGCTTCTTCTCCGCGTTCAGACGCTCCAGCGTCCCGTGCAGGGTGGCCGGCACCCGGTGAGCGAGCTCCGCCGGCGAGTCGACCCCAGCGGCTTCGAGCAGGTCCGAGTACTCCTCACCGACGCCCTTGACCCGCATCAGGTCGGCGCGGTTGACCCACCTGAGCACCTCCTGCTCGGTCACGCCCACCTGCTCGGCCAGGTGCTTTCGCCCGGCCCGGGTCCCGGCGCGTTCCAGGAGGGCCTCGGTGGTGCGGACGCCGAGCGAGGCCAGCTTCTGCCCCAGGGCTGGCCCGATCCCCTCGATCTCCTCGATGGCAGCCATGCACATACCTCCTGGTGGATGCGGCCTCCGATCGGCCACCGTCAGGATGTCCATTCGGAACCGTAGCGGAGGGCGGAGGAAAAGGTGTGACAGGTGGGGCCGGAACCCGTGCAAATCCTTGCCGCTGGATCGCTGGCGCCGGTCGCAACCGCACCGTGTCATCGGATCGCATCTAAGGACTGAACACGACCGCCGGGGCGCTGACACGGCTCTCCGATGGCGCACTGAGAGTTCGAGCGGCGGTCGTGGCTCCACCCCGCCGTCGTGCCACCGACGTCGAGGGCAAGCCGGCCGCCACTCGAGGCCGCGTCGACGAGGGATGAGGGGAGGGACGATCACTCCAGCGGCCGCGGTCTGCGGAGCAGGTCGCGGGCGGCCAGGAGCTCCCGGCGGAGGTCGTCCAGAGCCCGCCGTTGCTCCCGGCTCTCCAGCTGGAGCTCGATCGCGGAGACGACGTACAGCTCGGCCCGCTCGAGTTGCCGGAGGGCCAGCTCGATCTTCGCCAGCTCCGGTTCCGGCTCGAGGCGCCGCCACCAGCCGCCACGCTTCGATCCCACCGCCCCGACCATACGCAGCCGGCGGTGGGAAACCCGTTTGGGTTCCGGCTCCGGCCGTATGGATCTCGAATGGACTCCGGGCGGGCGGCGGTCGCGGTCGAGCCGACGGCGCCGGAGAGCCGGGATGTGGTACACCACCAGGCGTAAAGACGGCGGTCGTGGCCACGGGAGCGACGACGGCGAGCACGATCCTGGAAGCAGCGTCCGGGCACGCCCCCGGCGGGATGGAGCCGCTGCCCGTCGAGGCGGCCCCGCGCACCGTCTCCCCGCCCGCGGCCGCCCCCGTGCTCCGCCCCGTCGATCGCCGGCCACGGGTGCCCCCCGCCGGGGAGGGATGGTGATGGTGAAGATGGATCCCGGTCGCGACCGTCGGCTGCGGCGGGCGCTGCCCTACCTGGCCGGGATGGCCGGGGTGATCGCGATCACCGCCGCGGTCGGCCTCCTCCGGCCCGTCCTGGAGCTGCCCAGCCTGACCGTGGCCTACTTGCTCCTGGTGCTCTGGCTGGGCGCGCGCTGGGGATGGCCACCGGCGGTGGTGGCGGCGGTGCTCGGGTTCTGCGCCTACGACTGGTTCCTCGTCCCGCCCTTCGGCACCCTCTGGATCAGCGCGCCGCACCAGCTCCTGGACCTGGTCGTCCTCCTGGCGGCGGCGCTGCTCGGCGGCCGGCTGGTCTCCTCCCTGGCGCGGCAGCGGGCAGGGGCGGCGGCGTCGGCCCAGGAGTCGGAGATCCTCAACGAGGTGGCGGTGGCCGCCCTCCAGGAACCGGAGGGGAGCAGGGCCCTCTCCCTGCTCTGCGAGCGGGCGGTGGAGCCGGGGGGGTTGCGCTCCCTGACCCTGCTGGCGGGCGCGCCCGAGGGACTGGAGGTGGTCGCCGGTGCTCCCCTCACCCCCGCCGAACTCCGCCAGGCCCGATGGGCGGCGGAGAACCACCAGAACCTCGGCGCCCGCCTGGCCGGCGGCCGGCTGGAGCTGCTCCGTACCGTCCCGGCCAGGCCGGAGCCCCGCTGCGTGGTGCTCACCGGGGGGGTGGCCGTGCTCTGGCTGCGGAACGAGCGCGAGGGGCTCGGCCAGCGGGAGCGGCACCTGCTGGCCGGGCTGCTGGGACTGGCCGGCCTCCTGCTGGACCGGCGACGCGCGGCGGCCATGACCGAGCGGGCGCGTCTGCTCGAAGCCTCCGATCGGCTGAAATCTGCGGTCCTGTCCTCGATCTCGCACGAGCTCAAGACCCCGATCGCCGCCCTGCGGGCCGGGCTGACCACGCTCTCCATGCCGGAGGCCGGCCTACCCCCGGCCCAGTGCGAGCTGATCGCCGGGCTCGACGGCCAGGCCTCGCGGCTGGATCGCCTGGTCGGGGATCTGCTGACCATGGCCCGGCTCGAGGCCGACCTCGGCCTCGAGCTGACGCCGCAGCGGCTGGAGGACGTGGTGGGCGCGGCCGTGCACACCCTGGGACGGTTGCTCGAACCCTTCGCGGTGCAGGTCCAGCTCCCCTCCGAGCTCCCGGCCGTACTGGCGGACGAGCTGCAGCTGGAGCGGGCGCTTCGCAACCTGCTGGAGAACGCCGTCGAGTGGACTCCGCCGGGCGGCCGGATCGAGATCGGGGCCCGGGCGGGGGACGGGACGGTGAGCGTCTGGGTCGCCAACCAGGGACCGGCCATCCCGCCGGACGATCTGGAGCGGGTCTTCGACAAGTTCTGGACGCGTCGCCGCCAGGGCTCCGGGCTGGGCCTGGCCATCGTCCATCGGGTGATCGGCGCGCACGGCGGAAGCATCCGGGCGGAGAACGGCCGGGACGGGCCCAGGTTCACCTTCACCCTCCGGACGGCGGAGGCCACGGCCCGGCGGCCAGAGGAGGTTCAGCGGTCGGCGGGCGCATCCTGATCGTCGACGACGAGCCGGAGATCAGGCGGATGCTGAGCACCGGCCTCGGCTACCGTGGCTACGACGTGCGCGGGGTGGGCGGCGCCGAGGCCGCCCTCGAGCAGGCCGCCGGCTGGCGGCCGGACGTGGTCCTCCTCGACCTCGGCCTACCTGGCATGGACGGCTTCGAGCTGCTGCGCCGGCTGCGGGAGCGCGACCGCCGGGCGGCGGTGGTGGTGATCAGTGTGATGCCCGGCGAGCGCGACAAGGTGCGTGCGCTCGACCTCGGAGCCGACGACTACGTGGTCAAGCCCTTCGGCATGGCGGAGCTCCTGGCCAGGATCCGGGCGGCCCTTCGCCGTCAGGCCGCCATCGCCAGCGGCGAGCCGGTGGTCCGGGTCGGCGACCTGGAGATCGACCTCGGCCGCCGCCGGATATCGGTCAGTGGCCGGCCCGTGCACCTCACCCCCACCGAGTACGAGGTCCTGCGCGAGCTGGCGCTCAGCGCCGGGCGTCCGGTCACCCACCGCACCCTGCTCCGGCGGGTCTGGGGGGAGCACGCCGTCGGCGACCGCTACAACACCCGTTACGTGGTCGCGCAGATCCGGCGCAAGCTCGGTGACGACCCGGCCAGGCCGCGCTACATCGTGAGCGAGCCCGGCGTCGGCTACCGCCTGCAGGAGCCGGAGGAGCGTCGGTGAGGGCGCGCCGTCGCCGCCGGGCCCGCGCGCACGGCCCGGCTCGAGACCGCCTCGAGGCCGCTCAGGCTCCCTCGAGGCCGTCCCGGAGGAAGTAGGCGACGCCGTAGGGCGAGTCCGGGAAGTCGTACCAGCCACGACACCGGAAGCCGTGCCCGGTCAGCAGCTCGCGCACCCGGGCCAGCAGGTGGGGGGAGTGGTACTCGACCACCACGCGACCCACCCGGGGCAGGGTCCGGGTCGCGCCCCGCAGGACGTCGACCTCGGCGAACTCCACGTCCACCTTCAGGAGATCGATGCGGCCCAGCTCCAGGCGCTCGGCCACGCGGTCGAGGGTGTCCACCTCCACCCGGAACCGCTCCACCGCCCCGTCCTCGGGCGTCCCCACGATGGAGCCGGCCAGGGTGCTCCCCCCCACCACCAGGGTGGCCGCGCCCGGCTCGGCTCCCAGGGCTCGGGGGACCAGGGTGATCCGGTCCAGGCCGTTCCCGGACACCGTGGCGAGAAGCCGTCGCGCGCAGTCCGGGTTCGGCTCGAAGGCCACCACCCGGGCCCCCATCTGGGCCTGCCGCACGGCGAAGACCCCGACGTTGGCGCCGACGTCGACGACCGTCCAGCCGGGACGGGCCACGAAGTCCTCGAAGCGCTCGTAGACCCGTCCCAGGTAGACCTCGGCGAAGGGGAAGGTCTCGCGGCTCGGGATGGCGACGCGGTAGCGGACGCCGCGCAGCCGCAATGTGGTCTCGATCGGCCGGCGCCGGGCCCGTCCCGCGGCCTGGGCGAAAAGGAAGCGGGTCACGCTGCCGTACTCTCGCGACCCGCGCGCGATCCGGTAGAGTTCGAGCGCCCTGCCGACCAGGTAGGCGAGGCCGGTCTCCCGCTTCGGCATCCGGCGATCCTGGTCGCCCCGCCTGAACGGAACCTGAACCGGGACGCGTCCGGTGGCGTGAGGGCGGAGACGGCGTCCGCCGGGGAGCCAGGAGCCGCACGGACCTTCAGGGGAGGCGAGAAGATGGTTGCAGCCGAAGGACCCCCATGACCGCGACCTCAGCTCCCCATCCCCTCCACGGCGCCTGGCGTCGATCCCATCCCCCCGGCTCGAGGCACAGAGCTCGCGGCTCTCTTCCTCGGCGACCGTCTCCGAGTCACGGCCGAGCGGTCGGTTCGGTGCGGCCCGGTGCCTCCCCCAGGGAAGGAGGCCTCGCTCCGGAGCCCTCCTCGCCGGCCGGAAGGCGAGGCCCGGGCCGAGGGTGAGCCGCCTCTCGAGGTGGGGACGGCGATCGCTGCTCGCCGCCGCCCTGCTCGCGGTCGCCTTCGCCGTCACGGCCGGCGTCACCTGGGCGATCACCCCCTCCACCGCCGACGCCCTGGACCGGGTGAGCGCCCTGGACCGCGCCCATCACACGGCGCCGCTGCGCCCCGATCAGGTCCCCCCGGGGCTGGCGGCGGCGCTGGTCGCGGTCGAGGACTCCACCTTCTATCAGGACCACGGTCTCAGCCTCGAGGGGCTGGGCCGGGCCGCCCTCTACGACCTGACCCACGGCTGCACCTGTCAGGGGGGATCGACGATCACCCAGCAGCTGGCCGAGGACCTGTACCTCCACGGCGACGACGCCACCCCCTGGCTCCGCTGGGTCGACATCGTGCTGGCGGTGAAGCTGGAGTCCCACCTGAGCAAGGCGCAGATCCTGGCCGCCTACGCCTCCGAGGTCTACCTCGGCCATGGGGCGGTCGGCGCCCCGCAGGCGAGCCAGGTGTACTTCCACCGCCCGCTGTCGCGGCTGACGCTGGCCCAGGACGCGATGCTGGCCGGCCTGCCCCAGGCCCCGAGCGCCTACGACCCGCTGGTGCATCCGGGGCTGGCGCGGGCCCGGCGCGACGCGGTGCTGGAGGCGATGCGCGAGCAGGGCCTGATCAGCACCGCCGAGGCCCGCCGGGCCGCGTCGGAGCCGGTGTAGGGCTCGTGGGCCGGCCGGAGCGGGACCGGGGGCGGGACCGGAGCGC
The DNA here is from genome assembly GCA_021323605.1 of Bacillota bacterium. GTDB lineage: Bacteria > Chloroflexota > Dormibacteria > Dormibacterales > Dormibacteraceae > CADDZO01. Next base: position 3,687 of record JAJPKS010000040.1, on the reverse strand, counting down.
GGGCTCGCCGGGGGGCGGAGCTCGAGAGAGCGATTTCAAAGACGTCCTCCGGGTCGGGCCGCGGCCCGGCGCCCGCCATTCGACCGGCCGGGGGCGCCGGGTCAAGCGAACACCTCCCCGGCGGCCAGGGGCAGGGCGTTGGCGGCGATCGCCCGTCGGTACCACTCGAAGCTGGTCTTGGGGATGCGGCGCTGGGTGCCGTACTCGATGAAGACCAGTCCGAAGCGACGGGAGTAGCCCCAGGCCCACTCGAAGTTGTCGGTCAGAGACCAGACGAAGTAGCCCCGAACCGGCACCCCCTGGGCGATGGCGGCGCCGATCGCCTCCAGGTGGGAGGCCAGGTAGGCGATCCGCTCCGGGTCCCGGACCCGACCCTCGGGGTCGATGTAGTCGTGGAAGGCGGCCCCGTTCTCGGTCACGTACACGGCCGGCACCCAGCGCCGGCGATGGATCTCCAGCAGGAGCTGGACCAGTCCCCGGGGGTCCACCGGCCAGCCCATGGCCGTGGTGCGCCACCCCGGGTCCCGGTAGGCGCGAAGCCGGAGCTCCGGCACCCAGGGACCGTGGCCGTCCTCGCCGCCACTCGTTCCGCCGGGCTCGCCGGCGGCCTGGACCCAGATCGGGCCGTAGTAGTTGAGGCCCAGGAAGTCGACCGGTGCCGAGATCGCCTCCAGGTCGCCGGGCGTCACCGCCAGCCCCGGGCCCAGGCCGGAGAACAGCTCGACCACGTCCTCGGGGTAGCGACCCTCGAAGAGCGGCTGGCAGAAGAGCCGGTTCTGGAGCCCGTCCAGCCGGTCCGCCGCCGCCCGGTCGGCCGGCGCCTCGCTGGCCGAGCGGACCGCCGCCAGGTTCAGGGAGATCCCCACCGGCGCTCCGGGGCGCTCGGACCGGATCGCCGCCAGGGCCCGGGCATGGCCCAGCAGCAGGTGGTGAGTGGCGGCCAGGGCCTGACCGCTGTCGCGCAGGCCGGGGGCGTGGACCCCGGTCCCGTAGCCGAGCCAGGCCGAGCAGTAGGGCTCGTTCAGCGTGGTCCAGAGCGCCACCCCGTCCCCCAGCTCCCGGGCCACCAGGGCGGCGTACTCGCCGAAGCGCTCGGCCGTGTCCCGTGCCGGCCAGCCGCCCCGGTCCTGCAGCGCCTGGGGGAGGTCCCAGTGGTACAGGGTGGCCGCGGCCACGATCGAGCGCCGGGCCAGCCCGTCCAGCAGCCGCCGGTAGAAGTCGAGGCCGGCGGGGTTGGGACGGCCCCGGCCCTCGGGCTGGACCCGGGGCCAGGAGATCGAGAACCGGTAGGCGCCCAGCCCCAGCCGGGCCATGAGGTCCAGGTCCTCCTCCAGGCGGTGGTAGTGGTCGGCGGCGACGTCGCCGGTGTCGCCGTGCAAGGTCTTGCCCGGAGTGTGGCTGAACGTGTCCCAGATCGAGGGCAGCCGCCCGTCCTCGCGGACCGCGCCCTCGACCTGGTAGGCGGCCGCTCCCGCTCCCCAGAGGAATCCGGGCGGGAAGGCGGTGCTCACGGCCGGATTGCCGAGAGCGATTGCCATCCAGGGCCTCGGTTCGGCGCCGATCTTCTGAAGTTCAATCTCGTGCGTCCTCCGCCGCGAATTTCCTGTGCGCATCGCCAGGAGCTGTGCTATATAGCCTACTACTGTGAAATCGCTCTCAAAAGGTGAGCCTGCCCCCACCCTGGAGGAGGTGGCCCGAATGGCGGGGGTGTCCCGCGCCACCGCCTCTCGCGTCTTCACCGGCAAAGCCCGGGTCAGCGACGCCACCCGGCGGGCGGTGGAGCGGGCGGCGCGCCAGCTCCGCTACGTGCCCAACCAGGCCGCCCGAAGCCTGGTCACGGGGCGGACGGACACCGTGGCCCTGGTGATCCCGGAGCCGGTCCCCTGGTTGTTCGGCGATCCCTTCTACCCGGTCCTGATCCGGGGCATCAACGAGGCTCTGTCCTCGCACGAGGTGCAGCTGGTCCTGCTCGCCCCCCAGTCGCCGGCGGAGCGGGAGCGGGTGGAGCGGTACCTGGGCCGGCGGCCGGTGGATGGGGTCCTGCTCACGGCGTTGCACGAGCGCGACCCGATGCCGGAGCGGCTGCGCGAGCGGGGTCTGCCCGTGGTGCTGGGCGGCCGCATCGACGGCGACCCCCGCCTGAGCTACGTCGACATCGACAACCTGGGCGGCGCCCGGCGCGCCACCGAGCACCTGATCCAGGCCGGGCGGCACCGGATCGCCACCATCACCGGCCCCCTGAACCGGGTCTCGGCGCTGGACCGCCGGGCCGGCTACCGCCAGGCCCAGGCCGCCGCCGGCCTGCCCCCCCTGGAGGAAGAAGGGGACTACACCCCTGAGGCCGGCGAGCGGGCCATGCGGCGGCTGCTGGAGCGGCAACCCGACCTGGACGCGGTCTTCTGCGCCTCGGACCCGACCGCGGTCGGGGCGCTGCGGGCGCTGGCGGCGGCCGGCCGCCGGGTGCCTCAGGACGTGGCCGTGGTCGGCTTCGACGACGCCGCCCTGGCCGCCACCACCGAACCGCCGCTGACCACCGTCCACCAGCCCATCCAGGAGATGGGGCGGGAGATGGCCCGGCTGCTGCTCGAGCTGATCGCCGAGCCGGCCAGGGTCGGCCGCCGGGTCACGCTCGCCACCGAGCTGGTGATCCGCGCCTCGAGCGGGGGCGGGAGGTAGGCATGGGCCAGGGTCGATCGGTGGGCGCGGGGCTGCGCGCACCCGGCCCGGAGGCGTCGCGGAGGGGGAAGGTCAGGGCTCCGGGCACGGCCGGCTCGCCCTTGCCGCCCGGGAGGGAACGGGGCTAGCCATGCGGGTTCTCGTCCGCCGCCTCGGCTTCTACCTCCTCACCGCCTGGGTGGCGCTCACGGTCAGCTTCATCCTGCCCCGGTTGGTGCCGGGCAACCCGGTCGCGACCGCGGTCGGACGGGCCAGCAGCGAGGGCCTCTGCAACGCCCAGTGCGTCCGCGCCATCGAGCTCCAGTTCGGTCTGAACACCAGCACCCCGGTGGTGATCCAGTACCTCCGGTACTGGCGCGACCTCTTCCAGGGCAACCTGGGAGTGTCCTGGTTCCTGGGCAACCAGCCCGTGGCCACCCTGCTGCGCGAGTACCTGCCCTGGACGCTGGGGCTGCTGGGCATGGCGACGCTGCTGGCCTTCGCGCTCGGGACGCTGGTCGGGGTGGTGCTGGGGTGGCGGCGCGGGTCCTGGCTCGACTGGACGCTGCCGGGGGCGACGTTCTTCCAGGCCATCCCGTACTTCTTCCTCGCCCTGGTCATGCTCATGGTCTTCGGGACCGTCCTCCACTGGTTCCCGATCAGCCAGGGCTACGACATCTACGGCGCCTCCCCGGGGCTGAACTGGCCGTTCATCTCCAGCGTCGTCGACCACGGCGTCCTGCCCGCGGCCACCATCGTCCTGGCCTCGATCGCGGGCTGGATCCTGGGCATGCGCAACCTGATGGTCGTCACCATGGACGAGGACTTCGTCCTGGTGGCCCGGGCCAAAGGCCTGCCCACGCCCCGGGTGGTGTGGTACGCGGCGCGCAACGCGCTCCTGCCCAGCGTCGCCAACTTCGCCCTGTCCATCAGCCTCGTGGTCGCGGGCCAGCTGCTGGTCGAGATCGTCTTCAGCTATCCCGGCATCGGCTACCTGCTCTTCCAGGCGGTGCTGAACAACGACTACCCGCT
>JAJPKS010000229.1 GCA_021323605.1 Bacillota bacterium | reverse complement strand
TTCCAGACCGGCTCGAACAGGGAGTTGCTGAAGCGGAAGGCGAGGACGTTCTGGACCGTGTCCTTGGCCAGGTAGTGGTCGATGCGGTAGATCTGGTGCTCGGCGAAGAGCTCCTCCAGCTGACGGTTCAGTCCGCGGGCGCTGGCGGCGTCGTGGCCGAGGGGCTTTTCGATCACGATCCGCCGGTTGTCGTCGCGGCCGGAGAGGCCGGTGCGGACGAGTCCCTCCAGGATCGCGGAGAAGGTGCTGGGTGGGGTGGCCAGGTAGTAGATCACGGCCCGCGGCGACCTCTCCAGGGTCCCGTTCAGGAGCTGGCGCAGGGCACGGTAGCTCTCGGGGGCCTCGTAGTCGATCCGCACCCATTCGGCCCCGGCGGCCAGGATCGGGCTGCCCGAGGCCCGGGCGATCAGGTCCCGGAACCCGTCGCGGCTCAGGTCCGTGCGGCCCGCCCCGACCACGCGGATGCCACCGTCACCGCTCAGCGCCCTGAGAGCGGGCAGGACCTTGCGGCGGGTCAGATCGCCGGAGGCGCCGAAGATGACAATGTCCGCCCCGCGCCCGGCCCGGGTCACGATGCCTCCTATGATGCTTGAACTATGCCTGTCATCGGCGTTGCCCAACGACGACTCGAGGGCGGGGCCAAGGTTACCGGTGCCGCACGGTTCACCGCCGATCTCCAGCTCGTCGGTCTCGCCCATGCCCGCCTGGTCCTCAGCCCCCACGCCGCGGCCCGCGTCGTGCGCGTCGACCTGGAGGCGGCGAGACGGGCGCCGGGTGTGCTGGCGGCGGTCTCCGGAGCCGACCTGCCCGACCTCGGCCTGGCCGGGCCGGAGCAGCCCCTCGCCCGGGAGCGGGTCTTCTACGCCGGCCAGCCGGTGGCGGCCGTGGTCGCCGAGACCGAGGCCCAGGCCGCCGACGCCGCCGCCCTGGTCGAGATCGACTACGAGCCGCTCCCGGCCGTGATCGACCCCTTCGAGGCCATGCGGGAGGGCGCTCCCCGGGTCCTCGAGGAGGTCGGGGGCGGGCCCGAGGATGCCGGCGCCCACGGGTTGTCGGCGGCCGGCGAGGTGAGCGGGGAGCGTCCCGCCAACGTCACCGCCCGGGTGCACTTCCAGCGCGGCGAGGTCGAAGCGGCGCTCACGCGCTGCCACGCGGTGGTCCGGCGCCGGTACGTCATGCCGGCCGTCCACCAGGGCTTCATGGAGCCGCACGTGACCGTCGCCCGCTCCGAGCCGGACGGTGGGCTCACCATCTGGACCCCCACCCAGGGGGCCTTCCTCACCCGCCGCACGGTGGCCGGTCAGCTCCAGATGCCGGTGAGCCGCGTCCGCGTGATCCCCATGACCGTGGGCGGCGGCTTCGGTGGCAAGGTCTGCCTGATCGAGCCCCTGGCCGCCCTCCTGGCCCGTCTTGCCGACCGTCCGGTGCGGCTCGAGCTCAGTCGCTCGGAGGAGTTCGCCATGGGGAGGGGCGGACCGGGCTGCGTCGTGGACCTGGAGCTGGGAGCCGACCGCGAGGGCGGCCTGGTCGCCCTGCGGGCGCACGCCGTCTTCGACGGCGGTGCCGGGTCGAGCGGGCTCGGGGGGCTGGCTGGCATCATGCTGGGTGGGACCTACCGGGTCCCCAACTACGAGATCACGGCCCTGGACGTGGCCACCAACAAGACCCCCGTCACGGCCTACCGGGCGCCGGGTGCGCCTCAGGCCTTCTTCGCCCTGGAGTCCGCCATGGACGAGCTGGCCGCCGACCTCGGCCTCGACCCCATCGCCTTCCGCCTCCGCAACGCGTCCCGGGAGGGCGACCCTCGCCCGGACGGACAGTCCTGGCCCCGGATCGGCCTGGTGGAGTGCCTCGAGGCGGCCCGCCGCCATCCCCTGTACACGGCCCCCAGGGCCGAGGACGAGGGGGTCGGGGTCGCCGTCGGCGGGTGGGGCGGCGGCCGGGAGCCGGCGGCGGCGGGCTGCCGGGTCGAGCCCGATGGCAGCCTCCTGGTCCAGGTCGGCTCCATCGACATCACCGGCACCGACACGGGCCTGGCCATGATCGCAGCCGAGACCTTCGGCGTTCCCCTCGACCGGGTGAAGGTGGAGAGGGGCGACACCGCCACCGCTCCCTACGCCGGCATGGCCGGCGGGAGCAAGATCATCTATACCGTGGGGCCGGCGGTCCAGCAGGCGGCGGCGGAAGCGCGCCGTCAGCTGCTCGAGATCGCGGCCGAGGAGCTGGAGGCGGCGGTAGAGGACCTGGAGATCGCGGACGGACGGGTGCGGGTGCGCGGTGCTCCCGGCCGGGGCCGCGAGATCGGCGAGCTGGCCGAGCTGGGGGCTCAGTTCATGGGGCGGTACGCGCCGGTGCAGGGCCAGGGACGGGCGGTGATCACGGCCCAGTCCCCGATGTTCACCGTCCACGTGGCCAGGGTCCGGGTGGACCGGGAGACCGGCGAGTGGCGGCTGGTCGGCTACGCCGCGATCCAGGACGTGGGTCGAGCGCTCAATCCGCCTGAGGTGGAGGGCCAGGTGCACGGCGGGAGCGTCCAGGGGCTCGGCCGTGCCCTCGGCGAGGAGCTGGTGTGGGATGGCGACGGCCACCTGCGGACGGCCAGCTTCCTCGATTACGGCCTGCCCAGCATCGACCAGGTGCCCGACATCCAGGTCCAGCTGGTGGAAGTCCCCTCGCCGTACGGGCCGTTCGGCGCCAAGGGCGTGGGCGAGCCGCCGGCGGTGCCGGGGCCGGCGGCGGTGACCAACGCGGTCGCGGCCGCCTGCGGCCGGCGCATCAGTGAGCTGCCCGTGGACTTCGAGGCGCTGGCGCGTCAGGGGATATGAACATCCCCTCCGACCTGGCACGACGGGTTCTGGACGCGATCCCGGATGCGATCGCGGTGGTGGACCTGGAGGGGCGCATCGTAGGCTGGGCCGGGTCGGCGCCGGATCTGTACGGACGGCCGGCCGAGGAGGTGCTGGGCCGGCAGGTCGGGGCGGAGTTCCCGGAACTCCTCCGCACGGACACGCGCGAGCTCACCACCCTCGGCGGGGCGGAGCGGCTGGACACGGTGCTTCGGGTCGGCGAGCAGCGGCAGCCGGTCGCGGCCACCGCGGCTCCGGTGCGCGACGAGCGCGGCCGGCTGCTCGGGGTGGTGACGCTCGCGCGGCCCATGGGGGACTGGCTCGACCCGGTGGAGCGGGCCGGACGCCCGCGACGGGAGTGGCACCGGCAGCTGGGCACGCTGGTGCGGGAGCTGGTCGAACGGGCTGGCCGGGATCCGGGGAGCATGGACGTCTCCGAGGACCTGGCCAGGGTTCTGGTCGCCCAGGCCCATGAGCTGGTGCCCAGCAGCGAGTGCATGCTCTGCGTGGTTCCCCGGGAGCGCCAGGACTCGATGCAGGTGCTGGCCGGCTCGGGGCGACTGGGGGATCTGGTCGGACGCCAGTGGCCGGTCACGAACACGCTCATCGGCCGCGCCCTGACCGAAGGACGGGCGATCGAGACCACCCGGCTCCAGGAGCTCAGCGGGCAGCGGCGGGTGCTGGCCGCCTGTGGCCTGGTGGCGGGACGGATGGTGCCGTTGTGGAGCTCCCGTCCGCTGCCGGATGGCCGCCGTGCCCTGGGCGTGCTGGCCTTCCTGCGCCCCACCCGCGCCTACTTCACCCCCTACGAACGTCGCCTGATCGACGAGTTCGCTCGCCTGGTCAGCCTCTCGCTGCAGCGCGCCGAGCTCCTGCGCAGCTCGCACGAGGCGGCCGACCGCTTGAAGACGGGGGTGAACGTCGCCGAGGAGCTGGCCCGGTCGCTGAACCCGGCCGAGGTCATGGCCCGGCTGGTGAAGCTGGCGGCGCGGGCGGCCAGCGCCGAGCGGGTGACCCTGCTCGAGGTCGAGGGCGACGAGGCCGAGGTGGTGGGCGCCTACGACGAGTCGGGGCGGCCCACCCCCGAAGGCCGCCGGTTCCCGGTGCGGGCGCTCGTCTCGGGGGAAGAGCCGATCGTCGAGCGGGCCCTGCGAGACCGCCGGCCGCGCATCTGCGGGGCCTACCGCGTGCCCGGGCACCTGCCCTCGGAGTGGGGACAGGTCGGGCCTCGCCACACCCTGGTGCTGCCCCTGGCGTTGAACGGAGCCGCCACCGGCGCCCTGCTCGTGACCCGGATGCGGGACCGGCCTTTCCGGCGGGACGACGCTGCCACCCTCCAGCTGGTGGGCAACGTGGCCGCCCTGATGATCCGCAACGCCCGCCTGGTGGCCAACGCCCAGGAGGCGAGCCGGGCCCGCAGCGACTTCCTGAACATGGCCGGTCACGAGCTGCGCACCCCGCTCACGGTCATCAAGGGGTACCTGTCGATGCTGGGGGACGGGAGCCTGGGCGAGCCGCCCCCGGAGCTCCAGCAGCGCATCGATCTGCTGGCCAGCAAGGCGGAGGAACTCAGCACCCTGATCGACGACCTCCTCTTCACCTCGCGCCTCGAGTCCGGCCGTCTGCCCGCCCACGCCATGCGTCTCGACCTGCTGGTCGCCGTCCGCGAGGCGGCGCGCCGCGCGGAGCCGCGCGTCCAGCTCATGGGCGGCGAGCTGCTGGTGGAGACGGCCCGGTGCCCGCTGACGGTGAAGGCCGATCCCGAGCACGTGGCCCGGGTGCTCGACAACCTGATCAACAACGCCCTGACCTACCGGCGTCCCGACCAGCGGGCCTGGGTCCGGATCCGTACCGGGGTCGAGGACGGCATGGCGGTGGTCAGCGTCGAGGATCGAGGGCGCGGGGTGCCGGCGGAGATGCGCGAGCGCATCTTCGAGCGCTTCGTGCGCGGCGACGACGCCTCCGGCGGGGCCCCGGGCACCGGGCTCGGGCTGTACATCTGCCGGCAGCTGGCCGCCCGCCACGGCGGGCGGCTGGAGCTGGACTGGAGCGTGCCGGGCGAGGGCAGCCGGTTCTCCCTCCGGCTGCCACTGGTGACGTCGTGATCTCGCCCTCCCACGTGCTGGCCGCACTGGGCGACGGGGTCATCGCCGTCGACCGTGAGGCCAGGGTCATCGTCTGGACGCCGGCTTCGGAACGGCTCTTCCGGATCCGGGCCGAGGAGACGCTGGGCCGGGAGCTGTCGCCGGAGCTCGGCATCCGCCTGGAGTCGCTCCCGGTCGGGCGCCAGCGCCGCCTCATGCTCCGGTGCCGGGACGGGTCGCTCTTCCCGGCCACGGTGACCATGACGCCGCTGTCGGGCCCGGACGGCTCCATCGAGGGAGCGGTGTTGCTGGTCAAGGACCTGCGCCCCTGGATCGGCCCCGTTCGGGCCGAGCCGGCGGGGACCGAGCGCGATGCCCTGGCGGAGCGACTGGGCGCCGCTTTCCGGGGCATCGTCGAGGCCACCGGAATGGACCTGGAGCGCGGCGGCCGCCTCGGCCCGCTGGCGCAGAGCCTGGCCGAGCAGGGCCGGCGGCTCCTGCCCGGCATCTCGTGCCTGATCGCGATCGTCCCGCCCGCTCGCCAGGAGGTCTTCACCTGTCTCGCCGGGGCCGGTCCCCTGGCCGAGCGGCTGGTGGGCGTCTCCCTGCGCCGGGAGGGCTCGGTGCTCGGGGGGGCGCTGGCCGAGAACCGGGTGGTGGAGAGCAGCGACATGCAGCGGATCGGCGCCCTCGCCTCCCTGTTCGTCGAATGCGGCATCCACACCATGCGCGCCGTGCCCATGAGCACCGACCGGCCTCTGCGGGACGGCCGCCAGGCGCTGGGGGCGGTGGTCTACTTCCGCGCCGAGCGCATGCCCTTCTCCTCGGCCGAGCGACGTCTCCTCGACGACTTCGGCGCCCTCGCCGCCGTGACCCTGCAGGGGGCCGAGTTCCGGATGGCGGCCGAGCGGGACATGGCTCGTCTCCAGCTGGCCGTGGACGGTGCCCTCGACCTGGCCCGCTCCCTGGACTTCACCGAGGTCGTGCGCCGGCTGGTGCGAAGGGCGGCGGTCACGGGACGGGCCGACCGCTGCCTGCTGTTCCGGGTCGAGGGGGACGAGGAGGGGGAGGCGAGCCTGGTCGACGCCTACGACGCGGCCGGCCAGGAGCGCGCTCCGAGCTGCCGGCAGCGGATCGAGGCGTTGCCGCTGGTGCGCGAGGCCGTGTGCGCCAGGGAGCCGGTCATCGACGTGCCCTACCAGCTGCACGATCTGCCCGAGGTCCTGCAGCGGAGCATGGCGGACGTGCGCCACACCATGACCGTCCCGCTCCTGCACGCCGGCCACGTGGCGGCGGTGTTGCTCCTCTGCCGGCGGCACGAGCTACCCTTCGGGTCCGAGGACCGGAGCGCCCTGGAGATGCTCAGTGGCCCGGCCATCCTGGCCCTGCGCAACGCCCTCCTCTTCGCCCGCACCGAGGAGGCAAGCCGGGTCAAAACCGACTTCCTGGACATGGCCGCCCACGAGCTGCGAACGCCGCTGACGGTCATCAACGGTTACCTCTCCATCCTCCTGGGCGGCGCCCTGGGGCCCATCCCGCCCGCCTGGGAGGAGCCGCTGCGGATCCTCGACGCCAAGTCGGCGGAGCTGCGCCGGCTGGTGGATGACCTCCTCCTGGCCGCCCGCCTGGAGACGGGTCGGCTCAACTCGGTGCAGGAGCCGGTGGACCTCCGGGACCTGGCCCGGGAGGTGGCGCAGGCCGCCGGCGAGGTGCCCGAGCTGGTCCTGCCCCCGGTGCCGGTGGTGGTCAGGGGCGACCGCGACCAGCTCACCCGTTTGCTCGGCCATCTCGTCTCCAACGCCCTGGCCTACGGCCGGGACGGGGTCCCGCCCTGGGCCCGGATCACGGTCGAGCTGCTCGACCAGCGCCAGGAAGCCCGGGTGGCGGTCGAGGACCGCGGTCGGGGGCTGGCCCCCGGGCAGGAAGACCACATCTTCGAGCGGTTCGCGCGGGTCGAGGATCCCGACCACCCCATGGTGCCGGGCACGGGGCTGGGCCTCTACATCGCCCGAGGGCTCGCCCTCCGGCACGGCGGCCGTCTGCTGCTGGAGTGGAGCCGCCCCCGGGTCGGGAGCCGGTTCGCCCTCTACCTCCCGCTCCTCGCCACCCGGGAGGCCCGGACGGAGCCGGCCTCGGGCGAGGCGGATGGCGGCCAGCCGGACCTCCGGGAGACCCCCCGCAAGGCCCGGGTCGGGTGACGACCCCCGTCATCGGGGCGACCGGATGGAGGCGCCTTCCCCGTGGGGCATCCTCCGCAACCGCACGCGTGGGCCCGCGTGCCGCCCGCCCAACGCTCGTGATCGATCCCGTGGAGACGGGACCGCACCGGCTCCGCGACGTGCCGGCCGGAGCCCGGACCGGTTGATGATCGTGATGCTAAAACTTATGCATCATGCGCACCACGATCACACTCGATGACGACGTCGCGGCGCTGATCGAGAGCGAGCGCGCCCGCACGGGTGAGTCCTTCCGTGCCGTGGTCAACCGGCTGCTCCGTCGCGGCGCACGCGCCGGACGGTTCCCGACCCCGCCGCCGCTGCCCGAGCTGCCCGGCCGGCCGATCCTCGACGTGTCGGACGTCTCGGCGTTGCTCGCGGCGCTCGATGAAGGGCGGCGTGCGGAGCGCGCCCTGCCGTGACGCTGGTCGACACCAACCTGCTCCTCTACGCGACCTTCAAGGACGCTCCGGAGCACGACCGCGCTCGCCTCTGGCTCGAGCGGTGCCTCGCTGAGGGAGAGGGGACCGTCGCTCTCTGCTGGCCTGTCATCTACGCTTTCCTCCGGCTCATCACGAGCCCGAGGGTCTTCGGGCGGCACGCGCTCACGGTCGGGGAAGGATGGGCGGTGGCGGCGGCCTATCTCGAGCAGCCCGCCGTCCGGATCGTGACCCCCGGTGCCGGGCACGCGACGATCGCTGCCGAGCTCGCCGAGACGCCTGGCCTCCGGAGCGACGATGTGCCGGACATCGAGATCGCAGCTCTCGCCATCGAGCACGGGCTCGTCCTCGCCTCCCACGACCACGGTTTCCGCCGTTTCTCGCGCCTGCGGTTCGCCGATCCGCTCGGCTGAGGTGCCGCGCTGGCGGCGCCGCCCCGGGCGGTCGCCCCAGGCTCGGGCGCGGTGGGACGGCGCCCCGGTGACCGCGATTCGCCGTCCGGCTACGGACGTCGTCCCCACCGGCTCGCCGCGACCCTCACCACCTCGGTCGCGGCCGCCTCGTCGTGGAGGGCGCGCAGCCTCCGAGCCGCCAGGGGGAGGGCGGCCAGGCGGATCAGGGCCTGGGCCACGCTCACGCGGCCGCCGTCCACGGCCACCAGCCGCTGGCGGGTCAACCACCCACCCGGGGTCTGTCCGATCCGGCTCCAGAAGCCGAGGTGGTAGAGCAGGACCACGACGGCGAAGGCGGGTGGTCGCCGTCGCGGCCGCAGCAGCCAGGTCAGGCCGGCGCAGAGGCCGAGGTCGAGGCCGGCGGCGAGCAGGCGCAGGGCCGGCTCCGCCGGAGGCCCGGGCGGCGGTGTCCTCCCGCGCAGGTCGAGCAGGGCGAGCCGGGTCAGGAGGTCGTGGACGGGGCGCTGGCCGAGGGCGTAGAGAGGCCGGGGCAGGCGCGGGCGGTAACCGTCCACCGTGCAGACCAGGGTCCCATCCCGCCAGCCGACCTCGATCCGGCCGCCGGGGCGCCGGGCCAGCAGGCCGCCCTCGATCGGCCAGCACCAGCCATCGTCGATCGGAGCCGGCTCGCCGAAGCGGAGCAGGGTCAGCGGGCCGAGCCGGAGCCGCCAGGGCTCCCAGCGGATCGGGCCCGGGATGCGTCGGAGGAGGAGCCGGAACAGCTCCCGGAGCCGCGCCGGCTCCGGCCGGGCCGGGGCCGGGACCCGGGTCTCGAGGTGAACGGGCAGCGGCGGTCGGATGACCCCCATCATGAGCAGAGATCGTGGTCGAGCGCAGGTTCTCAGCCCGGGTGGAGATCGCGCGGGGCCCGGGCGAGGTGTTCGACTGGGTGGCGGATTACCGGAACGCGTCCCTGGCCCTGGAGGGCGTGAGCCGGTGGCGGCCCCTGACCGGACGCACCCGGGGACCCGGGGCCCGCTTCGAGGTGTCGATGGAGGTCCTGGGAGTCCCGCTGGAGAACGTGCTCGTGCTCGACCTCTGGGACCGTCCCCGCGCCATCGGCTGGCGCTCGGAGTCGGGCCTCGTCCCCCAGACCGGCCGCTGGCGGTTCGAGCCCTGCGACGAGGGCACCGCCGTCTCCCTGACCATCGCCTACCGACCGCCGGGCGGAGCCCTTGGCAGCCTGGTGCTGGCGCGGGCCGACGATCTGGTGCGTGGCCGCCTGCGGCACGCCCTGGAGCGGATGAAGGTGACGATCGAGGCCGGGGACGGAGCGGGATAGAGCTGGGACCGCAGCAGGCGCTGGCCGGGCTCGTCTTCCTGCTCTCGCTGGCGGCGATCCTGATCCGTCCCCGCCGGCTCCCCGAGGCGGCGGCGGCCGCCGCCGGCGGTGCCCTGATGCTGGCCGTGCGGGTGGTGAGCCCGGTGCAGGCGCTGGAGACCTTGCTGGAGCAGTGGAACCTGTTCCTCTTCTTCACCGGCCTGATGCTGGTCTCGGGCCTGGCCGACGCGGCCGGCTTCTTCGAGGCCGCCGGCGCCCTGGCCGCGGGCGCGGCTCGGGGAAGCGGCCGCGGCCTGCTGCTCACGGTGTTCGCCGCCGGCGCCCTGATCACGACCTTCCTCTCCAACGACGCCACCGCCCTCATCCTCACCCCGGTCGTCTACGCGGTCGTGACCCGGCTGCGGCTGCCACCGCTGCCCTACCTCTTCGCGACCACGTTCATCGCCGACACCGCCTCCATGACCCTGCCCGTCAGCAACCCGATCAACGTCCTGGTCAACGATCGGCTCCACCTCTCCCTGGGCGTGTACGCGGGTCACCTGCTGGGGGCCTCCCTGGCCGCCATCGCCCTCAACGCGCTCTGTTTCGTCCTGGTCTTCCGGGGCGCGACCGCGGTGCGCTTCCATCTGGAGTGGCGGGCGGCGCTGGCGGCGGCGGTGCGCGACCGCCGCCTCCTCCGGTTGACCTGCGCCGGTCTGGCGGTGCTGGCCATCGCCTACCTGCTGGCCTCGGCGGCGGGGGCCCCGCTGGGGCCGGTGGCCGTCGGGGGCGCCGTCCTGCTGGCTACGCTGGCCGCCTCGGTTCGCCGGCTGGATCTCCGGGCCGTGCGCGAGCACTTCAGCGTCTCCCTGCTGGTCTACGTGGCCGGCCTCCTGGTCCTGGTCCGGGGGGTGGAGGCGACGGGCCTGACCGGGATGCTGGTGGGACGGCTCACCGCGCTGGTGAGCGGTCCCACGGGCGCGGTGGGGGCCGGGCTGGCCGGTGGCGCGGTGCTGGCCAACCTGCTCAACAACGTGCCCGCCACCCTGGTGCTCCTCTCCGGGGCCCAGGGGCTGACCGCCCACCTCCGGCTCCCCTTCGCGCTGGGCGTGCTGGTCGGCGCCGACCTGGGACCCAACCTCACGCCGGTGGGCTCGCTCTCGACCATGCTCTGGCTGGTGATCGTTCGCCGCCGCGGCCAGCAGATCTCGGCCCTGGACTACCTGCGCCTCGGGGCCTCGATCACCCCCGGCCTCCTGCTGGCCGCGGGTCTCGCCCTGGGGGCGACCTTCCGGCCCTGAACGCGTGGCCGGCCGTGGGAAAACGGCCGCCGTCCGAGCCCGTGCCGGCGCCCTCAGACCACCAGCAGCCCCGCTCCCGCCACCACCAGGCCGGCCCCACCCAGTTTGAAGAGGGCGCGCTCGCGCTCGCCCAGGCGGAGGATGGCCCACACCGCCACCAGCACCACCCCCACCTCACGGGCGGGCGCCACCAGTGCCAGCGGGGCCAGGGAGAGCGCCAGCAGGACCAGGGTGTAGGACCCGATGGTCATGCTGCCCACCAGGGCCGTGGGGACGACCGGGCTCCCGCCCCGGCCCCAGGGGAGCAGGAGAAGGGAGGTGATGGCGAAGATCGTCCAGTCGTAGAGCCAGAACGGTCCCGTCCGCACCCCGACCGAGTCCAGCGCGGTGTAGGCCGCGATCGCGCAGCCGGTGGCGAGGGCGGGGGCCAGTGCCCGGCGCGAGGTGGATGGCGGCCGGGCCAGCCAGACCCCCGCCACCAGCAGGGCCACCCCCGCCGCCTCGGCGGCCGAGAGTCGCTCGCCGAAGGCGGTGAGGCCGATGGCCACGCCGAGCACCGGAGCCGTCCCCCTGGCCGTGGGGTAGACGGAGGACACCTCCCCCCGGCGATACCCGGCGGCGAGGAGATGGAAGTAGACGAGCTCGCACAGCCCTGATGCACAGGCGATCAGCCAGCCCCGCCAGGGCAGGAGCGGCCGGCCGGCGGCCACCCACGCCACCGCGACCAGGGGGGTGACGCCGGCGGTGGCCATCGGCAGAGCCCGGGCGGCGAGGCGGAGGGGGTCGGCGGCGGCCTTGAGCCGCAGGTTCCAGGCGGCGTGAAGGGCCGCGCTGGCCAGCGCGATCGCCACCCCGATTCCGCTCATCTCCACGGCCCCGTCCCTCGCCCTGGCCTCGATCCTCTCCCCCGAACTGTCACCGGGCAGAGCGTAGCGCGCGCCGGTGGACGGCGATGCGCGGCTGGCCGCCGTCGTCCCCGCGGGCGCAACATTGCGGCCATGAGGGTGCTGGTGGGCATCGACCTCAGGGGCGGGCCCGTCCTGCTGAACGCGCTCGACCGCCTGCTCCCGCTCTCGGGACAGGAGACGGTGCTGGTGCACGTCATCGACAACGGGATGCGGGGGGAGCTCGACCTGGCTCGCGGCCGCCTGTTGCCCCGACCCCTGCCCCACCACCACCTCCGGGCCATCACCGAGGCCGAGCGGGAGGCGGCACAGGCGGCGTTGGACGAGGCGGCGCGGGCGGCGGAGGCGCTGGGAGCGGTCCCGCGCACGGTCCTGGCGGAGGGCGAGCCAGGCCGGGTCCTGTCCCGGTTGGCCGCCGAGCTGGGCTGTCACCTGGTGGTGGTCGCGGCCCGCAGCGGGAGGGGACCGGAGCCCCCCGGTCCCCGGTCGGTCGGCCACACCGCCCGCTTCGTCCTCGACCACAGCCCGCGGCCGGTGCTCCTGCTGCGGGGGAGCCTCCAGGTCGCCTCCGGAGGGGAGGGGCCCCGTTCTGAGATGGGCTGAGGCGGGGGCCGGGGGCGGTCGCCCCGGCCGGCTCGGTGAGGGGATGGGTTGGACCGCACGCTCCCGGCCGCGGGAGGGGCCGGCCGGGCCGAGGCGGCCCGGCGCTTACAAATCCTTTGGAGAACCGCTGACAACCTTCCGGCCGCTCCGCCGTTTGCTTCTCCTGGAGTGGAGAAGAGGCTCGCCGCCGCCCTGGCCGGCCTGGCCGCGTTCCTGGCCGGCTTCGTCCTGGGGTTCACCGGCGTCCGCTCGGCGTCTGCCGGATTGCCGACCGGGCTCCTGGGCTCGGCCCCGGCCCCTTCCTCCTCCCCCTCGCTGATTCCCTCGCCGGGTGCCGCCTCCCGACTGGCGGCGCTTCGTCAGCAGATCGTCGAGCTGCTGGAGCAGGAGACCGCCACCGGGGGGGTCACCCTGGTGGAGCTGGGCGGCCCCTCGCCCCAGACCCTGTCGCTGAACGGCGACGAGTCGTTCGTCGCCGCCAGCACCTACAAGCTGCCCCTCCTGATGCGGGAGGCCCAGGAGGTGGCGGCCGGGAGGTGGAGCCCGGACGACCAGCTCTGCTACGAGGAGGGCGACTACGAGGAGGGCTACTACGACGATTACGAGGACGGGGACTGCTTCACCCGCGAGGAGCTGGACGAGCGGGCGGGCATCGCCTCCGACAACACCGCCGCCCGCATCCTGGTGCGCGAGGACGGCGGCCCCTCGGCCCTGCAGGACTACGCGCGGGCGCACGGCGCCACCGAGTCGGCCTTTTGGGATCCGAACACCACGACCAGCGACGACCTGGCCCGGTTGCTGGTGGACGAGGCCGAGGGGCGGGCGGGAGGGGCCGCCGCCCAGCGCTACCTCTACCCGCTGCTCACCCACACCGACTACGAGGACGGCATCCCGGCGGGCGTTCCCGCCCGCGCCACCGTGGTCCACAAGATCGGGAGCCTGGGGACCGAGCTCAACGACGCCGGGCTGGTGATGGGAGGGCCGCACGGCACGTACGTGCTGAGCATCTGCACCAGCGGCAGCGACGACGGGTGGGAGCTGCTGGCCGACATCAGCCAAGTCGTGTGGCGCTTCGAGGCCGGGCGCTGAGCGGGCGCCGCCGGGCCGGCGCGGATCGATGCCCGGCGGCGTTCGGATGCCGTCCGTCTCCCTCCCCCGTACCCTGGAGTGGCGGTGCATCTGGAACCGGAGCAACGACGCCTGCTGGGACGGGCGCGGATCGGGACCCTCGCCTTGAGGGGAAGCGGCCCGCCCGTGGTCAACCCGGCCGCCTTCCACTTCGGCGGCGGCGCCCTCTGGATGACGACCTCGCGCTACGCGGCCAAGGTGGCTCTGGCCCGGCGGGATCCTCGGGCCGCCTTCCTCGTCTCGCCACCGGAGGATGACGGCCACAGCCTGCTCCTCCAGGGGTTGCTCGAGGTCTACGACCCCTTTTCGCTACCGAGTCACCTCCGGGCCATGGCCCAGGGGCCGGGCTTCGCGCTCAACCTGGCCGGCTACGCGCTGAAGAACGCCGCCTTCGTCGGCGGCTACCTCCTCGACCTGGCCAGGGTGCCGCTGGCCTGGTGGCCGCAGAACCGCGTCCTCCTGCGCATGCGCCCGGACCACGTCCGGCTGGTCCCGGCGCTGACGCCGCCTCCGGCCGCCCCCACCCGGCTCCCGGGGGTGCCCTCGGAC
Organism: Bacillota bacterium; assembly: GCA_021323605.1. Taxonomy (GTDB): domain Bacteria; phylum Chloroflexota; class Dormibacteria; order Dormibacterales; family Dormibacteraceae; genus CADDZO01. The sequence goes on along the minus strand of JAJPKS010000229.1, from coordinate 1,316 downwards.
CTCGCCCTGTCCGTCGCCCGCAGCCGGGTGGGACAGCTGTGCTGGCTCTCGTCCGGCCGGCCGGTGCTGGCCAACGTGGCCTGGGCTCTGGAGGGTGCCGAGGTCCTGGCCTGGCTCCCGCCCATGCCGCGGCCACCCCGGGCGGGGGTGCCGGGGACGCTGGTGGTCGGGCGTCACCGGCTGCGGTCGACCCGGGTGCGAGGGGTGGCGCTGCGGGGCAGGCTGGCGCCGGATGAGTCGGGAGGGGAGGCGCTGGCGACGCGCTACGAGGGCGGGCTGCCCGAGGGGGGGACGGTGCTGCGACTGTCGCCGCGGCGGGTGACGTGGTGGCGGGGGTTCGAGGTCGGCGGGACGGGGCTGGGTCGGGACCGGGGCCGGGCGGTGCGTAGCATGGAGGCATGGCCGGAGGGGGTGGCGCGCCGGTAACGGGACGGCCCCGGGCTCCCGCCGTCCTCACCGCGCGCTGGACGGGCGAGGGCTGGACCGCGGCCGAGGATCTGCTGGCGGGCGAGGAGCCGTTGCAGGTGCTGCTGAACGGCCGCCCGCTCACGGTACTGATGCGCACGCCCGGGCACGACCTGGAGCTGGCGCTCGGGCTGCTGTGGGCCGAGGGGGTCGTCCACGACCGCCGCCAGGTGCGGGAGCTGATGATCAGCGCCGAGGCCGGGGAGCGGGAGACGGCGGTCGCCGTCCGGGCCGACCTGGTCGAGTCCAACCAGGTGGACGTGCGCCTGTCCACGGCCCGCAGCCCGCTCCGGCGCTCCTTCCTCAGCACCTCGGCCTGCGGCATCTGCGGGGTCACGGCCGTCGAGTCGCTGGCCCGCTCGTTCCCGGGGCTCCCACCCGGTCCCCGCCTGGAGCCGGAGCTCCTGGCCGAGCTGGTCGGCCGCTTGCGCTCGATCCAACCGCTGTTCGAGCGGACCGGTGGGCTCCACGCCGCCGGCCTCTTCCAGGCCGATGGCTCGCTGGTCGCCGTGCGCGAGGACGTGGGCCGGCACAACGCCGTGGACAAGGTGGTGGGTCGTGCCTTCCTCGACGGCCTCCTGCCGGCCCATCAGCACGTGCTCGTGGTCAGTGGCCGGGGCGGCTTCGAGATCGTGCAGAAGGCGGTGGCGGCGGGCATCCCGATCGTGGCCGCGGTGGGGGCGCCGAGCAGCCTGGCGGTGGCCACCGCCCGTCGCTTCGGGCTGACCCTGGCCGGCTTCGTGCGCGAACGCCGGATGAACGTGTACGCGGCCCCGGAGCGGCTCGGAGGACGGCTTCCGTCCTGATCCGACCGGCTGTCGTGCCCGGATCGACGAACGGCGTTGTTTTGG
>JAJPKS010000141.1 GCA_021323605.1 Bacillota bacterium | reverse complement strand
TTCCAGATGCCGAGCCGCTGGTCGTGACCGTGGGCGAGCGAGAACATCGCCATCAGCTTGTAGCTGACCCCCATCAGGACCGGGCTCAGCCAGCCGGCCAGGCCCAGGTGGGCGTGGGCCGCGACCATGGCGTCGGTGATGGGGAACCAGCCGAAGCGCCAGTCGAGGGCGTAGGCCCCGCCCAGGCCGATGGTCAGGATCAGCCAGATCAGCCCGGTCAGGACGTAGAAGGCCATCGGATGCCAGATCCGCACCGAGGGGTAGCTGGCCAGCAGGTTGGCGGCGAAGGCCAGCACCGCGAGCACGGTCAGGCTGCCGAAGGCGGCCATCCCCGGCGGCCAGGCGAAGAAGAAGCTGGGGATGAAGCCGCTCAGGGCGCCGGCGTAGAGCCAGAGGTTCCAGCGGCCCAGGCGCGGGCTGCGGATGCGGGCCTGGAGGGCCACCGGGAAGAGCTGGTGGAGCGCCCCCATCATGACCATCGTGATCCAGCCCAGCACGGTCAGGTGGGTGAGCGCCAGCAGGTGGGGGGCGTCGGGGACGGCCAGGAGGTCGGGGGCCAGGAGGGGGACGCCGACCGACAGCAGCAGCAGGGCGACGGTGCCCGCGATCAGGTAGGGGAGGGGGATGTCGGCCGTGCTCGAGGCCGTCCCGGAGGGGACCGTCTCATTTGTTTTCCTGCTGATCACCATGAAAATCATCATAAGGCTCGGAAGGGGCGTACGTCCGGCTGGCGGAGCGGACCAGGGCCTCGCGCCGGCTGCCCTGGCGCAGCCAGGCCCGGGCGAAGCCCAGAGCGAAGAGGGCCAGCCCGACCCAGGTCAGGAGGTCGGCCAGGCCCAGCAGCCCCTGGTACCAGGCCGGTGAGGTCCCCTCCAGGAACGCCGCCACCAGTCGGGACCCGGTGCCGATCAGCAGCGCCAGCCAGACGGCACCGAGCGTGACCGGCCGTCCTCCGGGCACGGCCCGGGCCACGGCGAAGACCGGGGCCACCAGGCGGGCCATGCCCACGATCAGGGTGGTGGCCAGGCCCAGGCCGAGCCCGTGCAGGGCGGCGTCGTCGAGGCGGGCGGCGATCTCCCGGTCCCAGAGGCCGGTGATCGCGCCCGCGATCAGGCATCCCCCCGCCACCAGCGCCCAGCGGTTGGCGGTGACGACGAAGCGGGCGGCGGGCCGGGAGGGCGGACGCAGGCGATGGGGCCGCCCCCGGACGGCGCCGGTCAGGGGCGCCAGCCAGAGCACGCCGGCGCCGGCCAGGCCCAGGCCCGGCTGGCGCAGGGCGGAGCCGGGAAGGACGGCGGAGGTCAGGACCAGGACCGTGCCCAGGTTGTAGAGACCGAGCGCCACCGCCAGCCGCTCGGGCGGCCGGCGGCCGTAGAAGACGGGCACGCTGCGGGACTGGACGGCCCAGATCGCGTTGCCGACCGCCCCCAGCAACACCACCCAGGTGGAGACCCGGTCGAGGTCGGGGGGCACCAGCCCCCCACCGGCGGCGGCCCGCGTCCCGCCCCAAGCGGTCAGCGCCGCCCACGCCGCCCACCAGCCGGTGGCCGCCCAGGCCGCCTCGCGCCAGCCCTCCCGCTGCCCACGGCTCCGGACCAGGGTCCAGGCCAGGGCGGCCGCCACCCCGGCCAGCCCGGCGGCCTCCAGGGCGGCGGCGCTCAGCACCGGGAGGGGGTGGCGGCCGACGTGGCCCACCCCGCCCGCCAGGCGCAACAGGGTCCCGGCGCACATCAGCCCGAACAGGGACAGGGTCAGTGCCGTCGGCAGGGGCGGGCGGTGGGCGAGCCGGGGCACCAGGCGCAGGGCCATGCCCGCCACCACCAGGCCCAGCCAGCCCTGGAGCTGAACCCAGCCGTGGGCCTGGACCAGGGCCGCCTCGTCCAGGCGCCAGCCGAGGCCCGGGGCCAGGGGGACGAGGAACCCGAGCACCAGCCCCGCGCCCAGGGTCAGGACCAGGGCCGTGCCCAGGAAGAGAAGGTAGGAGCGCTCCTCGGCCGGTGGGGTGGGGCGGTGGGAGGCGGCCGGCCGCTCTCGTCCGGCGTCGGGGCTCATCGTCCCGGGACGGACGGCGGGTTGCCGGTGCTGGTTCCGTGGCCTCTTGCCGAGGACCTCCGCTGGCGCTTCGACGTGGGCCTCCCCGAGAGTTTTATCTGGCTCATACTGTGAATATGATGATCAGCATCGGGCGGCGTCTCCGGCAGGGTGGCGGGAGGTGCCCGTGAGCCCCTATCTCCACACCGTTCACGTACTCCTGGCCGGGGTCTGGCTGGGCAGCCTGGTCTTCACCACTCTGGTCGTCTCTCCGGCCCTCCGAGCCATGGAGTGGCGGGAGAGCGAGCGGGTGCTGGTCCGCTCCCGGATCGGCCACCAGTTCATGCGGCTGGCCAACCCGTTGCTGGCGCTGCTGGCCGTCTTCCTGCTCCTGGACGGGCTGACCGCGCCCCTCCCGGTCGGCCGGCTGGTCCGTTTCCTGGTCGAGCTGGGGCTGGTTCTGGTCGTGGCCGGACTGGCGGCGAGCCACGGCCTCGTCTTCGGCCGGAGGCTCCGCGACCTCGCCGCCCATGAGGCGGAGGCACCACCCGACGTCGCCCCCCGCCTGACCTCGGCCCGTCACCGTGTTCAGCGGATCTCGTTCAGCGTCTCGATCGTCAACCTGCTCGCCAGCCTGGCCGTCGCCACCCTGGCGGTGAACCTGTAGGCGGGTCGGGTGAGCGGGGCCGGGAGGTGAGCGCGATGGCCGATTCAGCGCCGGACCTGGACATCGAGGGAGGCGGCCGGGCCGGCCCGGGCCGGGCCACGGCAGTGCCGGCCGGGGCGGGGCCGGGGGTCGGGAGAGGCGCCCCTCCCGGAGGCGAGGACATCCCCCTTCCGTGGCCGCTCTTCGGGGTCCTGCTCGAGGTCGCGGACCGGATCGAGGCCGCCCTGGCCCCGCTGCCCCACGCGGCCGGGGATCCCCTCCGGCCGGGGCCGCCGGGATGGCTGCCGGACCTGCTCGTCGAGCGGGTGGTGCCCCGGCTCCGGGCCGAGGAGGAGGTGCTCCATCCCGCGCTCGAGCCGGACGCCGACCTCGCCTCCTGCCGCCGGGAGCACGATCGTATCCGGGGCGCGATCGAGGCCGTGTCCTCGCTGGTGGGTCGCCTCCAGGCCGGCCGGTACCCGAGCCGGTCGGCCGAGCGCGTGCTCCGGGACCGGCTCCGCGACCTCCGCGATCTCCTGCGGGACCACGTGCGCGAGGAGGCCCGGGTCTGCGCCCCGGCCCTGAGCGCGATGGGGGTGGAGCGGCGGGGCGAGCTGGAGCGGGCCATGGCCGCCTCGGAGGAGGCGGCGCGTCGGGCGGTGCGGCTGGTCGTGGGCCGGGTCCCGGACGCGACCGAGGCCGTGGTCCTGCGCTCCAACCCCCGCGCCGGCCGGGCGTTCGTGGTCGGGTTGGGCGAGACCCGGTCTCCCGAACGTGACCGGGGACCCGAGCCGACCTGACCTCTGAGGCACCGGCCGGCCCGGGTCCCAGCCGCGCTCCGGCCCCCTCACCCGGGGCTCTCGGCGGTGACGGGATCGTCGTGCGGCGCTCCGATGCGATGCCATGCCCCGACCTTCCACCGCGTGCCGCCGCCTCTCGGACGTGCCGGAGCCGGCCCGCCGCGGGCGCCGGCGGAGACGTTCCCGGCGCACCCGGATGGAGCGTCTTCCCCGGTAGGGGGTGCGCCGCCCGTTGGGCGCGACCTCCGGGCCGCGGATGGAGATGGAGGAGGAGGGCGAGGCCGGCGTGTTCGTGCGCCGGTCGGTGGCGGAGCCGCTCGCTCGCCCCGCACCGGCCGGGTCGGGGAGCGGTCGCGAGGTGACGTCACGACGAGCGAAATCGCCGGCGCGGCTCCGGCCCGGCCGCGGTCAGGAATGGATCGTCTCGCCCCGGCTCGACATGGCCACGTACGTCTGGATGCGCCGTGCCCGCGTCTCCGGCCGCTTCGCCGTCTGGATGCGGTACAGGATGGCGTACCGGTTGCGGCGTCCGGGGTGGCGAAGAAGGCCCGGGCGCGCCCGTCGGCGGCCAGGGCCCGCTCCAGATCCTCGGGGACGGCGGCGCGGGAGGGAGGGTCGTAGGCCGCCTGCCAGCGGCCGTCCGCCTTTGCCCGCTCCACCTCCCGCAGCCCGGCCGGCTTCATCTCGCCCCGCTCGATGAGCCGCTCCGCCCGCTCCCGGTTGACCTTCGACCAGGGGCTCCTGGGCCCGCGCGGGGTGAAGCGCTGGAGCCAGTGGACGTCGTCCAGCCGGCGCTTGCGACCGTCGATCCAGCCGTGGCAGAGGGCGCCGTCCAGCGCCTCCTGGTAGCCGATGCCGTCGGCGCCCGACCCCGCCCGGGCGATCTTCAGCCAGACCCCGAGCGAGCGGGCGTGCTCGCGCGCGAGCCAGCCTCCCAGGCGGCGCGCGACTCGAAGCCCAGGACCGGGTCATCGTCGAGGCTCCGGCCCTCCCCTCCCGCCGGGCGGTCGGGGCGGGGGTCACGGCCGGCCGGCCCGCACCCAGGCCATGTAGTCGACCTGAGGCGGCTCCACGCCGGCCTGGGTGAGGAGCGTCGCCACCTGGGCCAGGTGGTTGGAGGTGTGCAGGCTGACGTGGAGGAGGATCTCACCCACAGGGTGCTGCTCGGCGGTCCCGGCCGTGGTCCGGTAGGAGACGATCCGGCCCGCCTCCTCCGGGGTGAGGCGGGCGACGCGGGCCCGGTACTCGCTCGACACCTTCCGGAAGGCCGCTCCGACGTCGTCCAGGGTGGGCATCTCGGCCGCCCCGGGCAGGGTGGCGGGGGAGCTGCCGTCGAGCCGCGCCGACCAGACTTGGTGGGCGCCGACGACGTGGGCCAGGGTGGCGAGGATGGAGCCGTAGGAGCCGCGCCGCTCCCCGCTCAGCTCTTGGGGTGGGAGCCGCCGGCTCGCCTCCAGCGTGTTCTCCATCACCCAGGCGTTGCACGCGTACAGCCCTTCCAGCAGGCGGCCCAGCTCGGACACGTCGCTCTCCTCCACGTGGAACTCCGCCGGCGGCGCCTGCGTCCCGGCGCCGCCGATCCTACGATCCTGCCAGAGGGCGTGACCGTCGTGGGGCTGACGGCCGCGGGCGGCCTACGGGTTGACGCCGAGGCAGGGCTTTCCGCCGCAGACGTCGATCACCGCGCCGGTGTCGAGGAAGACCGCCTTCTGGAGCTGGGCCGCGGGCTGGTTGCGCGGCATCCCATGCGGGTCCTGGCCGTACTGGGGGCCGAGCGGGGGTGTGTTGGTCAGCGGCGCCGGCGGGGTGCCCGAGTCCCAGACGAACATGGCCGAGCCGTGGAAGGGGTAGGAAGGGATGGCCGGGATGCCCCAGTAGGGGAGGAGGTCCGGCGAGCGTCCCGGCCGCAGCGCCGGCTGGTGGATGAAGGCGCCGATGGTCCGGGCCTCGATGTCGGTGGCCACGTTGGCCACCTGGTGGTCGCCGAAGGCGACCTGGAGCAGGACCTGGTGGGAGGGGGTGCCGGGCAGGGGATGGCCGGTCATGTTCTCGGCGTAGCCGTCCGCCTCGCCCCGGTCCCAGAGCATCTGGAGGAGCCCGAAGATGATCTGCCGGATGAGGGGGTCGGGGTAGGCCTGGTCCATGATCTGGAGGAAGGGGACGGCGTCGACGCTGCGGTCGATCAGGATGGCGTAGTCCATCCCCGGCACCCCGAGCACGCCCCGGGGGATGTCCTGCGCCACCGCCATCAGGGCGCCGCCCAGGAT
>JAJPKS010000124.1 GCA_021323605.1 Bacillota bacterium | reverse complement strand
TGCCGCACTCGTCCAGCAGGTCCCGGGCTCGATCGACGAAGGCCCCGAGGCGCACGAAGCCGTGGATCATTCCCCGGTACTCGCTGAGGTGCACCTCGACGCCTTCGGCCCGAAGGCGCTGGGCGAAGGCCACGCCCTCGTCGCGCAGGGGGTCGTACTCACACACCACGACCAGTGCCGGCGCCACCCCGGCCAGGCTGGGGGCGCGCAGCGGGGAGGCCTCGGGCTGGGTGCCGTCGGCGCCACCCAGGTAGCAGTCCCAGTAGTGGCGCATGGCCGTCGCCGTCAACCCGTATCCCTGGCCGTTGTCCCGGTAGGAGCGGCGGTCGAAGGCGTGGTCGGTGACCGGATAGACCAGGACCTGCATGGCCAGAGGAAGGCCGGCGTCCCGGGCCCGCAGGGCCACCACCGCGGCCAGGTTGCCGCCGGCGCTGTCGCCCGCCACCGCCACCCGGCGGGCGCGTTCCAGCGCCCAGCGGGTCACCGTCCAGGCGTCCTCGACCGCGGCCGGGAAGCGGTGCTCGGGGGCGAGCCGGTAGCCGACCGAGACCACCCGACAGCGGGCCCGATTGGCGAGGGCCCGGCACACCCCATCGTGGGTGTTCACCGATCCCACCACCCAGCCGCCGCCGTGGAGGTAGACGAGGACGGGCGGTGGGCCGGGGTCGTCGAGGGCCGGGGTGTAGACGCGCACCGGCACGCCCTCGACGGCGGCGTCCTCGACCGAGGCCACCTCCTCCTTGGGACCGAAGAGCGCGTCTGCGCCGGCCTCGCTCTGCCGGCGGGCCTCCTCGGGCGGCTGCTCCTCGACCGGCGGAAGGCCGAGGGCGGCGATGTGCTCCAGGTATCGCTTGGCCTGCGGGTCCAGTGGCATGGCCACAGCCTACCGCCTCGGTCCCGAGCATCGGCCTCGAGCCGGGGTGCGAGGACGGGCCTACACCTTGCGCAGCCGGACCTCCTGGACCGAATGGTCCCGGGCCTTGCGCAGGACCAGCCAGGCGCGGTCGCGGGTGGGCCGGATGTTCTCTCTGAGGTTGATCCCGTTGATCTCCGCCCAGATGCGCCGGGCGATGGTGATGGCCTCGGCGGTGGAGAGGTCGGCGTAGCGCCGGAAGTAGGAGCGCGGGTCGCGGAAGGCGGTGTCGCGCAGGGTCAGGAACCGCTCCACGTACCACTGCTCGATGTGCTCCTCCTCGGCGTCGAGGTAGATCGAGAAGTCGAAGTAGTCGGAGACGAAGGCCCTGATCGACCTGCGACGGGCGCCGTCCGGGGTCTGGAGCACGTTCAGTCCCTCCAGCAGGACGATGTCCGGGCGATGGACCACCAGCTCCTCCCCGGGGACGATGTCGTAGATGAGATGGGAGTAGACCGGGGCGCGCACCTCCTCGGCGCCGGACTTCAGCTCGGCCATGAACCGCATCAGCCGGCGGAGGTCGTAGCTCTCCGGGAACCCCTTGCGGTTCATCAGGCCCCGCTCCTCCAGCACCTGGTTGGGGTAGAGGAAGCCGTCGGTGGTGACCAGGTCCACCCGGGGATGGTTGGGCCAGCGGGCGAGGAGCGCCCGGAGGATGCGGGCGAAGGTGCTCTTGCCCACGGCCACGCTCCCCGCGATCCCGATGATGTAGGGAACCGGATGGGCCGGCCTGCCGAGGAAGGTGTCGGTCACCTGGTGCAGGCCCTGGGCCGCCCCGACGTAGAGGTTCAGCAGCCGGGAGAGGGGCAGGTAGATGTCGATGACCTCCTCCAGCGATACCTCCTCGTTGATCCCGCGCAGGGTGCGGAGGTCTTCGTCGGTCAGCGTGAGCGGGGTGGCGGCGCGAAGCCGCGCCCATTCCTCACGGCTGAAGGTCTCGTAGGGCGAGAAGCCATGATCGGCGCAGCGCTCGGCCACCTCGCCTGGAAGCTAACCAGATTCGGCCCTCCAGCGTGTGGCCCTCTATCCTCTATAGGGGTCGTGGCTCCCCGTACCTACACGCTCGAAGAGGCGAACGCGGCCCTGGACCGCGTCCGTCCGCTGGTGGCCAGGATCTCGGAGTCGGTGGCACGGCTGCCCGGGCTCCAGGAGGAGGTCCGCACCGCCGAGTACCGCATGCGGCGCGCGGCCGGGTCGGCCCCGGAGCGGGAGCGGTTCGAGCGGACCCGCGACGACCTCCACGCCACCGAGGAGTCGCTGCTGGAGGCCCTGGCCAGGCTGGAGGATCTCGGTGTCCAGCTCAAGGATCCCTGGCTGGGGTTGGTGGACTTCCTCTCCTACCGGGAGGGCGAGCTGGTCGAGCTCTGCTGGCGGCTGGGGGAGGAGCGCATCCGCTACTGGCATCGCATCGGCGACGGCTATCCCGGCCGTCGCCCTCTCTGACGGCGACGATCGCCACCCGACGACCACCGCCGGCGCGAGCGGCGGTTACGGGCGGGTCAGAGAGGCGACTGCTCGCCCGTGGCCGGCCCGGCTGCGGCCGGCCGCGAGCGGGCGGGGTCCTGGGGCCGGTCCAGCGCCGCGCGCACGGCCCGGACCAGGCCCTCCGGGTCGAGGCCGTGCTCGGCCAGGATCTCGGCCGGGCGGCCGTGGGGCAAGAACCGGTCCGGCAGCGCCGAGATCCGGACCCGGTCCGCCAGCCCGTGCGGGGCCAGCGCCTCCAGCACCGCCGACCCGAACCCGCCGGTGCCCACGTTGTCCTCGGCCGTGACCAGCACCCGGTACCGGGGCGCCCATTCGGTCACCAGGCGCGGATCGACGGGCTTCAGCCAGCGGGCGTTCACCACCCCGCAGGCGATCCCTTCGGCGGCCAGGCGGTCCGCGGCCACGCAGGCGACCTCGACCATGCGCCCGATGGCCAGGATGCACGCCTCCTCGCCGCGTCGCACCTCCTCCCAGCGGCCGACCGGCAGCGGCTCCACGGGCAGGTCGGGGGTGGAGGGCACCGTCCCCTTGGGGAAGCGAATGGCGACCGGCCCGTCCATGGCCAGGGCCGTCTCCAGGAGCGCGCACAACTCGGTGGCGTCGGCCGGGGCGGCGATCCTGAGGTTGGGGATCAGCCGCAGGTAGCTGAGGTCGAAGACGCCGTGGTGAGAGGGTCCGTCGTTGCCGGTGACCCCCGCCCGGTCGAGGACGAAGACGACCGGGAGACGGTGCAGGCAGACGTCCATGATGGTCTGGTCGAAGGCCCGCTGGAGGAAGGTGGAGTAGACGCACACGATGGGCCGTTTCCCGGCCATCGCCAGCCCGGCGGCGAAGGTGACCGCGTGCTGCTCGCAGATGCCCACGTCGAAGAATCGCTCCGGGAACTCCCGAGCGAAGCCGAGCAGGCCGGTGGACGAGGCCATGGCGGCGGTGATGGCGACCACGTCCGGGTGACGGGCCCCGGCCGAGAGCACCGCCTCGGCGAAGACGTCGGTGTAGGTGAGCTCCGTCCGGCGCGGCCGTCCGGTGAGGGGGTCGGTCTGGGCGCTCACCTGGTGCAGCTTGTCGACGGCGTCGTCGATGGCGGGCCCGTAGCCCCGTCCCTTCTCGGTCACGACGTGCACCACGGTGGGCACCCCGAGCCGTTTGGCGCGGCGAAGCAGGTCCTCCATGGCCTGGATGTCGTGGCCGTCGCACGGGCCCACGTACTTGAGGCCCAGGCTGTCGAAGACCGTGTTCGGCTGCAGCAGCTGCTTCAGCGACTCCTTGAACCGGAACGCCGCCTCCTCGGCCTGGGCGCCGAGCAGGGGCAGGTCCCGCAGGCGGTGGGCGATCTCCTCCTTGAGCCGCTCGTAGCGGGGGTCGAACTGCAGCTGGGCCAGGTGCCGGGCCAGCCCTCCCACCGTGGGGGCGTAGGAGCGCCCGTTGTCGTTGATGACGATGACCAGGTTCGGCGGCCGCAGGTGTGCCACCTGGTTCAGCGCCTCGTAGGCCATGCCCCCGGTCAGGGCCCCGTCGCCGATCACCGCCACCACGTGGCCGGGCACCCGGTCGCGCAGCCGGGCCTCGGCGAGGCCGAGCGCGTAGGAGAGCGAGGTGGAGGCGTGGCTGTTCTCCACCAGGTCGTGGGGACTCTCGGCCCGGTTCGGGTAGCCGGAGAGGCCACCTGGCTGGCGGAGAGTCGAGAAGGCCCCGGCCCGGCCCGTCAGCAGCTTGTGCACGTACGCCTGATGGCCGGTGTCCCAGACGATGGCCTCCTCCGGACTCTGGAAGACCCGGTGGAGGGCGAGCGTGAGCTCGACCACACCCAGGTTGGGGGAGAGATGGCCGCCGGTCGAGGAGATGTGGTGGACGAGGAACTCCCGGATCTCCGCAGCCAGCAGCCCGAGCTGGTCGTGGTCGAGCCCCCGGACGTCGGCGGGTGAGCGAATCGCCTCGAGCACTTCCGTTAGCCTAACGGGCGGCGACCGACATGAGTTCCGCCAATCGCACCAGGAGACGGGTCCCGGTGCCCAGGGGGCCGCGGGGCACCGCCGTCAGCTCGGGGTTGTCGTTCCAGGCGCTGCCCGCGATGTCCAGGTGGACCCACGGCCGCTCCTCCACGAAGCTGGACAGGAAGAGCGCCGCCGTGATGGCTCCCGCCTCGCCGTAGAAGGCGTTCTTCAGGTCCGCGATCGGGCTCCTCAGCAGCGGGCGGTAGTCGGCGCACAGCGGCATCCGCCAGATGCGCTCGCCGGCGCGCTCGGCGGCGCGCGAGGCCAGGGCCCAGAGCGCGTCGTCGTTGGCCGTGGCCAGGGTGACGGCGTGGCCGAGGGACTGGGCGGCGCTGCCGGTCAGGGTGGCCACGTCGACCAGGTGAGTGGCGCCGTGCCGGATGGCCATGGCGAAGGCGTCGGCCAGAGCGAGCCGCCCCTCGGCGTCGGTGCTCACGATCTCGACGCTCTTGCCCGCCGCGCCGCTGATCACGTCACCCGGTCGGGTCGCGTTCCCGCTGATCCCGTTCTCGGCGGCAGCGACCAGGGCGGTCACCTCCAGGGGCAGGCGCCAGGCCGCGATCACGTCCATGGCCGCCAGGACGGCGGCCGCCCCCGACATGTCCTTCTTCTGGCCGGCCATCCCCCGGGCGGTCTTGATGCTCAACCCACCGGTGTCGAAGGTGATCCCCTTGCCCACCAGCGCCAGATGCCGGCCGCCGCCGGCGCCGGGGTAATGCAGGCGGATGAGGCGAGGGGGACGGGAGGAGCCGGCCCCGACCGCCAGGAGCAGGCGGTACCCACCCACCTCCAGCTCCGCCGGCCCCAGCACCTCGACCTCGAGGTCGTGGCGCCGCGCGATCTCGAGCCCGATGCGGGCCAGGTCCTCCGGCGCCATCTCCACGGCGGGCAGGTTCTGCCACTCGCGGGCGCGGTTGGTGGCCCGGGCGAGCTGTGCCGCCCGCGTCACCTCGTCGTCCCGGCCGCGACCGAACCCGGCCAGGAGCAGCTCTTCCAGCGGGGCCGGCCGCTCGGCCGTCCGGTGGCTGCCGGTGTCGAAGGTGCCGAGCACGCAGCCCTCGACCACCGCCTCCAGGTCCCTGGCGCCGAGCGGCGCCGCACACACCACCGCCAGACGTCGGTAGCCGTGCTCCCGGGCCCAGCGAACCATCTCGTGGTGGGCCGACCGCAGCCGCTGGCCGTCCAGCTCGTCCGGCTCGCCCAGCCCGTAGAGCAGCAGCCGGCGGCCGGCGATGGCGCCCCCGGTGGGCAGGGTCAGGATCTCGCCCAGGCGGCCGCGGTGCTCGCCGGAGCCGAGGACCTCGCCCACCAGGCCTCCGAGCGCCCGGTCGAGCTCCTGCCCCTGGCCGGCCAGGGCGCCCGAGGGGGTCACGGGCAGGGCGACGGCGTCCGCCGGCAGCCGCGACGGCGGCTCGGCCGCCAGGGAGACGCGGGCCTGGGGAGACCTATCCAGCTCGGCACCTCCGATCGAGATCGGGCCCGGCGGCGCCAGGCCCCACCGTCTGGGTCTAGCCTAGTCGAGCTGCATCGACCCCCGTCGGAACCGAAGCGGGGAGTTCAGGCCAGTCGCTCGGCGACCAGCTCCAGGACGTGGGCCACCCGCAGCTCGAGGTCGCGCCGCCTGGCCCCGGTCCGGATGTGCACCAGGCAGCCGGGGTTGTCGGAGGCCACCACCGTCGAGCCGGTGGCGGCGATCGCGTCCAGCTTCCACTCCACCATCCGGTCGGCCACCTGTGGCCAGTCCAGCAGGAAGGTGCCGCCGAAGCCGCAGCAGGCGGCCGCGTCGGGCAGGTCGACGACCTCGTAGCCGGCCAGCTCCAGGAGGCGGCGCGGCTCGGAGACGAGGCCGAGCTGGCGCTTGCTCTGGCAGGAGTCGTGGTAAGCCACCCGGGGCCGGGGACGGTCGGGCGGCCGCATCAGCTCGGGCCGCGACTCCAGCAGCTGGAGCGCGAACCGGGTGGAGTCTCGGAGCCGGGCCCGTACCGCCGCCGCGGCCTCGGGGTCCGGGCCCCATTCGGTGGAGTCGAGGGTCACGGCCCCGAAGCACGAGGCAGAGGGGGTGACGATGGGCCCGGCCGAGCCCGCCAGGGACCGCACCAGCCGGCGGAACAGCGCCGACCCCCGCTCGAAGTCGCCGGCGTTGCTGCAGATCAGGCCGCAGCACCACTGGTCGGGCGGGAACTCGACCCGATAGCCGGCCGCGCCAAGGATCCGGGCCAGGGCCTCGCCCGCCTCGGGCAGCACCCGGTCGACCAGGCAGGAGGCGAAGATCGTGGCCGGAGGCGAGGCGTCGTCGCCGGCGACGGCCCGGAGGCGGGAGCGCAGGGGCGACCTCGCCAGGGGCACCGGTCCCACCGGGAAGAGCCGGGCGAGCGGGGCGGCCAGGCTCATGGCGCCACGGGCCGCCCGGTCGTGCGACCAGATCTCCAGCAGGGCTCGCTTGAGCGGGCGGGGCCGGTCCCGCCGGCGGTGCTCGAGGATCTGGCGGGGCAGCGGGATGTCGACCGGGCAGATCTCCTGACAGGCGTTGCACTGGGTGCAGAGCGTGTTCGGGAGCTTCGCCGCCTCGCTCCCGTGGTGGAAGGGCGTCAGCACCAGGCCGATGGGCCCGGTGTAGATGTGGCCGAACACGTGGCCCCCGACGGCCATGAAGGCCGGGCAGGCGTTGGAGCAGGCTCCACAGCGAATGCAGGTCAGGGCGTCGGCGAAGAGCGGGTCGGCGAGCATGCGGCTGCGGCCGTTGTCGATCACCACGCAGTGCAGCTCACGCGGACCGTGCGCGCCCACCACCGGCGTGAAGCCGATGTCCGAGGAGCGGGAGGGGCCGGTCACCCAGTTGACATAGCTGGTGATCGTCTGCCCGGTGCCGGAGCGGGGCAGCATGCGCAGCAGGGCGACCGCGTCCTCCAGGCTCTCCACCACCTTGTCCATCCCGAAGACGGCGATGTGGACCCGGGGCAGGGTGATGGTGAGGTCGGCGTTGCCCTCGTTGGTGACGATCATCACCGTGCCCGTCTCGGCGATGGCGGCGTTGGCCCCGCTGATCCCCACCGCGGCGTCGATGAACTTCTGGCGCAGCTCCGCCCGGGCATGGGCCATGATGGCGTCGCGGTTCGGCTCCACGCCCAGCTCCGTCGCCCAGTCCTCGACCGTGAGGTGGATGGCGGGGGCGATCAGGTGGCTCGGGTGCTGGCCCAGACGCTGGACGATGTACTCGCCGAGGTCGGTCTCCACCACCTCCATTCCGAGCGACTCCAGGTAGCGGTTGAGCCCGATCTCCTCGGTCGCCATCGACTTGGACTTGGTCACGATCCCGGCCCCGGCCCGGCGGCAGATCTCGCCCACGATCCGGCGCGCCTCCTCGGCGTCGGCGGCCAGGTGGAACGTCCCTCCCGCCGCCTCCAGCTGGTGGCGGAACCCTTCGACCAGCTCGGGCAGGCGGGGCAGGTTGCGCCGTCGCCGCCGTTTCAGCTCTTCCCGTCCGGCGGCGAAGTCGTACGAGGCGAAGGCCCGGTCACGCCGCTCGCGGAGGCCGACCATGGCCTCCATCAGGGCCCGCTGCAGCCCGGGGTCGTCGAGGGCGGCGTCGACCCGCCGCCGGAAGCGACGGCGACCCTCCGCTCTCAACGCAGACCGGCCGCCCGCTCCACGGTCCGGGCGACCTGCTCGGGATCGTCGGTCGGCGGCTGACAGGTGGTGCCGACGCAGATCACGGCCGGGCCCCCCTCGGCGCGCTCGATCACGGCGTAGGGATGGACGGCGAGGGCGGCCCGGGCCAGCTCGAGATCGCCGGTGGTGATCCGGACCGGCTCGCGCAGCGCCCGGTCCAGGGCTCGGGCCAGCCCCGCGGCCAGGATGCCATGACGCCGGGCCAGGCCGGCGACCGAGGCCAGCGCCCGCCGCGCCCGATCCCGCAGCCCCAGCTCCGGGTCGCCCAGCAGCGCGTCGAGTTCCATGAGGCCGATGGCGGCGACCGCGTTCTCCGGCAGGGGCTTGATCCGCTCCCGCAGACGGCCCAGTTCCTCTCCTTCGGCTCCTTCGGCCCGGTCGAAGTAGCCGCCCAGCTCGGGGTCGCCGTAAGCGCGTTCCAGGAGTTCGGCCAGCTGCAGGGCGCGGGTTCGCCAGGCGGTCCCCAGACCCGCGGCCAGGGCGCTGGTGGCGGCGCGCAGGCCCCAGACCTGGTCGCCGAGCTGACCTCCGACCTGGTCGGTGTGGCCCAGGCCGCGTTCGGGGTCGAACAGACGCTCGAACAGCCGTTCCAGGAGCTGTCCTGCCTCCTCGCGAAGCCTGGGACGGCCCAGCCTCAGGTCCGCCTCGAGGTAGGCGACGGCCAGGGCGCAGTTCCAGCCAGCGTAGACGCGGCGGTCGACGTAGGGCGGACGTCGCCCGGCCCGGCCGGCGGCGTCCTGCCGGTAGTACTCCTCGTCCGCGTCCTGGCTGCCGGCGTAGAGGCCGCTGTCGGGGTCCCGCAGCGTTCCGTCCAGGTATCGGACCGCGTCGTCGAGGATCTCGCCCTGGCCGGTCGCCGCCAGGGCGCCGATCAGGCCGGCGTGGTCCTCGAGCATCTTTTCGTAGTGGGGGACGCTCCAGTCCTGGGTGGTCGAATACCGGAAGAAGCCACCCTCGACGTGGTCGTACATGCCTCCGGTCGCCATCCGCGACAGCGAGTGCCGGGCCATCTCCATCAGCTCCGGCTCCCGCCGCAGCACGGACTGCTCGGCGAGGAGGGCCAGGGCCTCGGGATGGGGGAACTTGGGGGCGGTCCCGAAGCCGCCGTGCTCGGGGTCGTAGGCGCCCTGGATGGTGCCGAGGATGCGGTCGACCAGCCCCGCCTCCAGCTCTCCGGCGCCGGCGGCGACGACTGCCGCCGCCTGTCGTCGTCCCTCCAGGACCCTGGCCGCGATCTCCGGACGATGGGTCCGGAAGTAAGAGGTCACCCGGGTCAGCGCGCTCACCATCTGGTCCGGGGGCAGGTAGGTCCCACCGGTCAGGATGTCACCCTCGGGGGTGAGGAAGGCGGTGGTCGGCCAGCCGCCCATGTTGTAGCGCTGGTTGACGTCGGGCCGAACGTCGTTGTCGACCCTGATGGGCACGTACTCCCGGTTGACGAGGTCGATCACCCGCTGGTCGGAGTATGTGGTCTCGTCCATCACGTGGCACCAGTGGCACCAGACGGCCGAGATCGCCAGGAGGATGGGCCGATCCTCGGCTCTCGCCCGTTCGAACGCCTCCGGCGACCAGGGCTGCCAGCGGATCTCGTGCGCCCGATTGGGCCGGGGCGAGAAGTGGAAGCCCCCTCCGTTCTCGCCGTCGTGCTCGCTCCCGCTCATCGAGCCCAAGGTTACGCCGGCCGGGACCGCACCTCGGGGCCGATGTGGGACCGGGCGGCGGCCACGGCGTCCGCTCGCGTCCCTGCCGGACCCGTCGCCGCGGTCCGCCGACGCCCGGCCAGGGGACGGATGCCGGGCGCGCCGCTCAGCGACACCGCCACATGGGGTTCACCGGGCCATGACCGTGCCCGAGCTCCAGGGAGTGACGGATGGCGCCGGTGATGAAGGCCTTGGCCTCCCTCAGCGCCTCGGCGAGCGGCAGCCCCGTGGCCAGGCCGGCGGCGATGGCGGCCGAGAACGCGCAACCACTGCCATGGGTGTTGGCGGTCGGGATCCGCTCCCCGCGCAGCCAGGTGATCCGCTCCCCGTCCCAGACCACGTCCTCGGCGTCGCCGTCGGCGTGCCCGCCCTTCACCACCGCCGCCCGGCAGCCCAGCTCGACCAGGTCACGGGCGGCCCGCTCGCGGTCCTCTCTGGTCTCGATGGGCCGACCGAGCAGGGTCTCGGCCTCGGGCAGGTTGGGGGTGACCACCGCGGCCAGGGGCAGGAGGAGACGGCGGAGGGCCTCGACGGCGTCGTCGCGCAACAGCCGGTGACCGCCCTTGGCGACCATGACCGGGTCGACCACCAACCGGGTCAGCCCGTGTGCCCGGACCCGATCGGCCACCACCTCGATGATCCCGGCGCTGGACAGCATGCCGGTCTTGGCCGCGGCCGGGGCCAGGTCGCGGACGACCTCGTCGATCTGGGCCCGGATCAGCTCGACCGGCACCTCCACGTACCCGCTCACCCCCGTCGTGCTCTGGGCGGTGACGGCGGTCACGGCGCTGGTCCCGTGGACGCCGAGGGCGGCGAAGGTCTTCAGGTCGGCCTGGATACCGGCGCCACCCCCGGAGTCGGAGCCGGCGATGGTGAGCGCGACCGGGACCTTCATCGCGACCTCCGCCGGTGGAGCCGGAGCGACAGCCCGTAGACACCCACGGCCACCCCCACGCTGACCAAGCCGGACAGGTCGGCGCCGTGGAGGGCGTCGATCAAGGGCTGGTTGAAGGCGTGAGCGCCCGGAACGACGTTGGGATAGTTGACGAAGCAGAGGCTGATCGCGGTCGCCACCGCCCAGGCCGCGATGGCGTGGGCCGGCCGCGCCCGGGCGGTCCGGTGGAAGGCCAGCAGCACGATCCCGGCCCAGGCCGGCGCCCACAGGTAGGTGATGAGCAGGAACTGCTCGTAGGCGATGTGGAAGTCGCGCACGGCCACGGCGTAGACGGCCAGGGCCGCCCCCAGGATGCCGCAGCCGAGGGCGGTCTGCCAGCGGCGGAGACGGATCCCCATGGTCAGGGTGACCAGACCGGCGGTGTAGACGTCCAGGTAGTTGGCCCACACCTCCCCCAACACCACGAAGGCGAAGAAGGGGAGGGCCACCCAGACGGGGGCGTGCCGGGTGATCACGGCCAGCACCCCGCCCGGCCCCGCCGCCACCTTCGGATCGAGGGTGGGGAGGAGGAGCCCGAACAGCCCGAGCAGGGTCATGGGCACCATCACCCCCACCACCGGCCACCAGGTGAGGCCCCGCGGGGGGGTGTCGGCGGGCAGGTAGCGGGAGTAGTCGCTGGCGAACGGGAACCAGGAGGCCACCAGGGCGAAGCAGGACATGAAGCCGAGCACGAAGGCCCCCGGGTAGTCGGCGCCGCCGACGCTGGGGCCCGCCGTCCAGTGGAACCCGGTCGCGAGGAGGGCGAAGAGGAGGGCCGAGAGCACGCCGAAGACGATCGCCCCGAAGGTCTCGAAGACCTTGATGGTCGCGTGACCGTAGACGGCCACGACCACGCTGAGGGCTGCGATCACCAGGGTGAGGAGCAGGGTCGTCTCTCTGCCGGTCCCGAGCCCGGCCAGGCCGACCATCTGCGTCCCCGCCTGGGCGGCGATGACGGTGTCCACCGCGAACCAGCCCACGGCCAGGAAGAGGGTGAGGAAGGCCCCGATCCGCGCTCCGTGCTCGCCGAAGATGCCACGGGTGAAGGCGATCTGGGGCAGGCCGGAGCGCGGGCCGGTGTGGCTGAGCAGTCCCAGGACCACGGCCGCGGCCAGGGATCCGAGCACCACCGCCGCCAGCCCATCCCAAACGCCGAGCCCGAAAAAGCTGGTGGCGAGGCTGGCGGTCAGGAGGCTGGCGTAGTTGACGAACGCGCCCCCCCAGAGGAAGGCCAGCTCCCGCGAACGACCGTGTCGCTCGCTGGGGGGAATGGGCTCGATCCCGTGCTCCTCGACCTTGAGGAACTGGTCACCGGCGGGCGCGGCGACCGCGCCCTCCCGCATCGTCGTCATGTGCGCTCCCTCCGCTGGCATTACCCAGGTCAGGTCTCTGGCGGTCGGCCCTGCGGCCCTCTCAGCCCCGAACGGAGCTCCCGCGCATCGGCCCGGCCACGCCGTGTGGCCGGCTCCGCCTGGATTCTACGGCGCAGCCCGACCGGCGCCACGGCCACCTCGCCCGGGCGGCCCACCTCCTCCCGGCCGACCCCCTAGACTTCTCCGCGGATGGAGAAGCTCACCGACAAGCTGTTCACCAATCGCTACGTCGAGGACACCGGACATCCTCACATCGAGATCGGGAACCAGGACGTGTGCCGGGAGCGGTGCACGGGGAAGTACTGCAACTACTTCTGCCCGGCCGGGGTCTACGAGTGGGACGAAGAGAAGCAGGAGACGATCGTGAGCTTCGGCAACTGCGTCGAATGCGGGGCGTGCGCGATCGGCTGCCCCTACGACAACATCGTCTGCTTCACCCCCAAGGGGGGCTACGGCATCCAGTACCGGCACGGATAGGGGCGTGGACGGGACCGGCCCGGCGGGGGGAATCCCGCCCGGGCGACCGTGGTTGTGGACGACGTGAGCGAGCGATTCGATCTCATCATCGTGGGCGGCGGCCCGGCCGGCCTCGCCGCCGGCCTCTACGCGGCTCGGATGAACCTGCGCGCGGTCTTGGTCGACCGAGGACCTCTGGGCGGTCAGCTGCTCAACACCGAGCTGATCGAGGACTATCCCGGGTTCGAGTCCATCCTGGGCGCCGAGCTGGCCACCAAGATGGGGGATCACGCTCGCAAGTTCGGGCTCGACGTGCGCGAGTTCCAGACCGTCCGTGAGCTCGACGTGGAGCCGGATGGGACCAAGGTGGCCCGCCTGGAGGACGGCCCCGAGCTGCGGGCGCCTGCCGCCATCCTGGCCGCGGGCGGTCTCCCCCGGCGCCTCGGCGTGCCGGGCGAGGCCGAGTTCCAGGGCCGCGGCGTCTCCTACTGCGCGGTCTGCGACGGCGCCTTCTTCAAAGGGCAGGAGCTGGCCGTGGTCGGCGGCGGCGACGCGGCCCTGGAGGAGGGCGATTTCCTGACCCGGTACGCCTCCAAGGTCTACGTGATCCACCGGCGGGATCAGTTCCGGGCCCAGCCCCTGCTCCAGGAGCGGGCTCGGGCCAACCCCAAGATGGCGTTCGTCCTCAATGCCCAGGTGCGGGAGATCCGGGGCGACGACAAGGTCACCGGCGTCCGCTACGTGCAGGACGGGGTCGAGAGGGAGCTGCCGGTGGGCGGGGTGTTCATCTTCATCGGCTTCGTGCCCAACTCCGGCCTGGTGAAACCCCACGTGGATCACGATTCCGGCGGTTACCTGGTCACGGACCGCGACCTGCAGACCTCCATCCCCGGGCTGTGGGCGGTGGGTGACGTGCGAGCCCAGCTCACCAAGCAGATCGCGACCGCGGTCGGCGACGGCACCACCGCGGCCGTGGCCGCCTCGCAGTACCTGGACCGGCTGCGCGACGCCGAGCGCCGGGCGGCGACGCAGGCGGTCTGACCGGCACCGCAGCCGTGGGGCCGCTGGAGGCCCGGTCACGCCGCCGTCGGGGAGCACGATGGCAACGCATCGCTCCCGCGGGGGCCGTCCCTGGCCAGGCCGGCGGGTGGGAGCGGTGGCCTCGCCCGCCGCTCCCACCCCGGCGCCATCGCCCGGCTGGCGAAGCCACCCGCCTCCTCGCCGCTACGAGAGCGCTGGGGCGACGCGTGCCGGCTCGTCGTATTCGGTGGCGAGGTCGGCTCCTGACCGCTCTTTCAGCAGGGCGGCCGAGACGAAGCTCACTACCGCGCAGGCCATGATGTAGAGCGAGATCGGGACCGTGCTGTGGTAGGCCCGGAACAGCGCCGCGGCGATGATCGGGGCCCACCCGCCCGCGGTGATCGCGGCCAGATGGTACCCGAGCGAGGCGCCGCTGTAGCGCAGGCGGCCGCTGAACGCCTCGGCGATGAACGCGGCCTGCGGTCCGTACATCATGTCGCGCGCGGCGAAGGCTCCGGCCGTGGCTACCACCAGCAGCGCGGTCACGCGTGAGTTGAGCAACCCGTAGTACGGCAGCGCCCAGGCGAAGGTGGCCGCGGCCCCGATCAGGTACATCCGCTTGCGCCCGAACGAGTCGGACAGCCGGCCGAAGATCAGGCTCGTGAACATCGAGACGACCGCGCCGATCTGCACCACGATGATGAGCTGACCCTGTGGCATGGTGAGAACGCCCACCCCGTAGGCCAGTACGTAGGTCGTGTAGAGGTAGCTCGGTCCTCGTTCGGCGGTGCAGATCAGGCAGGTGAGGACCACCTCCCGCCACTGCCGGCGGAGCACCTCGAGCACCGGTCGAGGCTCGATCCTGCGTTCCTCCAAAAGCCGGGCGAATACCGGTGTCTCCAGAATGCCCAGGCGCACGTAGAGGCCGACCGCCAGCAGGACGATGCTGGCCAGGAAGGGTGCTCTCCATCCCCAGTAGGAGTCCTTCCCGAAGGCCGAGGTTGACACCTGGAGCGCCGTGTAGCCGAGCAGGATACCGATCGGGAGTCCCACCTGGGGGAAGCTGCCCCAGAACCCGCGCCGGCCCGTCCGGTTGCCCCACTCGATGGGCAGCAGGATGGCGCCGCCCCACTCACCGCCCACCCCGATGCCCTGCAGAACGCGCAGGACCACCAGGGCGACCGTGCCCGCCGCTCCCACCTGCGCGTAGGTGGGGACGAGTCCCATGGCGAAGGTGGCGAGTCCCATCAACGACAGTGTCGTGATCAGCGTGGCCTTGCGTCCGATCCGATCCCCGTAGTGTCCGAAGATCATGGCCCCGATCGGCCGGACCACGAATCCGACCGCGAAGGTGGCCAGCGCGGCCATGAGACTCACGAAAGGATCCTGGCTCGGAAAGAAGAGCCGGTTGAGGTAGAGGCTCGCGGCGAACCCGAAGAGCTGGAAGTCGTACCACTCGATCGTGCTGCCGATGGTGGCGGCGATCAGGGCCCGCACCAGCTGACGTCGTGTCAATGCGTCCGATGTCGAGCGCTCCCCCATGGCCTCGACGCGGCTGTCGGTCACGTTCACCACCCCCTGATGTGTGAGAGATCGCGGACGCACGATCCCGATGACTCCGCGCTGAGGTCACGGGCACCGTCGAGACCTCGGTCGAGGGGAGACGGCAGCGCCAGCGCGGAACCTGCCCGAGAGACTAGGTCCGGGGGGCTCGAGAGCGAAATGACACCGGACGGCAATGTCCGCTCACGTCGTCCGATCGTGGGCACCGGATGTCACCGGCGGGGCGGGGTATGGCCCTCCCCGCCGGACGCCGGCGAGGGCGGCCGCAGATCGGTCCGGCTCGCGCCCGCCCTCGGCCGCGGCCGCGCCGGTCGAGCCGGACAGCCCCGTCTGGAGGGCGGTTCAGGGTGTCCCCGGGGCCTCCCCGGCGGCCAGCTGGCGCAGGTAGCGGAAGGTGTAGATGCCGGTGGCATGCCCGCTGGCGAAGGCGATCTGGAGGGCGTACTGGCCGACCAGGGCCACGTCCGCGAGCACCTGTTCCTCCTCGGGGAGCCGATCGATGGCGGCCAGCCGGCCGGGGAGGCCCGCCTCCCCCCGGCACTCGGCGCAGGGGCAGGCCCAGCGCAGCTGCGCTCCGGGATGGCGGCTGCGGGCGCCGTCCTCCCAGGCGATCTCCAGGACGTTCTCGGCCCGGATCAGGTCGACCTGAACGGGGAACGGGTCCGGGTCCCGCAGGGCAGCCTCCCGTTCAGCGAACGTTGATGACCGGGAGGCGACGGAAGGACTGGATGGAGGTCCGGGCCGCCACCTGGGAGGCCAGGTCGCGGAAGGCCCGGGCGCCGGGGGAGTCGGGCCTGGAGACGACGATGGGCACGCCGGCGTCGGCCTCGGCCCGGATCTCCTCGTCCAGCGGGATGCCGCCCAGGAAGGGGACGCCGAGTCGCTGGGCGGCCCGCTCGGCTCCGCCGTGCCCGAAGATGTGGTGTTCGTGCCCGCAGTTCGGGCAGACGAACCAGCTCATGTTCTCGACCAGGCCGAGCGGGGTCACGTTCAGCTTCCGGAACATCTGGAGGGCCTTCACCGCGATGTCCAGGGCGAGGTCCTGGGGGGTGGCGACGATCACCACGCCGGTGAGCGGCACCTGCTGGGCCACCGTCAGCGAGGCGTCGCCGGTGCCGGGAGGCAGGTCGATGACCAGGTAGTCGAGCTCGCCCCAGCGCACGTCGGTCATCAGCTGCTCGATGGCTCGGGAGACCATGGGGCCGCGCCAGACCATCGCCTTGTCGGCGCCGGCCAGGAAGCCCATCGACATCAGCTTCAGGCCGTACGCCTCCAGGGGCATCACCTTGCCCTCCACGACCCCGGGCTCCTCGCGCACCCCGGTGAGCGTGGGCACCGAGGGGCCGTAGATGTCGGCGTCGAGCAGACCGGCGCGCGCACCCGTGCCGGCCAGCGCCGCCGCCAGGTTGACCGCCACCGTGGACTTGCCCACCCCGCCCTTGCCGCTGGCCACCGCGATCGTCTGGCGCACGTCGGGGAGAACGTCCTCCCGCTGGCGGGGGAAGGCGGAGCGAACGTTGGCCGTCATCCGGACGTCGACCCCGGTCACGCCCTCCAGCTGCATCAGGGCCTCGCGGGCCATGGTCTGGAAACGCTCCCGGACCGGGCAGGCGGGCGTCGTCAGCTCGAAGGTGAAGGCGACCTGGCCGGCGTCGGAGATGCGCAGGTCCTTGATCATGCCCAGGCTCACCACGTCCCGGCCGAGGTCGGGATCGACGATCGTCGCCAGGGCGTGGAGCACCTGCTCGCGGCTCGGGACAGACATGGGTACGTTCGTGATTCTACCGGCGGGCCGAGCCGGTCTGGGGGCAGGTCCAGCCGCATCATAGACTGTCAGCGACGTGGTCGTGCCGAACCTGCCTGCCGCTGAGCTGCTGGACTACTACCGCGGCCCCGCCGCCGACGTCTACTTCCAGCACGCCGTCCACACCCTGGCCGGCGCCGGACTGGATCCGGTCGTCACCATGGAGTTCTTCTGCGACCGGGCGGGCGTGCTGTGCGGGATGAGAGAGGCGCTCTCCGTCCTCCAGGAGGCCCTCGGCGGGGAGGGCGAGGTGTGGGCCCTGGACGAGGGCGCGCCCATGGAGGCGCGCGAGGTCGTGCTCCGGGTCCGGAGCCGCTACTCCCTCATCGGCTGCCTGGAGACCGCGCTCCTCGGCCTTCTGGCCAGCTCCTCGGGCTGGGCGACGGCCGCGCGCGAGGTCGTGGAGGCGGCCGCGGGGACGCCGGTGATCTCCTTCGGCGCCCGCCACGTGCACCCCCTGGTGGGCCCGGTCATGGAGCACGCCGCCGTGGTGGGGGGCTGCGCGGGCTGCGCCACGCCCCTGGGCGCCAAGCTGGCCGGCCTTCCCCGTCCCTCCGGCACCATGCCCCACGCCATGATCCTGCTCTTCGGCGACACGGTGAAGGCGGCGCTGGCCTTCGACCAGTTGATGCCCGGAGACGTGCCCCGGATCGTGCTCGTGGACACGTTCAAGGACGAGGCGGAAGAGGCGCTGCGCGTGGCCCGGGCGCTGGGCGACCGGCTGCGGGGCGTGCGCCTGGACACGCCCATGGAGCGGGGGCGGGTGACCGTCGAGCTGGTCAAGGAGGTGCGGGCGCGCCTGGATCAGGCCGGGCACCGGGAGGTGGGCATCTTCGTCAGCGGCGGCCTCGACGCGCCGCGGGTCCGGCAGTTCGTGGCCGCGGGGGCGCCGGTGAACTCCTTCGGCGTGGGGATGGCGATCGCGTCCGCACCCCCGATCGGGTTCACGGCCGACGTCAAGGAGGTCGCCGGCGAGCCCCGGGCCAAGCGCGGCCGCATCCCCGGGCTCACCCCCAACCCGCGGCTGCACCGGATGCTCTGAGCGCGACGTGACCAGGCTGGGGCTGATCGGCGACACCCAGGGCCGCTACCGGGTCGAGGGCCTGCTCGCGGCCGTCCGGCCGCATTTCGCCGGCGTGGACGAGATCTGGCACGCCGGCGACTGGCAGGACGAGCGGGTGCTGGAGTGGCTACGGGCCCTGGGCGCGCCGCTCACGGTGGTGAACGGGAACGCGCCCGACGATCCCCGCTATCCGGAGCGCGTGGTACGGCGGATCGAGGGGCTGGTGGTGGCCATGGTCCACCGTCCTCCGCGGCCGGACGAGCCGTGGGTGCGTGACTGCCGGATCGTGATCCACGGCCACACCCACCGCTGGCGAGACGAGATGGTAGGGGACGTCCGCTTCGTCAACGTGGGGACGGCCACCGCCGCCGGCTTCGGCCGGGAGCGCACCATCGGCTTGCTCGAGGTCGAGGGCACACACGCTCGCCTTACCCGGATCGACCTTGGGGTGTGATCCGACCTCCCGCCACCTGCCCCTGCCCTGCGGGCTGCCGCGCCGGCCCGGTCGCGAACCGCTCCGGGCCGGCGGGCGCCGTGGCGAGGATGACTATGCGGTCCGGGTGCGCCGGGTGAAGAAGACCACCGCGGCCGCGATCACGGCGATGACCACGATGGCGGCCACCACCTTGTGCCAGGTGATCGTGGCAGAGATGAGATAGGTGCTCAGTTCCATGGTCAAAACCCCCCGTCATGGTATGGACGGCGCTCCAGCGCGCCGGCCGAGCTAGTCTAGCCGGTTCGTGTCGTCGTTCGACGGCGGACGTCGGGACATCTTCCCGGGCCGGCCGGGCGGCGTTCGGGCTCCGGCCCGGGCGGGGCTCCTCTGCCTCTAAGCTCGCTTCCACGCATGCCCTGCTTCTACGGACGTCGCCGGGACGACCGGGTCGAGATCACGGGCCCGGACGCCCGTCATCTCGCCCGTTCCCTTCGCGCCCGGCCGGGCGAGCGCATCTCGGTGATCGAGCCGGAGGGGCGCCTCCTGCGCGTTCGCCTGGAGGTGGTGGGCGAGGAGCGGGTGGCAGGACGGGTGGAGTCGGAGGTCGAGCATCGGCCGGAGCCGGCCCGCTCGATCACGCTGGCGGTGGCGGTGCTGCCGGCGAGCGCCCTCGAGCTGGTCCTCTCCAGGGGGACCGAGGTGGGTGCGGCCGGGTTCCTCCTGGTGACGGCGGACCGCTGCGTGGCGCGGGTCCGTTCCGACCGGACCGCCCGCTGGGCCACGATCTGCCGTGAGGCGGCGATGCTGGCCTGCCGGCTCGTGGTGCCCGAGGTGCGAGGTCCGCTCCCCTTCCCTCAGGCCTGGGAGGAGGCCTCCCGTCCCTACCTCCTGGACCGTGCCGGAGCCCCCATGCGGGCGCTGGAGGACGGGGCCACGCTCTTCGTCGGGCCGGAGGGCGGCTGGACCCCAGCCGAGCTGGAGCGGGCCCGCGGGCGGGTCTTGAGCCTCGGGCCGCGCAACCTCCGGGCCGAGACCGCCGCCCTGGTCGGGCTGGCGCTGGGCCTGGGCCCCGGGTGAGGCTCGACCGTCGCCCGACCCCGGGGACGGAAGCGGGAGGAGGGCCGGCCGCGCCGCCCGGGGCCGGGACGGTGCCGGGGCAGGGCTACCATTGAGCGGCGTGGCCACCCCCCGGGCGTTGATCAGGAACTTCTGCATCGTGGCGCACATCGACCACGGCAAGTCGACCCTGGCCGACCGCCTCCTGGAGCTGACGGACACCATCAGCCAGCGCGAGATGGTCGACCAGGTCCTGGACACCATGGACCTGGAGCGCGAGCGGGGGATCACGATCAAGCTGCAGCCGGTGCGGATGACGTACCGGGCCAGAGACGGGAACGTCTACCAGCTGAACCTGATCGACACCCCCGGCCACGTGGACTTCTCCTACGAAGTGTCGCGCTCCCTGACCGCCTGCGAGGGCGCCCTGCTGGTGGTGGACGCCACCCAGGGGGTCGAGGCCCAGACCCTGGCCAACCTCTACCAGGCGGTGGAGGCCGACCTGCACATCATCCCCGTGGTCAACAAGATCGACCTGCCGGTGGCCCAGCCCGAGCTGGTGGCCGAGCAGATCCAGCAGGTGACGGGCATCCCCCGGGAACGGATCCTGTTCGCCTCGGCCCGCACCGGCCAGGGGGTGACGGAGGTCCTGGAGGCACTGGTCCGCGAGGTGCCGCCTCCTTCGGGCGACCCCGAGGCGCCGCTGCGGGCCCTGGTCTTCGATTCCGTCTACGATCCCTATCGAGGCGTGGTCACCTACGTTCGGGTGGTGGACGGCCGCATCCGGCCCGGCACCCGCATCCGGCTGATGGCCACCGGTCGCGTCTACGAGGTCGACGAGGTCGGCTGCTTCCGGCCCCGGCCGCGCCCGGTCGACGAGCTGGCCGCGGGCGAGGTCGGCTACCTCACCGCCGCGATCAAGAACGTCGGCGACGCACGCGTGGGCGACACCATCACCTACGCGGAGCGGGGCGCCGAGCGGCCGCTGCCGGGCTACCGCGCGGCCAAACCGATGGTGTTCGCCGGCCTCTTCCCCACCGACTCCGACCGTTACCAGGAGCTGAAGGAGTCGCTGGAGAAGCTGCAGCTGAACGACGCCTCCCTGACCTTCGAGCCCGAGACCTCGGCCGCCCTGGGCTTCGGCTTCCGCTGTGGATTCCTGGGCCTCCTGCACATGGAGATCGTCCAGGAACGGCTGGAGCGGGAGTTCGGCCTGGACCTGATCACCACCGCTCCCACCGTCGGTTACCTGGTGCACCTGCGCAACCGGACCACGGTCGAGGTCGACAACCCCTCCCAGCTGCCGCCCCCGGCCAGCATCGAGCGCATCGAGGAGCCCTACGTCCGGGTCTCGATCGTGGTCCCCTCCGAATACCTGGGGGCGATGATGGAACTCTGCCAGGAGCGGCGCGGAACCTACGCCCGGATGGAGCACCAGGCCGGCGGGCGGGTGCTGCTGGAGTACGAGCTGCCCCTGGCCGAGATCGTCCACGACTTCTACGACGCGCTCAAGTCGCGCTCGCGCGGATACGCCTCGATGGACTACGAGCTGATCGGCTTCCGCCCCGGTGACCTGGTCAAGCTGGACGTGCTGGTTGCCGGGGAGCCGGTGGACGCGCTGTCCATGATCGTGGACCGGCAGCGGGCCCATCAGCACGGCCGGCGCCTGGTCGAGAAGCTGCGCCGGATCATCCCGCGCCAGCTCTTCGAGGTGCCGCTGCAGGCGGCCATCGGGGGCCGGGTGATCGCCCGCGAGACCATCCCGGCCATGCGCAAGGACGTGCTCGCCAAGTGCTACGGCGGGGACGTGACCCGAAAGCGCAAGCTCCTGGAGCGACAGAAGGAGGGCAAGCGGCGGATGAAGCGGGTGGGCTCGGTCGAGATCCCCCAGGACGCCTTCATGGCCGTGTTGAGCCTTGACGATTGACCGGCGCCTGCCGTCGGCGCCCACCTCGGCCCGGGGACGCCTGGTAGGCTACCGCCTGCGCGGCGGGTCTCCGGTCGTTCCCCTCCCGGCCCTCGAGGAGCGAGTCCCATGACGGCGACCTTCATCAACCTTGGCTGTCGCACCAACGCCGCCGAGACCGACGAGGTGACGGCACTGCTGGCCGGCGCCCGCGATGTCGTCGTGGTCAACTCGTGCACCGTCACCGGTGCCGCCGACCGGGACACCCGCAAGGCGGTGGCGCGCGCCCGGCGCGAGCATCCCGGCGCGGCGGTGATCCTGATGGGTTGTTACGTGGACGCCCATCCCGGGGACACCCTGGGGGCGGACCTGGTGGTGCCCAACCGGCTCAAGCCGCTCCCCGATCCGGAGGCGGTGGTGGAGCCGCCCGGGACGCGACGCTCCCGCTACGTGCTGAAGGTGCAGGAGGGCTGCGACAACCGGTGCACGTTCTGCATCGTCTGGCAGACCCGTGGCCGGTCGCTCTCACGCGCGCTGCCCTACCTCGAGGCCCGGGCCCGGGCGGCGGCGGCGGTCGGCTACCGGGAGATCGTGCTCACCGGGATCGATCTCGGCTCCTACCGCGGGGGGCTGGCCGCGCTCGTGCGGCGTCTCCTGGAGGCGGCCGCACCGGCCCGCATCCGCCTCTCCTCGGTGGATCCCTTCCACGTGGACCCGGACCTGGTCGCGCTGCTGGAGCATCCGCGCTTCTGCCCCCATCTGCACCTGCCCCTGCAGTCGGGGTCGGATCGCGTGCTGGCCCGGATGCGGCGGCGCTACGACCTGGCCACCTTCGAGCGGGCGGTGGACATGGCCCGGGCGGTGCGCCCCGACCTGGCCCTGACCGGAGACGTCATGGTCGGCTTCCCGGGCGAGACCGAGGCCGACTTCCAGCGGACGCTGGAGGCGATCGAGCGGGCGCGGTTCATGCAGCTGCACGTGTTTCGCTTCTCGCCTCGCCCGCGCACGGCCGCGGCCCGCTACCCCGACCGGGTGCCGCCCGAGCTCGCCCGGGATCGTTCCCACCGGGCGATCGCGCTCGGGCACCGCCTCCGGGTGGAGTACGAGGCGGGCTTCGCCGGGCGCCGGCTGCAGGTCGTCTGGGACCGGGTGGTGGGCGACCGCATCCGGGGCGTCAGCGAGCACTACCTGCAGGTGACGGCCCCGGCCCCGGGCCGCCGTCCGGGTCAGCTCGAGGAGGTGGTGTGGCAGCCGGACCAGGGATCGCCGCCGGCGGGCGGTCGGCCGGCGGAGGCCGTGGGCTAGGCTTGCTGCCATGACGCGGTTCGAGCGATGGCTCGAGGAGCGAGGGCTCGAGTTCGAGGTCCGGTGCTACCCCGCGGGCGTGCGGACGGCTCCGGAGGCGGCGCGCTCCATCGGCGTGAAGGTGGGCCAGATCGTGAAGTCCCTGGTGTTCCGGATCGACGAGCTGCCGGTGCTGGTGCTGATGAGCGGCGAGAACCGTCTCGATCCTCGCCGGCTGGAGGACCTGGCCGGAGGACGGGTGGAGCGGGCCGATCCGGAGGCGGTACGGGAGGTGACGGGCTACGCCATCGGCGGGGTGCCGCCCTTCGGGCATGTGCGGAGGCTCGCCACCTACATGGACCGTGACCTCCTCCGCTACGACGTGGTCTGGGCCGCCGCCGGGCGACCGGACGCGGCCTTCGCGATCACGCCGTCGCGGCTGGTCGAGCTGACCGGGGCGCGGTTGGCCGAGTTGCGGGCGGAGCCGTGAGCGGGATCCTCATCCCGTGCCACCGCTGCGGCCGGCAGGTCGACAGCTCCCTGGTGCGCGAGGGGCGCTGCCTGGACTGCCGGGTCGAGGTGGCCCTGGCCGACCTGCGGGCCGAGCACCGCCGCCTGTGGCGGAAGCGAGATCGTTACCGGGTCCGGGGGGCTCCCACCGAGGCCATCGGCCGCCAGCTGGCCCGCCTCGAGGAACGCATGGCCGCCCGGATCCTCGACCTGGTCCCCGACCGGGAGGCCGCGGCCCAACAGCTGGAGCGGACCCTGGAACAGGTGCGGGCCGAGCGATACGAGATCGGGAGATCGCCCTGATGACGGCGGTCGGGGGGACGGCGGCGGTGGGCCGGCCATCGCCCGGCCGGCCGCGGGTGGCGATCGCCGGTGCCTTTCGGCTGGTGCCGTTCCGACATCTCTACCTGCACATCCCCTTCTGCCGGCATCGCTGCGGTTACTGCGACTTCAACGCCTACGCCGGCATGCAGCGGCTGATGCCCGAGTACCAGCGGGCGCTGGAGGGCGAGCTGGAATGGGCGCGGGCCGCCCTGCCCTTCGCCCCGCTGCGGACGGTGTACATCGGCGGGGGCACGCCGAGCCTGTACCCACCGGAGCTGGCGGAGCGGATGCTGGCATACCTGCGGGCCACCTTCGAGATCGAGGCCGGGGCGGAGATCACGCTCGAGGCCAACCCCGCCTCGACCGACCCCCGGCGGCTGGCGGTCTGGCGGTCGCGCGGTGTCAACCGTCTCAGCCTCGGCGTCCAGAGCTTCGATCCCCGGGCGCTGACCGTCCTCGAGCGGCGGACCGACGGCGCCCGGGCCGTGGCCGCCTTCCTCGAGGCACGCCGGGCGGGGTTCGAGAACATCAACCTCGACCTCATCTACGGCATCCCCTTCCAGGACCGCGACACCTGGCGCGCCAGCCTCGAGCGGGCGGTCGAGCTGGGCCCGGAGCACCTCTCCTGCTACTGTCTGACCTTCGAGCCCGGTACCCTCCTCACCCGTCGTCGCGATCGGGGCCTGCTCCCCGAGGTCGATGCCGACGCCCAGTGGGAGCAGCTGCAGGTCGCGGTGGAGGTGCTGGCCGCCGCCGGCTACGAGCGCTACGAGGTGTCCAACTGGTGCCGGCCCGGCCATCGTGCCCGACACAACCAGGCCTACTGGGAGTGCCGACCCGTCTACGGGGCCGGGGCCGGCGCCCACTCCTATGCGACCGATGGGGACCGGGCGTGGCGCTGGTGGAACCTCGCCCACCCCCGCGCCTACCTGGCCGCCCTCGAGGGGTCGCCCGGGCCGGGCCCGGGACCGGCCGCGATCACCCCCGTCGGCGAGGACGGGGAGGAGCTGGCCCCGGAGCGGGCTCGGGCCGAGCTGGTGATGCTGGGGTTGCGCACCGTCGCCGGCCTGGAGGCCCCGCCCGGCTTCGAGGATCGGCTCGAGGGGCTTCGTCGGGTGGGCCTGGTGGAGCGTCGAGGCTCGCGCTGGGTGCCCACCGCCCGGGGGCTCGACCTGCACAACCAGATCGCGCTGGCCGTCCTCTGAGGGAGTGGGCGCGGCCCTCCCCCGGGGCTCCGACCTGCGGTAGACTGTTGGCACTCCACTGCGGAGAGTGCCAACTCCATTGGAGCCAAGAAAACAGGAGATCCTGAAGGCGGTCGTCCGCGAGTTCACGGTCACGGCCGTTCCCGTGGGCTCGCAGCAGCTGGTCAGCCGCCACTTCCTCAACCTGAGCTCGGCCACGATCCGCAACGAGCTGTCCGAGCTCGGCGATCTGGGGTACCTGGCCCAGCCGCACACGTCGGCGGGCCGCGTCCCGACCGACCGTGGGTACCGCTACTTCGTCGATTTCTTGATGGACCTGGAGCCGGTCCCGCCCGGGATCGAGTCCTACATCCAGGAGGAGCTGCGGCTCGCTCCCCACGATCCCCAGCTCCTGCTCGAGCGGGTGGCCACGACCCTGGCCACGGTGACCCGCAACGCCGCTGTGGCCAGCTCCCCGAGCGGTCCCCTGGCCCGGATCAAGCACGTCGACCTGGCCTCCCTGGAGGCCCGGGCGGTGCTGATCGTGGTGCTGGTGGAGGGGAACCTCCTGCGGCAGCACGTGACCACGACCAGCCGGCCGGTCGATCAGGGTGAGCTGACCCGGCTCGCCAACAGGCTCAACCGGGAACTGCCGGGGAAAGACCGTGAGGAGGTCGCGGCCCGGATCGAGCGGCTGGGGGAGGGCCTGGAGAAGGAGGTCCTGACCAGGGTGTGCGAGGTGCTCGAGCAGTTCGAGCGGAGCTCGGACACCATCGTCATCCACGACGGAGTCCGGAACCTGGTCCGGCAGCCGGAGTTCGCCGAGGCGTCGCGACTCCACCAGGTCCTCGAGGTGCTGGAGGAGAGCCGCTACCTGGCGGTGCTGCTCCAGCAGCTGGCGGCCAACTCCGATCTCCAGATCGTCATCGGCTCCGAGAACGGGATGAGCCAGCTCCATTCCTGCACCCTGGTCCTCACCACCTACGGCCCGAGCAACCGCATCCGGGGCGTCCTGGGCGTGGTCGGCCCCACCCGGATGGACTACCCCCAGGTGGTGGGGCGACTGCGGACGGTCGCTCGCTGGGCGAGCGAGCGCATGGCGGAGGCCTACGCGTAAGGTAGGGCCGAGCCCGTAAGGTTTGCTGGTCCGGGCTCGAGACCCGCGGGCCAAAGGGCGCCGCGTGGGACCGTGGCGAACCCGGGGCACGGTCTGGAGAGGTGGCACGTTTGAGCAGGCGGAAGCGCGCGGTATCAAGAGGAACGATGCCGTCGAAGCGAGAGAACGATCAGGAGACGACCCCATCGCCCGGGGATCCGACGGCGGGCGGGTCGAGTCCCGGGGGCGAGGAGCGCCCGCCGCGGCCGGGTGATGGGGCTGCGGCCCCGGAGGAGACCGGGGCCGCGACGGTGCCGGGGGAGGCGATCGCCGGGGAGAAGGGCGGTCCGGCCGGGGCCGAGCCCGACCCCGGGTCGCGCCCGGAAGCGGCGGCCGCGGGCCCGCCCGCGACCGAGGCCCGGGCGGAGCCGGACGAACGCGATCGACGGATCGAGGAGCTGGCCTCGCAGCTCGAGGAGGCCAACGGTCGCTACCTGCGCTTGGCCGCCGACTTCGACAACTTCAAGAAACGGGCGCGGCAGGAACAGCTGGAGACCATGCGCTTCGCCGCCGCGACCGTGGCCGAACGGCTGCTCCCGGTCCTCGACGACGCCAAGCTGGCCCTCGACCACGCCCCCGAGGGCGTGGACCAGAACTGGCTGAAGGGCGTCCGCCTGACCTTCCAGAAGCTGGAGGAGGTGCTGGCCTCGGTCGGCGTGGAGCGGATCGAATCGGTCGGTGTTCGCTTCGATCCCAGCCTCCACGAGGCGGTGGCGGCGGAGGAGTCCGGGGATCACCCCGAGGACACCGTGGTGGCGGAGCTACGCCCCGGCTACCGCATGCACGATCGAGTTCTGCGGCCCGCCCTGGTGAGGGTCGCCCGGCCGCCCTCTCACCCCGAATAGACGTTGGCGGTCAAGCGCGACTACTACGAGATCCTGGGCGTCCGGAGGGACGCCAGCCAGGACGACCTCAAACGGGCCTTCCGCCGGCTGGCCATGCAGCACCATCCGGACCGCAACCCGGGTGATCCCGCCGCCGCCGAGCGTTTCAAGGAGATCAACGAGGCCTATGCGGTCCTCTCCGACCCGGAGAAGCGGCGTGCCTACGACATGTTCGGGCACGCCGGCGTGAGCCAGGCGGGTGTGGGCCAGGGGCCGGCCGGGTTCGGCGGGTTCGAGGGCTTCGGCTTCGGGGACATCTTCGAGTCCTTCTTCGGCGACGCCTTCGGCAGCTTCGGCCGCCGGGCCACCACCCGCTCGGCACGGGGCGACGACCTGCGCTACGACCTGACCATCAGCTTCGAGGAGGCCTACCGGGGGACGGAGAAGGAGATCGAGGTGCCACGGCTCGTCGCCTGCGAGGCGTGCGGCGGCGCCGGTGCCCAGCCCGGCACGGGCTGGGAGACGTGCGGCACGTGCGGCGGCAGGGGACAGGTGCGCCGGCAGGCCCAATCGATCTTCGGCGCGGTGGTCAACATCACGACCTGCCCGTCGTGCTCGGGCGCCGGCCGTGTCCTGCGCACCCCGTGCAGCGCCTGCCACGGGCAGGGACGAGTGGAGCGTCGCCGCCGGCTGAGCGTCCGCATCCCGCCCGGGGTCGACACCGGCTCCCAGATCCGGCTGGCCGGCGAGGGCGAGGCCGGCCTGCGCGGCGGCCCACCCGGCGACCTCTACATCGTCCTCAAGGTCAAGCCGCATCCCCAGCTTCGGCGCCAGGACGAGGACGTGGTCTACGACCTCCGCATCAACATGATCCAGGCCGCTCTGGGCGACCGGATCGAGGTGCCCACGCTGGACGGGCCGGTGGAGATCGCCATCCCCCCCGGCACGCAGCACGGGCAGACCTTCCGGCTGGCCGGGAAGGGCATGCCCGATGTGCGCACCGGGCGGCGGGGCGCCCAGTTCGTGAAGGTCCAGGTGGTGATCCCGAGGGATCTCACTCCGGAGCAGAGGGACCTCCTGCGCAAGGTGGGGGGCCTCACCGGCAAGCCCGAGAAGGTCTCCAAGGGCTTCTTCGAGAAGCTGCGCGAGGCCATCAACCTGGACTGATCCCGCAGGGAGCGTCGGGGAGGAGCGCCCGGGACCCGGACCGCGTTGACGGGCGGCGCGGGATCACAGACGCTGGGCGGGAACGAAGGAGCGGGGCGGAGCGGTGCGGACGGAGCGGGACTACTACGAGATCCTGGGCATCGACCGCTCCGCCAGCCAGGCCGAGGTGCAGCGGGCCTTTCGGTCCCTGGCCAAGCGATACCATCCCGACCACAACCCGGGCGATCCCGGGGCGGCGCAGCGCTTCAAGGAGATCCGCGAGGCCTACGAGGTCCTCTCCGATCCCGAGCGACGCCGGAGATACGACCGCGCTTCGGCGCCACCCAGGCCACCGCGCGCGCCGGCCGGTCGTGACCTCGTCCAGGACCTCAGCGTCTCCCTCGAGGACGCCTTCCACGGCGCGGCCCGGCGCATGGCGGTCATCCGCCGCATCACCTGCGGGTTCTGCCGGGGGACCGGCGGCGGCGTCTGTCCGAGCTGTCGCGGCCTCGGGGTCTCGGTGCGCCTGTGGCGCTGGGAGCGCGAGGCGTGCCTGCGCTGCGGAGGCCGCGGCCGGTTGCCGGGCACCTGTCACGCCTGTGCCGGCCGTGGGCTGCGGGAGGAGGTGCAGGTCCTGTGGGTGCGCATCCCGCCCGGGGTCGACACCGGCTCGCGCATCCGGCTCTCGGGGATGGGGGACGTGCCCGCACCCGGGGCGCCCCCCGGTGACCTCTACCTGCGGGTTCGCGTGCAGGTGCACCCTCGCTTCTACCGGAGCGGGCAGGACCTCTCCTGCTGGGTCGACGTCAGCCCGGTGAGGGCCGCGCTGGGTGGGCGCGTGTGGGTGCCGACCATGCTGGGGACCAGAGCCGTGCGCATCCCGCCCGGGACCAGGTCGGGCACGGCGATCCGGCTCGAGGGCATGGGCATGCCCGACCTCCGGAGCGGTCGGCGAGGGGTTCAGTGGGTGTTCCTCCGCCTCTCCCGCCGGGATGTCGAAAGCCTGGGCCCGCTGGAGCTGGGCTGGTTGCGTCTGCACGGCTGGTCACGTGAGGCCCTGCTGGGGCTGGCCGGCTGAGCCGGGGCGGGCCGGCCGGGACCCCCGCGGCGCCCCTGGGGGGCGCCCGTCCCGCCGGACCGCCGACAGAGGAGGGACGTGCGCCATCGTTCCCCCTCACCTCCTCGAACGAGTGGCGGAGCGAGGGGCGCCGCCGGACCGCCGGGCGGCGCGCGACACGCTCGCCGTCGACCGGTGGCTCCGTGCCATGCGCGCCCGGGGGGGCGCGCCCGCGCCACCCCGGCGGTTGCCCCCGGCTCCGGGGCGGCCGCGGCGAACGATCTTCGACGCCGGCCACCGGATCGACCGGCGCGCCGATCGGATCCTGCGCCGCGAAGGGGAGCCGCCGGTGGCGGACGAGGCCGCCAACCAGGCTTACGACGGCTTCGGCGACACCTATCGCCTCTTCTGGGAGGTGATGGGCCGCGACTCGATCGACGGCCTCGGCCACCCGCTGCTGGGGGAGGTCCACTTCGGCCGTGGCTACGACAACGCCTTCTGGGACGGCGAACGCCTGATCTTCGGCGACGGCGACGGTCGGCTCTTCCGGATCGGCGCTTTCACCTCCTCCCTCGACGTGATCGGCCACGAGCTGACCCACGCCGTGATCGAGCGCACGATCGGGCTCCGCTACGACGGTCAGCCGGGGGCGCTCAACGAGTCGATCGCTGACGTCTTCGGCGCGCTGGTCAAGCAGTACGCGCTGGGGCAGACGGTCGAGCAGGCCGACTGGTCGATCGGAGCGGGCATCCTGGGGCCAGCCCTGAGAGGGTACGCCCTGCGCTCGCTCAGCGCGCCGGGGACGGCCTTCGAGGGCGACCTCCAGCCGGCCCACGTGCGTGACTACGTGCCCACCGACACCGACAACGGTGGCGTCCATCTCAACTCGGGCATCCCCAACCGCGCCTTCTATCTGGTCGCCGTCGCCCTGGGTGGCTACGCCTGGGAGCGGGCGGGCAGGATCTGGTATCGGGCGCTGGTGGCGGGCGAGCTGCCGGGCGACGCCGGCTTCGAGGCCTTCGCCCGGGCCACGGTACGCTCCGCGGCGGCGCTCTTCGGCCCCCGTTCGGCGGAGGCGGTCGCGGTGGCGGAGGGCTGGGCCGAGGTGGGCGTGCTGAGGAGGCCGATGCGGGCGATGGCGACGCAGACCGAGGGCGGGGAGGCGGGAGCGGGCCGGCGTGGCTCGGGGCGGCTGTGGATCGAGCGATCGGGCGGCATCGCCGGGTTGACGCTGCGGGCCTCGATCTCGATCGAGGAGCTCACCGACCGCGAGCGGCGCGCGGTGCGGCGTTGCCTCGCGGCCGAGGCCGGCGGCTCCCTCCGCCATCGCCGGAGGGCGGGGGGAGCCCCTCCATCTCCGGCGGGGCCGGATCGTTTCGTCTACCGGCTCTCCCTGGGTGGCCAGGAGGCGGTCGTCGGCGAGGACCGGGTTCGGGGTGATCTGCGCCGGCTGCTGGAGCGCCTGGTCGGGGGCGGGGCCCCTCCGTGACCCCTCCGGAGGGCGGTAGGGGGTATTTACTCAAGCTCTGACTTGAGAAATTACGCAAAGGATTGCCACAATATCGACCGTAGGGGGATTACCATGCGGACGATCGATCTGGAGCTCACGAACGCGGAGGTGGAAGTGCGCCAGCTGGAGGCCCGCCTCAGGGTGGTGCCGATGAACGACGCCCAGCTGGCGCAGGCGCTGCGACAGGCATTGGACGCCAAGCGGCAGCGGCTGGAGCGGCTGCGCGCCCGCCACGCCGGGTCCTGAAGGGCGGCCCCGTCCGCCCTAGCCGACCGGCTGCCGGAGGCGCTGGACCAGGCGGACGGCGAGTTCGTACCTGGCGCCGGGAGGGATGACGTACGCCCCCTGGACCAGGGGGCGCACGGAGTCCAGGAACTGGCCGGCCAGCTCCAGGCCCAGCTCGGCGGCGCGGTCGCCCGCGGCCGCCAGCCGCCGGCGGAGGTCGCCGGGCACGCTGATACCGGGCACCTCGTGGTGCAGGTACTCGGCGTGCCTGGCGGAGGCCAGGGGCATGACCCCGACCAGCACCGGGATCCGGGCCAGGGCGGCGATGCGCTCGATTCGCTGCCGCGCCGCGGGCGTGTAGACGGGGTTCGTGATCACGAAGGCGGCGCCGGCCGCGATCTTGCGTCGCAGCAGGCGGAGTTCTCGCTCGAAGTCCTCCGCGCCGGGGTTCACGACCGCCCCGACGAGGAACGACGTCCGTTCCCCGATCGGGGTCCCGTTGGCGTCGAGCCCACGGTTGAGGTTGGCCAGGATCGTGATCAGGCCGACGGCGTTCACCTCCCAGACCGGTCTGGCGTGGGGGTGATCCCCCACCCGGGGCGGGTCGCCGCGTAGCGCCAGGACGTTGTGGATGCCCAAGGCGTGGGCCCCGATCAGCTCGGACTGGATCGCCATCACGTTGCGGTCGCGGCAGGTGAAGTGGGCGACGGCCTCGAGGCCGACCTGCTGCTGGATCAGGGCGGCGCAACTGATCACGCCCATGCGCAGGCGTGCCATGGCCGTGTCGGTCACGTTGGCGAACTCGACCCCGGCCTCGGCCAGGAGCCTGGCGCCGGCCAGGACGCGGCCCGGATCGATCCCGCGTGGGGGGGTGAGCTCCACCGAGATCACGAACCGGCCTCGGGCCAGGGCCTCGGCCAGCCGGGACCGGGGCGGCGCCGGCGGCCGCGGCCCCGAGGAGGGGTCGTGCCCGCCCACCGCCCATCGTCGGCCGGCGGGCGGGCGACGGACCGAGGGCACGCCTGCCAGCCGGCTGCGGAGCGCGGCAATGTGCGCCGGCCCGGCGCCGCAGCAGCCGCCCACGACCCGGACGCCCTCGGCCACCAGGCGCGCCGCCTGCTCCGCGAAGTAGGCCGGCCCGGTGGGATAGACGACCCGGCCAATCGCCCGACGCGGCAGCGGCGCCCACGAGGCCCCGGGTCCGGGAGGGTGCCCGGGCAGGCCGGCGTTGGGCATCACCGACACCGCGGGCGCGCCCGCGGCCAGGAGGTGCCGGGCGACGTCGAGCGCCGCCTGGAGGCCGCTGCCGCAGTTGGCGCCGATCACCTCCACCGACAGAGGGGCGAGCCCGGCCACCAGGGCCGCGGCCGCTCCGGATGGGTCGACCTCTTCGTCGAAGCTCAGGCTGGCCAGCACGGGCAGGCGCGGGACGACCCTCCTGGCCACCCCCACCGCCAGCTCCAGCTCCGGCAGCGAGGTGAAGGTCTCGAAGACCAGGAGGTCGACGCCGGCCTCGGCCAGGGTCTGGACCTGCTCGGTGAAGATGCGTTCCGCCGACGTTCGCTTGATCGCGCCCACCGGCTCGATCGCGCGCCCGAGCGGCCCCACGCTCCCGGCCACCAGCACCGGTCGGCCGGAGGCGTTGCGCGCCTCGATGGCGAGACGGGCCCCGGCCCGGTTGATCTCGGCCACGCGCGACTCCAGGTAGTGGTCGCCCAGGCCGAAGCGGTTGGCCCCGAAGGTGTTGGTCTCGATCACGTCCGCCCCCGCCGCGATGTAGTCGCGGTGGATGCCCAGGACGAGCGCGGGCTGGATCAGGTTGAGCTCCTCGAGGCAGCGACCCGGGGTCACGCCGCGGGCCATGATCTCGGTGCCCATGGCGCCGTCGAACAGGACCGGTCCACGCTGGAGCAAGTCGGTCAGGCGAGCCATGGCCGCAGCATGAAACCATATGGGCCGTGCGCGTGCTGATCACGGGCGCGGCCGGTCAACTGGGGAGCGACCTGCGGCGGCTGTTCCCCGAGGCCCTGGCCCCGGACCGGCGCCAGCTGTCGGTGACCGATCCGAAGGCGGTGGAGGCGGCCGTGCGGCGCTGCGACGTGGTCCTCAACTGCGCCGCCTACAACGCGGTCGACGCCGCCGAGAGGGACCCGGGTCTGGCCTTGGCCGTCAACGCCGACGGCGCCGCCAACGTCGCCCTGGCCTGCCGGCGGGCGGGGGCTCGATTGATCCATTTCTCCACCAACTACGTCTTCGACGGCTCCGGGGATCGCCCCTTCTCGGAACGAGATCGGCCGCGTCCGCTGGGAGCGTACGCGCGCTCCAAGCTGGAGGGGGAGCGTCGGGTGCTGGAGATCCTACCGGAGGCGCTGGTGGTGCGCTCCTCGGGGCTGTTCGGAGCCGTCGGCTCGGCGGTGAAGGGAGGCAGCTTCCCCGAACGCATGGTGCGGAGGGCCCTGGCCGGCGAGCGGCTCCGGGTGGTGGCGGACCAGCGGCTCAACCCCACCTACACGGCCGACCTGGCCGCAGCCGTCGCGGACCTCCTCGGGGGCACGCTCTCCGGCGTCGTGCACCTGGTGGCGGAGGGGTGTTGCTCCTACTGGGAGCTGGCGGTCGAGGCCCTGCGCCTGGCCGGCCTGGAGGTGCCGGTGGAGCCACTGACCACGCCCGAGCTGGGGGCGGCGGCTCCACGCCCGCTCAACGGCTGCCTCACCTCGGAGCGTCTACCCCCCCTGCGCAGCTGGCGCGCGGGGCTGGCGGCGTGGTGGACCGCCTGGCGCGAGCAGGAGCCGACCGCGGTCAGCGGCCGGTCATGAAGCCGCGGGCGTAGGCGATCGCCACCACCCAGCAGGCGCCCACCAGGAAGGCCGCCTCCCGTGCCCGCCGCAGGCGCTCGTCCCGCTCCCGTCCGCCGCGGTCGGCGTAGAGGTAGACCCCGGGCAGAAAGACGATGGCGAAGACGCCGTAGAGGACGTGGAGCAGCTCCCGGGGCTGGGTGACGGTGAGGAGCAGCAGCCCGAGCAGACCCTGGATGGCGGTGAGCGCGATCATCAGCACGAAGCCGGCGCGGAAGCCCGGGCTGATCCGCCGGCGGCGCAGGAACTGGTACAGCCCCCAGCAGCCGAGCACGACCGCGAGCAGGAGGAGCGCGACCGCGAAGCGGAAATGGAGGAAGGCGATGATCGATTCCACGAGGACTCCATTGTCGGCGTTGAGGACGGGACGCCGCGGCCGACGATGAGGCGGGGTGAGGAGGGACCCTCCACACGGTCGGTCGGGGATCGAGACCGTCTGCGGGTAGAGGTGGTGAAGGCGGTGCGCGCCCCCATCCCGCCCGCCTGGCTCCGCCGCGTCCTGGTCGAAGCGGCCGGAGAGGCGGCGGTGGCGGCGCGGCTGCCCGGGCGGGAGACGAGCCTGACCGTCCGGGTGAGCGGGGACCGGGAGCTGCGGCGCCTCAACCGGCGCTTCCTGGGCGAGGACCACCCCACCGACGTGCTCTCCTTCCCCAGCGGGGATCCGGCCTCCGGCTACCTCGGGGACCTGGCCCTCTCCTGGCCGGCCGTCGTCCGCCAGGCGGCCGCTTTCGGCCACCCGGCCGAGGTGGAGGCGGCGCTGCTGGCGGTGCACGGCCTGCTCCACCTGCTGGGCTGGGACCACGCCACCCCCGAGGAGGAGCGCGAGATGGCCCGTCTGACGCTGGCCTGCCTGGCCCGATGCGGCCTCCGTCCCGTCGCCGGCCGTCTCCTCTCCGGGGACGAGGTGCCCGGAGGGGAGACGCTGCGGCCACGAGCCGGGGAATCCCGGCCCCCGACGTAGACTTGAGCCCCGGGTCGCGGCCGGAGCCGCGGGCCCGTCCACGTCCATGTCCACCGTGTCGCCATCACCCGTCGCCCCGAGCCGAACTCCCGGCTCCGCCGCCGACCTGGTGCTGGTGGGCCTCGGCAATCCAGGCGCCGAGTACGCCGGCACCAGACACAACGTGGGCTGGGCCTGCCTGGAGACCTTCGCCAGGCGGGCCGGCATCGAGCTGACGCGCCGCCGCTGGCGGGCCAGGGTGGGGTGCGGCGAGGTCGCCGGGCGCCGGGTCTGGCTGCTGGAGCCGCTG
This sequence comes from Bacillota bacterium, assembly GCA_021323605.1. Classification (GTDB taxonomy): domain Bacteria; phylum Chloroflexota; class Dormibacteria; order Dormibacterales; family Dormibacteraceae; genus CADDZO01. The sequence goes on along the minus strand of JAJPKS010000124.1, from coordinate 12,380 downwards.
ACCTACATGAACCTCAGCGGCCGCTCGGTGCTCGAGGCCACGCGCGACCTGGGGATCGGTCCCACCTCGGTCTGGGTGCTGCACGACGAGCTCGACCTGCCCCTCTGTCGGCTGCGCATCCGGCTCGGCGGGTCGGCGGCGGGCCACAACGGGATCCGCTCCATCATCGCCGCCCTCCACAGCGACGAGTTCGTCCGCTTTCGGGTGGGCGTGGGCCGGCCGCCGGCGGCCGGCTCCGCAGCCGGGATCCGGCACGTGCTGGGACGGTTCACCCCCGCCGAGGCGGCGGCCCTGCCGGCTGTCCTGGAAGGGGTGGCCTCGGCCGTCGAGCTGGCCCTCACCGCCGGCCTGGAGCGCGCCATGGAGCGGTACAACCGGCCTGGATCGCTGGGGTGCGAGGAGCTGCCGTGAGGATGGTGGGCTCCCTGTCCGAGCGGTTGCTCGAGGGGCCGCTGGGGGCATGGCTGGAGGGGTCGAGCCAGACCCTGAGGGTGGCGCGCCTGCCCCGCCCGGCCTGGGCGCCGGTGGCGGCGGCCGTGGCCCGGGCCGCCGGCAAGCGAGGGAGGAGCGTTCTGGTGCTGTGCCCGGGGCCGGCGCGGCTGCTCCCGGAGCTCCGCGCCTGGCTCGACGGCCGCCCCCCTGCCTACCACTTCGCCGAGGTCACGGTGTCCTTCCTGGACCGGCCACCGGCCGCCGACGAGGCCGTCTCGCTGCGCCTGGAGGCCCTGGCCGCCCTGGCCGCGGCCCGGGCCGGGAATGATCCCTGCCTCGTGGTCTCCTCGCGCCGGGCGATGATGCGGGCGACGGTCGCGGCCGAGGACCTGGATGCCTGCACGGTGACCCTCGAGCCCGGCCTCGAGATCGACCCGGTCGAGCTGGCGGCGAGACTGGTGGAGCTCGGTTACCGCCGCGAGCCCATGGCCGAGGCGCCGGGCCAGTTCGCCCTCCGGGGAGGCATCCTGGACGTCTTCCCGTCCGCCGTCCGGACCCCGGTGCGGGCCGAGTTCTTCGGGAACCAGCTGGAGACCCTCCGGCTGTACGACGCGCGCAACCAGCGCTCGGTGATGGCGATCCCACGGCTCACGGTCACCCCGGGGCGAGAGGTCCTCCTGGGCCCCGGCCGGGGGGCGGAGGCGGCCGCCCGGCTGCGCCGGACGACCGGGCTGGACGGCCTGCGACGGGACGTTCGCGAGGAGTGGGAGGAGGATCTCGAGCGGCTGCTCGAGGGGGCGGCCTTCCCCGGCGTGGAGCTCCTGGCCGCCTACCTCGAGCCCCGGCTGCCCTCGCTGCTCGACCACCTGCCCGAGGACGCGGCGGTGATCGACCTGGAGCCCGATCGCCAGCGGGCCGAGGCCCGCGACCTGCAGCAGGAGACCCTGATGCTGGCCGAGGCCGAGGCCGGCGACGGTGAGCTGCCGGTCGGGTTTCGGCCTCCGATGGTTCCCGTGGAGCGATTGGAGGCGTTCGGCTCCCGGTCGCGGATGAGCGCTGTCACCGCCGACCGGGAAGGGGCGGTGGACCCGGGCTGGCGGGAGGCGGAGCCGCTGGTCGGTCGGCCCCGGGCGGCGGCGGAGCTGGTGGAGGCCGGGGTCGAGGCCACGGTCTTGCTGGCCAGCGAACAGGGTGAACGCGTGGAGACGCTGCTCGCCGACGCCGGCGCCGAGGCGGCCGAGACCGACCTCGACGTGGACCTGACCCTCGAACCGGGCCTCCGGCGAGTGGACGTCGACCTCGCCGCCGGCTGCCGGAACGACCGGCTGGGGTTCCGCCTGTACACCGATGCCGAGCTGTTCGGCCGGGTGAGGCGTCCCACCGCCCGGCTCTCCAGGCGGTCCACCCGGGACGGGGCGAGCCTGCACCTGGAGTTCCAGCCCGGTGATCTGGTGGTCCACGTCGACCACGGCATCGCCCGCTTCGCGGGCATGCGTCTGATCGAGGTCGAGGACGCCGAGGGCGGCGGCGCCGTACAGCGCGAGTACCTGGAGCTGGAGTACGCCGACGGGGATCGGCTCTACGTCCCGGTGGAGAGCCTGGACCGCGTCCAGCGCTACCTGGGCGGCACCGACGGACGGCCGCCGCTGCACCGACTGGGGACCGGCGACTGGGAGCGCGCCCGCTCCCGGGCCAACCGGAGCGCCGAGGAGGTGGCCGAGGATCTCCTCCGCCTCTACGCCAAACGCGAGGCCCAGGCCGGCTACGCGTTCGCCCCGGACACGCCCTGGCAGGCGGAGTTGGAGTCCTCCTTCCCCTACGAAGAGACGCCCGACCAGCTCCAGGCCCTGGCCGAGATCAAGGCCGACATGGAATCGGAGCGGCCCATGGACCGGGTGCTGTGCGGAGACGTGGGCTTCGGCAAGACCGAGATCGCGCTCCGGGCCGCGTTCAAGGCCGTCATGAGCGGCCGGCAGGTGGCCGTCCTGGCTCCCACCACGGTCCTGGTGCAGCAGCACGCAGCGGTGTTCACCCAGCGACTGGCGGGATACCCGATCACGGTCGAGGTGCTCTCCCGTTTCCGGAGCGAAGAGGAGCAGCGGCGCACGCTGGCCGGGCTGCGCGCCGGCACCGTCGACATCGTGATCGGGACCCACCGTCTGCTCCAGCGGGACGTCAGGTTCAAGCGTCTCGGCCTGCTGATCATCGACGAGGAACAGCGCTTCGGGGTCATGCAGAAGGAGCGGCTGAAGCGGCTGCGCACCAACCTGGACGTGCTCTCGTTGTCCGCTACCCCGATCCCCCGCACCATGCACATGGCCCTCTCCGGCCTTCGGGACATGAGCGTCGTCCAGACGCCGCCCGAGGACCGGCAGCCCATCAAGACCTACGTCACCGTGGACGACGACGACCTGGTCCGGGAGGTGATCGAGCGGGAGCTGAGTCGGGGAGGCCAGGTCTACTACGTCCACAACCGGGTGCGGACCATCGACCAGGCGGCCCGACGGGTGTCGCGCCTCGTCCCCCGGGCCCGGGTGGCGATCGCCCACGGCCGGATGCCGGAGGAGGAGCTGGCCCGGGTGATGGTGGACTTCGCCGCCGGGCGACACGACGTGCTGGTGTGCACGACCATCATCGAGAACGGGCTGGACATCCCGAACGTGAACACGATGGTGGTCGAGCGTGCCGACCGTTTCGGGCTCTCCCAGCTCTACCAGCTCCGGGGGCGGGTCGGCCGCTCCGGTCGGCGCGCCTACGTCTACTTCCTCTACGACGCCTCCCGTTCGCTGACCGAGGCGGCGGACAAGCGCCTCGACGTCATGTCCGGGCTGCACGAGCTCGGTCAGGGGTTCAAGATCGCCCTCCGAGACCTGGAGATCCGTGGCGCCGGCAACCTCCTCGGAGTCGAGCAGCACGGAGCCATCGCCGCCGTGGGCTTCGAGATGTACCTGCAAATGCTCCAGCGGGCCGTGGCCAGGCTGCGCTCGGGCGAGGGGGAGGAGCCGGCAGGTGACGTGCTCACCACGCCCGAGCTGCAGGTGGACCTGCCCCTGGATCACTTCGTGCCCCGTTCCTACATCCGGGACGAACGGCTCCGGCTGGACGCCTACCGCGAGCTGGCGGAGGCCCGGGACGAGGCCGAGCTCGAGGCCGTGCTGCGCTCCCTGCGGGATCGCTACGGCCCGCCCCCTCCACAGCTGTCCAACCTCGTCTACTCGCTACGGGTCAAGCTGAAGGGGCAGCGCCTGGGCCTCCGGGCGGTGACCGCCGACGGTCGCGATCTCGCCGTCAAGGTCGATCCCAACCGCCTCCTGGACGTAGAGGAGTTGGAACGCCGGTTCTCGGGCCGCCTGCGCGTTCGACCCAACCGGTTGCTGCTCTCCCGGGGCGAGGGCTGGAAGGAGGACCTGATGAAGCTGATGGACACGATGGCCGAACTGTACGGAGCCGCGGAGCTCGCGGTCGGTCATGGCTGAGCATCCGGATCGCCCCTATCCCGACGGCATCGGGGCCATCTTCGAGATCGCTCGCCGGCTGCGGGCGCCGGACGGCTGCCCGTGGGACCGGGAACAGACCCACGAGTCGCTCCGTCCCTACCTGCTGGAGGAGACCTACGAGGTCCTCGAGGCGATCGACCGGGGCCTCGACGACGCCAGGCTGCGCGAGGAGCTGGGCGACCTCCTCCTCCAGGTGGCCATGCACTCGGCGATCGCGGAAGAAGAGGGCCGGTTCGACGCCGCCCAGGTCTCCGAGGCGGCGGCGGCCAAGATCGTGGCCCGACACCCACACGTCTTCGGTGACGCCCGCGTGGCCGACGCCGAGGAGGTGCTGCGCAACTGGGAGCACCGCAAGCTCGAGGAGGCGGCGCGCGAGGGCCGCCCGGAGGAGACCCCGCTGGACCGGGTGCCGTCGGCCATGCCGGCCCTGGCCTGGGTTCATGGCATGCAGAAGCGCGCGGCCCGGGTCGGCTTCGATCCCGGAGACGTGGCCGAGGCCGCCGAAGTCGTCGCCGCCCGAGCCCGGGAGGCGGCCACCGCGGCCGACCACGAGGAGGCGTTCCGCCGCGTCGGCGACCTCCTCCTGGCGGCCGTCACCCTGGCGCGCAAGCTACGGGTGAGCCCGGAGGATGCCCTGCGGGCGGCCGGACAGCGCTTCCGGGACCGTTTCGCGGTCATGCACCGCGAGCTGCTGGACCGCGGAGTGGGCTACCGTGATCTGGACCCCGCCGAGCTGAGCGCGGTCTGGGATCGAGCCGGGGCGTCGCCCCCGTCGCCACCGTCCGCCTGAGCGGCGCGACCGCGGCCTCCGCGGTTGCTATAGTCGTCGAGTCCACGTCCCCCTCCGCTCCATCGGTGTCCTCCATGCGCGCGAGAAGAGCCCTGGCCACCAGAGGCACGCTGAACGCCCGGGGCCGCCTCTCCCACGAGACGGTCGTCCTGATCGCCATGGCCCTGGTGGCCCTGTGGCTGCTCTGGTCGCTGGCCCGGGCCATCGCCCTCGAACGATCGCTGAACCGCCAGGCGGCCGAGCTGCAGGCTCAGAACGCCGCCCTCCGGGCCGCCAACGCGGCCTACCGCCGGGACATCACCGCCGTGTCCTCGGGTGCGGCCGTGGAGGAGGACGCCCGGATGAACGGTTACGCGCGCTCCGGCGAGCGGCTCTACCTGGTGGGGCAGCCTCCGGCCTCGCCGCCGCCCGCCGCCGGGGGTGGCGAGGGAGACCTCGGGCCCGACAGCCCGGCGCAGGTGCTCTGGGGCATCGTGAGCGCGCCCTTCCGTCGATGAGACGGTGTGCCTCCCGGAACCAGTCCGGTATACTTACGGGCGCGGGGTGGGGCAGTGGCAGCCCGTCGGGCTCATAACCCGAAGGTCGTCGGTTCGAATCCGACCCCCGCAACCAACCCGGAACGTTCCCGAGGAGCCGGCGCGGCCGGCTCTTTTCTTTGTCCATGGTCGCGACACGCTTCGACGTGGGGGCAGCTGGATGAACAAGCGAAAGCGGGTGGCCCTGGCCAAGCACCGGGCCCGCAAGCGCAAGCTGAAGACGAGGGCGCGCGCGACCCGTTAGCCGGGCCCCGGCGCCTGGCCGCCTCGGAGACGGCGGGGGGCCGGGACGTCGCCACGCGGCCGGCGCCGGATGGCGGCGCGGCGATGCCCGGCTGCCTTCATCGGGACTGCGAATCCGAGGCCGACGCCCGTACCCGTCCCTCGGCGCCGCGAACCGGTCGCAGGCCCCGTCGCTGCTTGAGGAAGGCGATCAGGTCCTCGTGCGCGATCCGATATCCCGCCGACCCTCCGAGCCAGGTGGCGGGGAGGGGAACGGGGGTGTTGGTCCCCCGTATCCAATCCTGAATCGTCTCCTCGTTGACCTGAAGCCGCCAGGCGAGATCACGCACGCTGTACCAATCCCGGTCGAGCCTCCCGATGTCTTCCTCGCGGAGAGGCGGGAGCTTTGGCCTCGGCATACGTACCTCCCAATTACCGTCGATTGCATCGGGTCGCATCGGATTCCAGCCCGGCGCAATAGTAGCACGGCCGGTGCTGAACGACTCACCATCCGTCGTTCGCCGCGGACCGCTGCTCGATGCGCCAGCCGATCCGAAGACTGGGGTGACGGGCACGGGTTGACTCGGTCGTAGAGGTCACGGTGCCAGCTGCAACCCGTTCTCGCACGCGGGGTCATTGTCACAGAACGGAGGCAGAGACGTACAGCGGCGGCCGGAACGAGCCGGGTGGGCGGTCGAGGAGGTGGACGGGCCCGCCGGCGCGAGCCGCCGGAGCCGCTCGGTCGGATGGGAGCCCTCAGGACGTCAATGGAGATGGATTAGAACTGGAACCGAGTGGGGACGAGATGGACTGGAAACGAGTCGAATCCATATCGGATCGATACCGGGTACAATAGCGAACAAGTATTCGATGGAGGCGGACAACGCGGCATCGAGGAGGTCGTGTCGCCATGCCCGACGCGGCGCCGGCCGGGTGGAAGGCCCGAGGGGTCGGGACGGTCCTGACCCCGGGCGTCACCGGGAACGAGCGGGGGATCGATCATGACCGTTGACGCCGAAGCCGTTTCCCTCACCGTTGGCCAGGACGACATCCTGACCGCGATCCGGTTGCGGGCCCGAGGCGTCGACCCGGCGCGGTGCAGCCCCACCTATTGCGCGGCGCGTCGGGTTTATGGCGACCGTCTGATCGCCGCCTGCTGGGTCGCCACCCGCTACGTCCTGCTGGTCGAGGCGAAGCCGTCGACGGCGGTCGTCGTCGAGCTGCCGCCCGCGGCCCAGGCCATCGAGGCGGCGTTCGACCGGTTGCAACCGGCCCGCTTCGTCCTGAGGGGGAGCGGCGGAGATGGATGAGCGAGGTGGGCGAGGGGCGGTCCCATTCCACCCCGAGCCGGGGCGAGGGCGGAGAATCGCGTCCGGTCGGGAGGGTCGGCGACCGGCGGCGTCGTTGCCGGCGCTCGCCGGCCGTGCCCATGGAGCCCGGGCACCCCTGGCCGCGGAGGAGCGGCGGTGAACGTGGTCGTCCTGATCGGTCGACTGGGGGCGGACCCCGACCTGAGGTATACGGCCGGTGGCCGGCCGGTGGCCCGACTCAGCCTCGCCACCCGCCGGCGTCGGCGGGACCAGAACGGCGAATGGCAGGAGGTCACGGACTGGCATCGCATCGTCGTCTTCGGCGACCAGGCCGAGTCGGTTGGCCAGCACCTGGCCAGGGGGCAGCGGGTGGGCATCGAAGGCAGGCTACGGCCCCGCACCTGGGAGACGCGGGACGGGCAGCGGCGAACAGCGGTCGAGGTCGTCGCGACTCGCGTCGAGTTCCTGGGCGGGTCGAAGGCGCGCCCTCGGACCGGGCGCTCGGGCGAGGAGGACCGTGCCGGAAGCGCCGGTTCCCACGCGGAGGTTGGATTCTGATGGTGCCGTCGACACCGCCAGCCCGGCTCCGGAGCCGGGCTGGCGGTCGGAGGGGGTGGCGCGATCCCGGCTCGCCGGGCCACGCCCGGTGGCGGGCGGACCCCGGCCGGGAGACGGAGAGGTGACCGGGCCCTCCCGGTTTCCGGCCGGGGCACAGAACAGGGCCGGGGTGAGGCTGGCCATCGTCGGCAGCCAGGGCCGGTACGTGGCTCCCTGGCACCTCGAGATCGTGGTCCGGTTGATCGAGCGCCTGCTGGACGAGTACCGACCGGAGCTCGTGATCTCGGGCGGATCCCCTGGCGTGGAACGGCTGGCGACGGTACGTGCTCGCCGCCGCGGTATCCCCGTGGTCGGGCACCCGCCGCAGGGCCACGGCGGTTCGGCGTACCGGGAGCGCGGCCTGAGGATCGCCCGGGACTGCGACCGCCTGGTCCGCATCCTGGTGCCCGATGGCTCCCCCCAGGACTCCGGCTGGACGCGCGACCGGGCCCGGGAGATGGGCAAACCCGTGGAGGAATACGTGGTCGGACGCCCGGCCACCTATTTGAAGCGAGTCAAATGGATATAATTTCTAGTTCAATCGAGTCAATATCAAATCTAATCGATCAGATTTCGGAATGACTCGAATTCTGGGGTGACTCGAATCGAACCAGGAGGATTGCAGTGGCAGGCAAGCCAGAGGGAGTCGCTCCCTCCCCCAACATCTACCAGCGCATCCTGGCCATCACCCAGGAGCTGGGCGCGATCGAGAAGACCGGACAGGCCGATCCCCGGATGGGCGGTTACGAGTTCATCGAGCACGCCCAGATCATGGGACGGCTCCGAACCCTGTTGGTCAAGCACGGGGTCACGATCATCCCTTCGATGCGCGTCGCCGGCCGCGAGGCGGTGCCCAGGGAGGGCGGCAAGGTGGCCCACCGGGTCACCGGCGACCTGACCCTGACCGTGATCAACGCCGATCGACCGGACGATCGCTTCACCATCGAGTGGCCCGGGGAGGCGCTGGATAACCAGGACAAGGCCACCCAGAAGGCGGGCACCAGCGCCGAGAAGTACGCGCTGATGAAGCTGTTCAAGATCAGCGACCGGGAGGACCCGGACGGCGCCCTGGTCGGCGACGAGGAGGGGACCCCATCGGAACGGGTTCCGATGGGGAACCCCAGGGGGGAGCCCCGGGCCGCGCTCCGGGGAGCTTCGGCCGACGGCGTCCCCGGGGCGGCGGCCGAGGCCCTCGCCGCGACCAGGGCCGCCCAGAGGGCCCGGGCGGCCGAGAGGCGAGCCCGCGAGCAGGCCGGACCGGAACCCTCGGGGATCCCCATCGAGACGGGTTCCGATGGGGTACCTCCCTCGGCCGAGACGGCGGCTCCGAGCCGGACCGCCCTGACCGAGGCCCAGCAGATGGGCGCGCTCGCGGTGCTGGACCGTCTCGCCGTGGACCTGCCCAAGGGCAAGGGGGAGACGTGGTGGCCGGCCAAGGTCCACCAACGGGTGAAGCACCACCGGGACGGGGGGGACGCCGATCCCTACGGCGCCGTCGGGCGGGAGCTGGTCGCAGCCCATGAGAGGGTTTGCGGTGAGGGCTGCGCCCACGTCGCGGCCGCGCGCGAGGCCATGGCCAAGGTGCTGGCCTCCACCGCCGCCTGATGGCCGACCCGGGCCGCCTGCGCCTCTCCTACTCGGCTCTCTCCAGCTACCAGCGTTGCCCCCGCCGCTGGAAGCTGGAGCGGATCGATCACCTCAAGGTGGCGGCCGGGCACGCGGCCGAAGAGGGGGCGCTCGTCCACCGGGCGGTCGCCAGGCTGATCAGCGACGGAGAGAAGCTGGTCGTCCCGCGACACCTCCAGCTCCTCGTCGACCGGGCCGCTCGTGAGGCGTTGATCGCCCTGGAGCACGGGGGACGGGTGATGTGGGTCGAGGAGCCCATCACCTGGCGCTGGGACCTGGAGACGCCCGAGGGGCCGCTCCAGGTGGTGGCGATGACGATCCCCGACCTCGTCATCATCGACGGCGCGGTGGCTCGGATCTGGGACTGGAAGACCGGCTGGAAGGGGATCCGACTTCGCCGGCACCGGGCGGCGTACGAAGAGGGCCAGGGGCCGGACCCGGACGAATCACACCAGGGGCTCTTCGCCTGCCTCGGGGTCTCCGAGCTGGAGCCCGAGGTCGAGAGCTTCGAGTTCCGCCTGGTGGCGCTCCGGCACGGCGTGATCTCCGACGTCACCTACGATCTCGAGGATCTGGAGGTCTTCCGTGAGGAGCTGGAGGCCTGGGCGCCGATCATCGCCGCCGACCGCGAGTGGGAGCCCAAGCCCGGTGACCAGTGCCGGTTGTGCCCCTTCTCGCTGGGGGCCTGCGACGCCGGCACCCAGCTCATGCGCCACAACCTGCCGGTCCTGATGGAGGGGCAGCCGGTCATGGCGCTGCCGGCGCCCGAAGAGGCCACGCCGGCGGAAGCGGAGCGGATCGGGCGGATGGTCGCCTTTCTGGACAGGGGCGTGGTGGTCAAGCTCAAGGCCTGGCTTGCGGCCTATACGGAGCTGCGAGGGCCCGTCGACGCCGGCGGCGGGAAGCTCTGGGGCCACTGGCCCCGCTCCCGGGCCTCGGTCACCGATGCCCTGGAGGTGATCCGGCTGCTGGCCGAGCGGGGGGTCGATCCCTTCGAGGTCTTCACCCCGGACCTGCGCGTCCTGGGCTCCTACGTCGTCGGCCGGAGGCGCATCCCGGGTCTCGACCGTCTGGTGGTCTTCGAGCCGGGCGGCACCTACTTCGGGCTCCGGAACGGTCATCCCTCGAGGCCGGTCGCGGGCCCCAGCTCGTGAGCGCCGTTCTCCCGATCTCGAGGCCGAGCTCACCAGCTCGAGCCGGGAAGAGGCGATAAGCTTTCTGAGGTCGATCGTCGGTGCTGGCACCGATCGTGCTCCCGGGCCGAGGCTCTGGCCCGGACCCCATCGCCCGGCGGCGGCGTAGCTCAGTGGTAGAGCACACGACTCATAATCGTGTTGTCGCTGGTTCGATCCCAGCCGCCGCCACCAGGCCCCGATCCGCCCGGGGTCGGCTCGCGTCCACGAGGGACGCGTCGAAGGGGAGGGTGACGCGTCCCGACGAGCTCGGGCTCGGTCGCCCGTCCGCCGGGGGCTCGCTGCGTCCCATGCGTCGCCGGAGGGCGGGAGGGACATTCGGGTCGGTAAGCTCTCGGTGGAGGTGAAGCCGTTGCCCGACCTTCCCAACGCCCGGCCGCTGCCCGCCGGCGCCAGGCCGCTGGTGGCGCTGTCGGGTGGTCCCGACTCCACGGCCCTGTTGCTGTGGCTGCTGGAATCGGGCCTGGACGTGGTCGCCGCCCACTACGACCACGCCCTGCGGCCGGGCTCGGATCGCGACGCGGCCCGGGTGACCGCGTTCTGCGCCCGGCTGGGAGTGCCGCTGCTCGTGGAGCGGCGGCGTCAGCCCTGCCCACGCGGCTCCCTCCAGGCGGCGGCCCGGGACCTGCGTTACGCCTTCCTCGCGCGGGCCCTGCAGGAGACCGGTCGCGACCTCGTGTGCCTCGGCCACACGGCCGATGACGTGGTCGAGGGCATGGTCCTCCACCTGATCCGGGGCGCTGGGCTGGCCGGGCTGCGAGGCATGCCCCGACGCCGGGGGCCGTTCCTTCGGCCCCTCCTCGACGTGTGGCGGTCCGAGATCGAGGCCTACCTCGCGGCCCGGGGGGTGGAGCCGCTCCGGGATCCCTCCAACGCCGACTGCGACCGTTTCGCCCGGGCACGGGTCCGACACCGCCTGCTGCCCCGCCTGGAGCGAGATCGCCCTGGCCTCGTCCGACGCCTCCACCACGTGGCATCGATCGCGGCCCGGCTCCAGGCCGACCTGGAGGAGGCGGCGGGCGCCCTCCTGGACGAAGGCGGGGTGTCACGGGCCGCGCTCCGGGAGGCGCCGCGCCCGGTTCGATTCGAGGCCTACCGACAGCTGTACGGACGCCTCCCGGCGCTCTCCCGCCGGCAGCTGGAGGCGATGGATGGTCTGGCCCTCGAGGGTCGCACCGGCGCCGGGCTGGACCTGCCCGGGGGCCTGCGGTTTCACCTCGAGGCGGAACGGGTAACGATCGGTGTGGCCCGTCTTCCGGCCCCGACCACGCCCGCGCTCGGCATCCGCCTCTGCCCCGGTTGCGGGGATCCCGACGTGGCCCACCTGCGGCCGGGTCTCCCGCTTCGGGTCGGTTATCGGAGGCCGGGGCTGCGGATGCGGCCCGTGGGCGCTCCGGGGAGCAGGAAGCTCCAGGACATCCTCACCGACGCCCGGGTGCCGCGACACCTCCGGGACCGTCTGCCCCTGGTGTTCGCCGGCGACCGCCTGGCCTGGGTGCCCGGCATCGCCGTCGACGTCGAGGCGGCCGCTCCCCCAGGCGTCCCGGCGTGGCACGTCGCGCTCCGCGGAGCCGGCGAAATCCCGGTGGTACCATCACCTTCAGCACATCCGAGGAGTCTCGTCTCTTGAGCCGCATCCCCCGGTCCAGCCTCTTCTATTTCCTCCTGGTTTTCATCCTGGGTGTCGTTTTCTGGTTCACCTGGCAGCAGATCGAGAGCGGTTCCAAGGGGGATCAGTGGTCCTACTCCGAGCTCCTCAATCGGGGCCAGCACGGCCAGGTCAGGGCCCTGGAGATCAAGGGGAACACCGGCGTCGTCACGGCCAAGGACGGCAGCCGCCACGACGTGAACCTCCCCGACAATACCGATCAGCTCAGCAGCACGCTGACCAAGGATGGCGTCGACGTGAGCTATGACCAGAGCAGCGGGGCGGTCTGGATCGGACTGCTGCCCAACCTGTTCCTGGTCCTGCTGATCGGAGGGTTCATGTACTACATCCTCCGGCAGACGCAGAGCGGTAACACCCAGGCGATGTCCTTCGGGCGCAGCCGGGCGCGCATGATCGCGGGCGACAAGCCCCAGGTGACGTTCGCCGACGTGGCCGGGGTGGAGGAGGCGAAGCAGGAGCTGACCGAGATCGTCGAGTTCCTGAAGTACCCGGAGAAGTTCGTGGCCCT
>JAJPKS010000021.1 GCA_021323605.1 Bacillota bacterium | reverse complement strand
TCGGCGTAGATGACGCTCAACCCCGGGCTCGCTCCGCCTCCAGCGCCTCGCTCACCGACGTCCCGGCCCCGCGCGTGGCCTCCTCCACCGCCTGCCAGGAAGGGGTGCGGTCCGGCCGTGGGGGCACCACCAGCCATCCTGCCGCCTTCGCCCGCCGTCGAAGCCTTTCCCGTCGATTGCCCGGGGCGACGGCCACGGCCAGGATCTCGACCACCAGCGCGTTGACGGACCGCCCCTCGGCGGCTGCTCGCTCTCTCAGCCGCGCGTGGAGATCGTCGAACCAGGAGATGATGGTCCGGGGCCCGGTGACGCAGGTCACGCGGTGGGTGAGCGGGACCTACCAGCGGCTGACGGAGCTGGCGGCCAGGTGCCCGGTGGTGAGCGCGGACGAGACCGGCTGGCCGGTGCGGCTCGGCGGTGGATCTTCGTGAGCCCAGGGCCACCACGTACAGAGGCTGACGCCGACTCCCTCCTGCATTCGTTCTCAGCCCTCGGCCCCGTGATGGTCCCCGTGTACGTCCACGCCGTCGCGACGCGGCTAAACGATTACCAGACGTGGGTTCACGTCAATCGCAGATCAGGTAGCTCGAAGAGATCGATGCCACGATGAAGCGCATGCAACACCAGCTCACGCACCTCGTCTGGCTTGATGTCAACGCTGCCGATCTTCTCAGCTGTCAATGGTAGCATCTCCAGGTGATACTCCCCACGTTCGGGATCCGAAAACTCTGGTCCATAACGGTCCGCGAACGACCATCTGGAAACCCGGGCAAGGTACACGAACTCGCGTCGCTCACCTTGCTCGACGACGTGCACCAGGCTGTGGATATCGATGGCCGCGACCAGCTCCTCGCGTAGCTCTCGTACGAGCGCCGCCTCGGGCGTGGCATCGCCGGGGTCCACGCCGCCGCCCGGGAGGACCCAGTAGGACTGGCCATCCGGCCTTATCCGCTTGATCGTGAGGAGCTCATTGGCCGAGGTGATGAGGAGGGCTCGCACACGATCCATAGACATCATGGTGCCGCTGTGGCCGGCGACGATCCTGCCAGTTCCGTGAGCGTCACATCCGGATCCCGGATCTCCGCGAGCTTCGCGCAGCAGAGCATGGCATCGCGGCCACTCATCTGCCCGAGCGAGATCACGCCGAGAATCCTCATGGCGAGGAAGGGCCTGAGGACGGCCATGACTTCACCCTCACGTGCGATCTGTTTGCCGAGGTCGCCCTGCAGCCTTCGCAATACCGTCTCGAGCGCCGCCCGGCGGCCCGCACCCAGGCTCCAAGAGTACGCCAGCTCGACCGTTCGCCGTCCAACATGGAGATGCTCCAGGGTCGGGCTGGCAACGGGCGGCCTTGGATCGCGGAGTGTTCGTGCGTAGATTACCGGTCGGTAGGTCGGGACCAGCCAGCCACCCATGCCCAGAAGATACCAGATCAGGTTGGCCACGTCACCGGCGAGTACGTTGCGCCCTGCATGCTCGAAGTCGAGCCAGCAGAGTGGCACGACGATGTTTGGCTCGGTCACGTCCCCCTGAGTAACGGCGCTAAGCCATCGGGAGCCAGACTCCAGCTCCGACCGCAGCCACTCGAGCAGGCCCCGCCATGGCGACGGATACTGGCGGCCGCGGATAACGAAGGTCATGTCCTCGAGGTCGCGCACGTCCAGGCGCTCGCCGTTTATGATCCACGCTGGCCGTGGCCAGCTCGTGTACCACTGGTCCAGCCGGCCCCCGCTTGCGATGCGATCAACGTACAAGCCTGACCTGCAATCCTCGATGCGAGTGTGCGCGCCCGTGAGATCAACTGCTCGAAGTAGGTCGTCACAGACCGCGTTCACCGACGCCCTTACTTCTTCTGTGAGCTCTGGTCGACGATCTGCGTCGCAGATGAGATCGGCCAGGAGGAGGCGGCACCGGTGGTTCGTGAAGACGTTATCGAATATGAGCTCTACGTGATCCTGCATTTGCCGTACCTCCCTCAACAGGGGCACCGCCAGGTGGCCGGACACCGCCATCCAGCCGGCCACTTCGAGCTTGGCCTGGTCCGACGGGACGACCTTGCGGAATGTCCCATCCTCGGCACAATAGTGGCAGATAGCCGTCATGGCCGCTGTCGAGGTGAAAGCCGGTGATCGCCGGTGAAGGTACCGAGCCACCAGTCCAGCACCCTGGTTGCGAGGATCTCGGTAATCCGCATGTCGTGCTGAGCTCCCTGCACAATCCCACAGTCCAAGCCAGGCAGGTAGGTCCTGAGTGCGAGGAGTGCCTCCTTGTCTGTGTTGTACTCCTTGCCTTCGGCTCTGAGTGCAACCTTGGCCAATAGCGCAGTTGCCTTGTAAAGGGATCGCAGCTCGGGTCTCGGTTTCAGCAGCTGGCGTCGAATCTCAATCGCGGCGGCCACGCCGTCCTCGAGGCTCGCCCATACGTCGCTCTCTTGATCAGGCAGGAGCAAGGACAGCCCCTCTCTGCACCAGAGGACCGGCAGTTCTCCTGAACCGATCGACCTGAGAGTATGAGCGAGGCGGGGGGTAAGGGCTCCGGACTGGCATTCGGTGTGGGTAAGCAAAGTGACACCCAGCTTCACCTGATTGAGCTCAGGTGTGAGATCGGACAAGATCCGTCGAAGCTGTCGCAGGGCAGACGCTTCCGCGATGATCAAGACATCAAGGTCGCTCCAGCCGTCCTGGTACCCACCCCTGCCACCGCTACCAGTGACGGCCAGCACCGAAACCAGGGGCCGACGCCTCCTGGTGGTCCGATCCAGCAGCCGTTCCAGATACACAGTCAGGTGAGGCGGCAGCCCAAGGCTGGAGGCCGTCGACCGATGTAGCTCGATTCGATGCCAGCGGTCTCGGACAGCGATACCGTCCAACGCGTGGTAGAGGGCTATCAGAGGCCCATTATTATCGATTACGTGGTCGGCGATGTGGCGGATACGATCGGCACCTCGCGAACGTTTGACGACATCGCGATGACGCACATCGAAGGGTCCGTCTTTTCCTCGCTTTTCGCGGACTGACGATCGGGCATCGATATAGACGATGCTGAGGCAAGGGCCGAGCAACTTCGTAAGCTCCCTGGTTATGTCCAGTCTGTGCAGGCTCTCAATGCTTACATGACGCTGGAATTGGTGTGTCGCACAATACGAATCCAGTTCATGGACCAGGAGCTCTGCGATCTCGACTGGCTCAAGCGCGTAGATATCATCGATGCCTTTGAGCTCAGCCGCGCGCTGGAGGAGATAACGGATCTTCAGTCGGGCGTAGCCGTGTTGGCTCTGAAGGTAACGTGCTGCAGTGCTCTTCCCGCTCTCCGAGAGTCCGCCAAGTGCAACGATCCGGACCCGTTCGAGGGCAACATCGGATACATCCAGACCGTGCTTCCTAAGCTTGGCTCGCAGCTCTTGCTGGATCGACAGAATTGACCTGCCGGAAGCGACGATTATCTCCTCGAAGCGTCCGTTCTCGACCTGCTCGTGCAGGTACGTCGTGAGCACCGTCTGGTAGGTGGCGTAACGCTGAGACGTTTCTCGCTCTCGCGCCATGGTCGCGGCCACACTCTTCATTGGATCGCGATCGTGAAGCAGGACCACACCCAGCTCGGCTCGTTCAGCCCGTTCCATGGCTTCCCGGTATGGGCCGAGGATGTTCAACGCCCTCGCCTTTGCGGTGTCGTATCCGCAGCCCTCTCGGGCAGCCACCGTTGCAGCCACCGTCGCCTCCAGCATCGGGATACCGCGGTCCACCAGACGGATGCGTGAGTCCGTGCCGTGTCCGGCAGCACGAGCGAGGTACGAACGCGCCAAGACCCCAGTGACCTCCTCGATGGGAGCATAAGAGAACCACCACTCCGCCAGACCATGCCTCTGTGGCCACAGCCAGGCCGTGTCGTGTTGGTCGAGTCTCCCAGCGTCGTCGAACTCGGAGCAGCGTGCGAGCAGGCGAAGCTGCGTGGTCTTGCCGACGCCATCCGGTCCACTGATCGCGACAGCCCACACTGGCTTACCGGCACGGTTCTGCGTTCGTCTGGCTGCCTCTTCGACTGCTGGCGATCCAGGAAGTGGCGTTGGTCTAGTCGTGTTGGCCATACAGGATTAGCAAAGCAGCTCAGCCATAGGCACCAATCGGCTGGTTTAGGCGCCACGCCTAATGCTGCTACCGTACTTGCCATGGGCCTACCATTCCGGTAGGGTGGGTGTCCCTTCGACGGAGGTGGTGACCACGCTCGACGACCGGGAGCGCCGGGGCGAGGCCTTCCTCGTCTCCCCCGCGCGCTTCGCCGACCGGTTCGCTCGCCGGGGATCCCGCGAACAGGCGGCCGAGTACCTGTGGGATGTCGATGCCGCCCGAGATCGTCTCCAGGCCTTCGTGCGCGAGACCTTCGGTGACCCGGAAGGGGATCGGCATCCTGGATGAGACCGGGTTCCTGAAGAAAGGGGTGGCCTCGGTGGGGGTGCAGCGGCAGGACTGCGGCACGGCCGGCAAGGTCGAGGGCTGCCAGATCGGGGTCTTCCTGGGGGTCCCTTGACCTACGCCACCTCGCGCGGGCACGTGTTCCTGGACCGGCGCCGGTACCTGCCCGAGGCCTGGTGTGAGGACCCGTGCGTCGGGCCAGGGCCAAGGTCCCGGAGGAGGTGAGCTTCCCGACCAAGCCGGAGCTCGCCATCGCCATGCCGGGGCACGCCTGGACGCAGGGGGTGCCGATGCGCTGGGGGGAGGGGGGATGAGGCCGATGGCGATGCGCCCCGCCGGCGGGAGGTGGTCGAGCGCCACGGTCGCGGGGAGGTCTTTGCGGTCTTATGACCACGCCGGTCTGGACCGAGCGCCCGCCGGTGGGGACCCCGGTGGTGGGGCCGCCCCGCGACACCGGGGGCTGGCCCCGGACCAAGGCAGGGCTGGTGCCGGGGGCTCCGCCGGCCACGTCGGAGCGACGAGGTCGCGGCCGGACGGAGGCGCTCAGGGGCGCCCGCGGGGCGGCCAGGATTGCGCAGCCAGGACCGCGCTCTCGGCGTCGAGGAGCTCGACCCGGAGGGGACGCCTCGCGGGCTCGGGCGCGATCAACAGCGCGTACCCGCCCTCGACCACGTCCTCGACCGTCGACCCGGCGGCGTCGGTCAGGCGGACAGCGCGCACCTGCTCACCGTGTACGCGCCCGCCCAGGCACCACCGGCCCGACCACCTCCAGCCGCCGAGGCTGGCCCAGGGCTCGCGGCCGGATGCCAGGCCGCCGCCCGCGCCCCCGCAGACCTTCCAGCCCCCATCGCGGCCCCGGACGGCGCCGAATGCCCAGCTCCACGGCCGGCCCGACCGGTCCTCGAACTCCACCGCCGCCAGGGCCAGCTCACCACGGACCACCGTCCTCAGGATCCGCACCGTCTCCGGCCGCGCCCCCAGCGCGCAGCCGCGACGGGAGACCCTCCACCTCCCCGGCCGCTGGCCGATCTCGGCCACGATCGCCTCACGGATCTCGCCGCTCACGGGGCACCACCTCTCCTGGATGGGATCGACGACCCCATTCTCTCCCCGCCGGGCAACATCGGGACGACGGTCGGGTCGGGAAGGAGCGCTTCCCCGTGTACGCCGGCCGGCGCAGGCCGGCTGCGCCTGGGGGCGGATGCCAGCCAGCTCCTGCTCGCGTAGCCTTCGCAGAGATGGAGCCGAGGTCTCGCCGGCTGGTCTCCCCTCGGCCGTACGAGCTGGTCATCGACATCGGCCTGGCCCTGCTCCTGACCGCCTTCCTCTTCCTGGTCACGTCGCTCCAGCTCCACGGTCAGGAGGGGCGCCCCCTCGACGTGCCGGCATGGCTCCTCCTGGCCGGGGCCGGTCTCGCCCTGGCTCTGCGGCGGTGGCTTCCGCTGCCCGCCTACGCTCTCTCGCTGGGCTTCACCGCCGCATACCTGGCCAGCGGGCATCCTCCCGGCCCGGTGGTGATCGCTCCCTTCGCCGCCCTGCTCACGGTGATCGCCTCCTCCCAGCTCCGGGTGTGGCTGCCGGCCGCCGCCGCTGGCGGCGCCGGCCTCGCCCTGGTTCACGGGCTGATCGGCGGCTGGTCGACGGCGACCCTGCTCTTCGCCGGGATCTGGACGCTGGTGGCGGTGCTCTTCGGGGCGGGACTCGAGGCCCACCGCCGCTACCAGGCCGAGATGCTGGCGGGCGCCCGATGGGCGGAGCGCAGCCAGGCCGAGGAGGCGCGCCGGCGCCTGGCCGAGGAGCGGTTCCGGATCGCGCGCGAGGTGCACGACGTGGTCGGTCACAGCCTGGCCGTGATCAGCCTCCAGGCGGGGTCGCCGAGCACCTGCTCCAGGGTCGAAAGGAAGGTCGGGCCGCGTCCCCTCCGGAGGGGACGCCCACCACCCAGCCGGAGGCGGTGCGTGACGCCATCCGGGCCATCCGGGAGGTGAGCCGGCAGGCCCTCAACGACCTCCGCGCCGAGCTGGCCCTGCTGCGCGGGGAAGAGTCCGAGGAGGTGGGACGAGCGCTCTCCCCGCATCTGGGGGCGATCCCCGCCCTGGTGGCCTCGATGCGGGAGGCCGGCCTCGAGGTGCGGCTCGAGGTGGCGGGCGAGGTCGGGACCGTCCCCGAGATGGTGGGGACGGCCGCCTACCGCATCGTCCAGGAGTCGCTCACCAACGTGGCCCGACACGCGGGGCCGGGGGCCAGGGCCGAGGTGCGCCTCGCCGTGGCGGCGGGAGGGCTGGAGGTGGAGGTGGCCGACGACGGGCGAGGGCCAGCCGGCGCCGTGACCGCCGGCACCGGGCTCACCGGCATGCGCGATCGGGCCCGGGCTCTGGGTGGCGATCTCGAGGCCGGCAGTCGCCCCGAGGGCGGCTTCCGGGTCCGGGCCTCGCTACCCTGGAGGGACCGGTGAGCGTCCGGGTGGCCCTCGTCGATGATCAGGCGCTGGTCCGCGTGGGCCTGCGGGCGCTGCTCGCCGCCGAGCCCGACCTGGAGGTCGTCGGTGAGGCCGCCGACGGCCGCGAGGCCCTGCACCTGGTGCGCCGCGCCCGCCCCGACGTGGTGGTCATGGACATCCGCATGCCGGGGATGGACGGGCTGGAGGCGACCCGGCAGATCGCCGCCGACCCGGAACTGGGCTCGATTCGGGTGCTGGTCCTCACCACCTTCGAGATCGACGAGTACGTGTTCGAGGCGCTGCGAGCCGGGGCGGGCGGCTTCCTGCTCAAGGACGCCGAGCCGGCCGATCTGCTCCACGCCATCCGCGTGGTCGCCGGCGGCGAGTCGCTGCTCTCCCCTCGCATCACCCGCCGGGTGGTCGAGGCCTTCGTCGCCCGCCCCGCGCCCTCCGCCCCCCACGCCTCGCTGCTGGCCGAGCTGACCGAACGCGAGCGCGAGGTGGTGGCCCTGGTCGGAATGGGCCTCTCCAACCAGGAGATCGCGCACAAGCTCTTCATCAGCCCCGCCACCGCCCGCACCCACGTCTCTCGAGCCATGTCCAAGCTCTCCGCCCGGGACCGGGCCCAGTTGGTCGTGTTCGCCTACGAGAGCGGCCTGGTCGCCCCTGGCCGCATCGGCTAACGTCGAGGGCCGGCCTCACGGTACGGGTCCCCGGCGGCAGGCCGTGCCACGGGCAGGGCGGCGGACGGCGGTGAGGGGCGCGCGCAGGGAGCGGTAGCGCGCCTCCCAGCCCCCCGCCCGGACCAGCCAGGTCAGGGGGCGGAGGACCGCCCTCCCCAGCCAGGTGGGCAGGTAGGGAAGGCCCAGCTCGCGCTCGAACTCGCCCAGGAAGAGCACCAGGTCGAGCGGCGCGCGAAGCCATGCCGACGCCGGCCGCGAGGAGAGCACGGCCGCGGTCCTCAGCAGCTCCTCCATCCCCAGCGCCGGGTGCACCTCGACCACCAGATGGGTGGGCCGCCGCCCGACGTTGGCGAAGCGGTGGGTGGTGCCGGGAGGGACGACCACCGTCCGGCCCGCGCCCACCACCGAGAACCGCGTCCCGACCCGGAACTTGACCAACCCCTCGAGCATCGTGAACCGCTCCTCTTGCTCGGGATGGGCGTGGCCGCCGGGCACGTGCCCACCCGGAGCCAGGAAGAGCTCGAAGGAGAGCAGCCGGCCGCCGGTCTCGGTCCCCGTCCAGAGGAGCTCGATCCGCTCCCCGGTGGTCGGGCTCTCGATGATGCGGTCGCGCTCAACCGGCGCCGCGGACCGGCGCCGGGAGAAGGTCGGGGTCGGTTCGATGAGGTCCATGCCCCCGACGCTAGAGGGAGGGAACGGCGTGGTCGTCGTCCCCGGGGCGTCACCTGCCGCCGGGACGGATACGCCCCGACGCGCAGTCGCGATGCGCCCGGCGGAGATCCAGATGTCGCCCCCCGGCGGACGACGGCCGCCCCCGCCGTCGGCGAGGCTGGGAGTGTCTCTGAGCGATGCCCCGCGAAGGAGGATGAGCCGTGTCTCACTGGTACGGTCCCGACCCCGGCTTCGGGCTCTGGTGGATCTTCCCCCTCGTCTTCGGCACTCTCTGGCTGCTGTTGATCGGGCTCCTCCTCTGGCGCCTGCGCTGGCCCGACCCCCGGCAGGGGGACGGCCCGGACGCGGTCGCCGTGCTCCGCGATCGTTTCGCCCGCGGCGAGATCGACGCCGAGGAGTACGAGCAACGGCGCCGGCTGCTGGAGCGGCGGTAGCCGGGCCGGCGCCGGCTCGATCCGGAGCCGACCGCCCCGGCGGCGAGGTGGGTCGGGTCAGGAGGTGGGCGCCTCCCGCCGGTCAGCGCGAAGCCCGAGCAACAGCAACCGGAGCCCGTGCTCGAAGAGGGCCCCGGGGTCCCGGTCGAAGTGCGCGAACCCGGCCGCGAGCGACGGGTACCGCTCCCGGTCGGGGAGGGTCCCGCCCAGGGTCTCCACCGCCCCGGGCGGGGGCATGGCCTGCTCCTCGATCGTGGCCCCAACCACGTAGACGTACACGACGGCAAGAGCCCGCAGGGCTTCGTTCCACGAGAAGCCGGCCCGGCGTAGGACCCCGATGGTCAGATCCATCACCCAGAGGAAGGTCGGCATGGAGGGCAGGGTGGCGCCGGCGAACACGCGGGCGCCGTCGCGATGGGCGAGCAGCGCCCGACGCAGCCACCTCGCCGATCGCGCCAGCCACTCCCACCAGAGCTCTCCCTCGGCCGGGGATCCCAGCTCGGTGGCCCGGTCGGCGAGCATGGCCTCGGCCATCTCGTCCAGCAGCGCCCGCTTGTTCCGAAAATGCCAGTAGAGGGCGGGGCCGCGGACGCCGAGCCGCTCGGCGATGAGCCGAACGCTGAGGTCGTCCAGGCCGGCCCGATCCAGGACCTCGAGCGCGGCCCGGACCACGGCCTCGGGCTGCAGGCGCCGGAGGTGCCGCTCGAGGTGCCGGGCGGCGTGAGACGAGCGGCGGTTGCCCCAGCGCCGGAAGGCGCGCTCGTCGTCCGTCACCTTGACGATCTTAACACCGTTCAATTAGCTTAATGGCGTTAATTGCTTCACCGTCGCGTTCACGGAGATGGAGATGGACGTGTCCGAACCAGCGATCCGGGTCGAGGGGCTGGTCAGGTCCTTCGGCCGGACCCAGGCGCTTCGCGGCCTCGACCTCGAGGTGCCGCCGGGCACCGTCACCGCCCTGCTCGGGCCCAACGGGGCCGGCAAGACCACCCTGGTCCGCATCCTGGCCACGCTGATCCGGCCCGACCGGGGCACCGCCCGCATCCTCGGCCGGGACGTCGTCCGGGAAGCCTTCGCCGTGCGCTCGCTGATCGGCCTCACCGGCCAGTATGCGGCCCTGGACGAGCTGCTGACGGGCCGAGAGAACCTGCGCCTGATCGGCCGCCTCGCCCACCTCGGCGAGCGGAGGGCGCGCGCCCGGGCCGAGGATCTGCTGCATCTGGTCGGGATCGCTGAGGCGGCGGGGCGGCCGGTCACCACCTACTCCGGGGGCATGCGCCGGCGTCTGGACATCGCCGCCGGGCTGATGGGCTCACCGGCGGTGCTCGTGCTCGACGAGCCCACCACCGGCCTCGATCCCCGGGGCCGGATCGAGGTCTGGGAGCTGATCGAGAGCCTGGTCCGCCAGGGCACGACGCTGCTCCTGACCACGCAGCACCTGGAGGAGGCCGACCGGCTGGCGGACGCGATCGCGGTCATCGACCGCGGGCGCATCGTGGCCTCCGGTACTGACGAGGAGCTGAAGCGCCGGGTCGGCGGCGAGGTCCTGGAGGTGCGGCTCGCCGACGCCGGGCAGGCGTCCCGAGCGCGGGCGGCCCTGGAGCCGATGGCGGCGGGCCCGGTCCGCGTCGAGGGCGCCCTGGTCAGCGTCCCGGTGCGCCACCCGTCGGGCGCCGTCGTGCACGCGGTTCGCCGCCTGGACGCCGCCGCCGTGGAGGCGGAGGACGTGGCCCTGCGTCGTCCCACCCTGGACGACGTCTTCCTCGTCCTGACCGGTCACGCCGCCGGCGCCGATCCCGAGCCCGACGTGTGGAGGGTGGCGTGAGCGCGACCTTCGGTCCCCTCGAGCGGATCTCCTGGGGGCTCTACGACACCGCCGTCCTCACCTGGCGCAACCTGCTCCGGGTACTGCGCAACCCCATCTACCTGGTCACCGAGGTGGTGATCCAGCCAGTGCTGTTCACCCTGCTCTTCGCCTACATCTTCGGGGGCGCCATCCACATCTCCGGCGCCTCGTACCTCGACTTCCTGATGCCCGGCATCTTCGTGCAGACCACCACCTTCGGCTCCATGAACACCGCGGTGGGACTGGCCGAGGATCTGGAAAAGGGGCTGATGGACCGCTTCCGCTCCCTGCCGGTGGCCTACTGGGCGGTGCCGGTGGGCCGGGTCCTGGCCGACCTGGTGCTCGACGCCTTCGGGCTGGGGTTGATGGTGGCGGTGGCCTACGCCATCGGCTTCCGCTTCCACGGCGACGCCGGCCAGACCCTGGCCGCGGTGGGGGTGGTGGTGCTCTGGGGGTTCTCCATCGCCTGCTTCGGGGCGCTGCTGGGCGTGCTCCTGCGCCGGACTTCGACCGTTCAGGCCTTCGGCTTCGTGGCCATGTTCCCGCTCACCTTCGCCAGCTCGACCTTCGTCCCGGTCCAGACCATGCCCGGCTGGCTGCGCGCCTTCTCCAGTCACAGCCCGATCACCGCCGTCGTGGACACGGTCCGGCACCTGGTCCTGGACACGCCCGGGGGCGGGAGCTCGACCCTGGCCGCGGTCGCCTGGTCGCTGGCGGTGCTGGCGGTGAGTGTGCCTCTGGCCGCCTACGGCTTCCGACGCCTCACCCGCTGAGGCCCGGGGACCCCGGCCCCGACGGGCCGGCGTCCGGCCGTCGGACGGCCACCAGACGGACGGCACCGTCGGGCAGGAGACGACGGAGCACCCCCGCCGTCTCCGTTGGCCCCTGACCCGATGGAGTCGACGGCGTTGCCCACCGACCGGCCGGGGTCGCCCATCTGCCGGCAAAGGGAGCGGATGGGACCGGAGTCGACCCGGCGCGGGCCGGCCCGGGTCCGGGCACGCTTCAGCGCCTCGGCCAGGGTCGGACGCGGGACCACGTAGTGCAGGGGGCAACCGGTGCGCCTCGGGGCGGTCGGGAGCGATCCACCCCTCCTGATGGAGTGCCAGAGGTCGTCCGCGTGCAGATGTCCGTGTGCGAATGGCCGAAGAGCCGGGGGCACCCTCGGCGAGCACGCGGGCGACGGTCGTCGTGTTCGCCCCCGGCGGGCCGGTGGAGCAGGTCGGCCGCGCCGCTTCCGGCCGAGCCTAGCCCTTCATGGCCCCCATGGTGAAGCCCTGGATGAACCGCCGCAGGAAGACGTTGTAGACGAGCGCGATGGGAACGGCCACGATCACGGTCGCGGCCATGAGCGACTGCCAGTAGAAGACGTCGCCCCGGATCAGGTTGGTCGGCACCCCCACGCTGATCGTCATCTGGTCGGAGCTGGAGATGAAGGCCAGGGCGTAGATGAAGTCCTGGGTGGTCAGGGTGAAGCTGAACACCATCACCGTGATGATCCCGGGCACGGCCAGCGGCATCACGACCCGCAGCAGAGCGCCGATCGGACTGCAGCCGTCCACCTGTGCTTGCTCGATGATGTCCCGGGGGATGGACTTGAAGAAGCCCATCAGCAGCCAGGTGGAGAGCGGGATGGTGAAGCTCGGGTAGACCACGACCAGCGACCACAGGTTGTCCTGGAGCCCCAGGGTGGCGACGACGTGTGACAGGGGGAGGAAGAGCAGGGTGGGCGGGACCAGGTAGACCATGAAGATGGCGATGCCGAGCTTGTCCCCCCACCCCGGGATGAGGCGGGCCAGGGCGTAGGCGGCGGGGACGCTGCCCAGCAGCGTCAGCCCCGTGACCACACCGCCCACCACCGCGCTGTTCTTGACGAAGGTCAAAAAGGGCGTCTGCTGGAAGAGCAGCAACAGGTGCGAGAGCGTCGCCGGCTGGTTGAACAGGAAGGGATTGTGGGCGGGGTTGTAGAGGTCGGCGTTGGCCTTGAACATGGTGATGGTCGCCCAGACGAAGGGGAAGGCGCAGAACAGCGCCAGGAGCGCCATCACGAGCAGGAACGAGGTCCGCCGGGTCGCCCGTCGCGCCACCACCGCCGGGCTGCTCCGGTGACGGTGCACGGTCAGCGTGGCCACGTCACGTCACCTCCGCCCGGCTGGCGATGCGCAGCAGGAGAACGGCCAGGCCCAGCAGCACCGGGAACATGAAGAGCGCGGTGGCCGCACCCTGGGCGAGGTTGCCGCCGTTGATCCCCTTGTAGAAGGCCCAGCTGGCCAGGACCTGGGTGCTGTTGTCGGGGCCGCCGCCGGTGAGCACGAAGATCACGGCGATGTCGGTGAACGTGAACACGATGCCGAAGAGCAGGGCCACGAGCATGATCGGCTGCAGCAGCGGCAGGATCACGTG
>JAJPKS010000147.1 GCA_021323605.1 Bacillota bacterium | reverse complement strand
GGAAGGGCAGGCCCGCCACCTACTGCTCCGACGCCTGCCGGCAGGCCGCCTACCGCCTCCGTCGAAGGGAGGGGTTGACTTAGGTAACTCATGCCAGCTGGCAGCGCCGCCGGGTGCACCTCCTGCGCCACCTCCTCACCCGGGTGCCCAAGGGGTCCCCACGCAGGGGCTCCCCATCGAGGGGTCCCCATCGGAGCGAGCTCCGATGGGGTGCCCCGGGAGGCGTCACGATGGGGACCCCGAGAGCCGCCGCCGCACCGACGTGGTCGGCATCTTCCCCGATCGGGGGCGATCGTCCGCCTGGTTGGCTGCTGGCCGAGGATCACGAGGGGTGGATGGTGGCTCGTCGCTCCACGGGGGTGGAGTCCCCCCGAGCCACCCAGGCCGTGGTCCCCGACCAGGAGGTGGGGCCGGAGCTCTCCCACGCCAGCTCGTGGTCACCGGGTGACACGGTGGTTGTTCATGCACCACTGGACTGTGCACCAGTGAGGTTCGGGCCGCCCTGCGCCAGATCACCAAGCGATTCGACCAGGGCGACACCGAGCCGGTGTTCTTCGGCTCGCATCGTCGCGTCATCGACCGCACGGCCGCCGGCGCATCGCGGCACGTGAGCGGGCCGATCCTCCGTGAGCGGGCCGATCCGCCCCTGCGGGGCTGGCCGTCCGGCCCGCCCGGCTCAGGGAACCAGGGCGGCCAGCGCCGGCTCGCGGCCCCGGATGGCGGCGTCGGGCACGTCGGTGATGAACATGTGGCCGGGGGCGTGGGTGATCGCGAACTCCGGGCGGACGGCGGCGATCAGCGCCTGCGGGGTCACGCCGCAGGCCCAGAAGACCGGCACCTCGTCCTCCAGGGGGAGGATGGCGTCGCCCCAGTCCGGCCGGGCCAGGTCGCGGATGCCGATCGTCTCCGGGTCGCCGACGTGGAGGGGGGCGCCGTGGGCGAGGGGCAGCTCGGCGGTGACGCGTTCGGCCAGCTCCAGCTGGTCCCGGCGGATGGGCCGCATCGAGACCACGATCGGCCCCTGAAAGCGCCCGGCCGGCCGGACCTGGAGCGAGGTCCGCCACATGGGGACGCTCCGGCCCAGCTCCAGGTGGCGGAGCCTGACCCCGGCCTCCAGCAGCCGACCCTCGGCGGTGAAGCTGCAACCGAGCAGGAAGCCGACCAGGTCGTCGCGCCAGAGGTCGCGGACGTCGGTGGGCTCGGCGCTCAGCTCCCCCGAACGGTAGACGCGGTAGCGGGGCAGGTCGGTGCGGAGGTCCGCCTCCGGCGCTACCCGCCGCGGGTGGGGATCGCCGGGCTCGGTGACGTCCAGGAGCGGCATCGGCCGAGGGTTCGATTCGCACACGGATCGAAACTCGTCCGCCAGGTCGTGGGGGAGGATGACCAGGTTGGCCTGGAGGTAGCCGAGGCAGAGGCCGGTGGTGGGCCGGTCCCAGCCGCCGTCGCGGATCAGCCGGCGCACCCGGGCGGGATGGGCGTGGGCCAGCTCGACGTTCGAGCTCGTCTCTCCTTTCATCTCCTCAATCCTTCCTCGAGACCTTCACCGGCTTCACGTTCACGGAACGACCGTGTCGTCGCCGGACCCCGTCACACCTCACCGCCCCCTCCCCTCGAACCCACGTCGCCGGTCTCCGCGCCTCCGCTCAGCTCCTCCAAGACCGGGAGCAGGTAGCGCTTGAAGAGCGCCGGGTTCTCGGCCATGGGGAAGTGCCCGAGGCCGGGCATGGGGTGGAAGTGGGCGCCGGGGATGCGGGCGGCCGTAGCCCGGCTCATCTCCAGCGTGCACGAGTAGTCGTACTCGCCGGTCATGAGGTGGACCGGGCAGCGGGCGGTGTCGATCCCCGCCAGCCGGCCGCGGCCGTCCCAGTCGTCGTTGTAGAAGGCGATGTCGCCGTTGAAGACGCCGGCCGCCGCCTGACTGTAGACGAACCAGACCTGCTTGCGGTGCCGCCGGGGCGAGCGCGGCGCCATCAGCCCCTCCACCCAGGCCGGGACCGCCTCGGAGGCGTTCACCTCCGGGTGATGGGTCCAGCCGATACGGCGGCCGCCGACCTTCTCCGAGGACTCGCAGCCGATCACGCCCCGGAAGCGGTCAGGGTGCCGGAGGGCCAGCTCGAGGACGATCTCGCCCCCCATGGAGCAGCCCAGCACCAGCGGCCGATCCAGCCCGAGGGCGTCGGCGACGGCGACCACGAAGCCAGCATAGAAGGCGGTGGTCAGCCGGTACTCCCGCTCCCACCAGCCGTCCGGGGGCAGGGAGCGGCCGTGGCCGGGCAGGTCGAAGGCCACCAGCCGCCAGCGCCGGGTGTAGTCGGCGTCGTTGAGCATGTGAGTGAAGAGGCGGGAGTCCGCCCCGGCGGTGTGGAGGAGCAGCAGCGGGACGCCCGAGCCCGCCTCCTCGAAGTAGACGCGGTAGCGGCGACCACGGTAGCCGAGCCAGAGGTAGCGCCCGACCACCGGCTCCAGGCCGTCGGGCGGTTCCGGGGCTGGTGGGTCCTCCTCCGGCTCCCCCGAGCTGACCAGGCGGGCCAGCTCCCCCAGCCGCCTCAGGACCCGGGCCGAGGCCAGGATCAGCCGACGGTCGCCGTCGAGGCGGAAACCGGGCACGCGCATCCACATGGCCAGGAGGTCGTGATGGTGGCGCGGGGGCGCGGCCGAGAGGAACGCCCGCCAGACCTCCGGCGGCGCCTCCAGACTGAAGTCCCAGCGGTCGTCGACCCCGGCCGGCGGCCGCCAGCGCAGCCGGCCCTCGTCCATCGCCAGCAGGCACTCGCGGTCGCCGCAGCGCCACAGGAAGGTGAACCGGGAGCGGGCGGAGATCGCCCGCAGCTCGGGGTCGGCGGCCGCCGCCCGGCCGAAGCGCTCCATCCAGCCGGAGGTGAGGAACTCGCTCACGGGCGCGGCCCTCCGGGGGCCGGCTCGGGCCGGCCCTCGGCCAGCCCCGCCAGCCGCTCGTAGAGCCGGGCCACGGCCACGATGTCCTCGTCGGCCGAGCCGAGGGCGATGGCGGCGCGGTAGAGCTGGTGGACGGTGGCCGTGGCCGGCAGCGCCGCCCCCACCGCCTCGGCCAGGGCCAGCGCCAGCCGGAGGTCCTTCTCTCCCAGGCGGAGGCTGAAACGGGGGGTGAAGTCCCGCTCCAGCAGGTGGGGGAAGCGCTTCAGGAAGTGGTGCGAACGTCCCCCCGACCCGGCCAGGACGGCGAACAGGCGCCGTGGCTCGAGGCCCGCCTTCACGCCCAGGGTGAAGGCCTCGGCCGCCACCAGCACGTTTCCCATCGTCATCACGTTGTTGACCAGCTTCACCGCCTTGCCGTCGCCGACCTGGCCGACGTGCTGGACCGTGCCCAGCCTCTCCAGCAGGGGCCGCGTCCGCTCCAGGTCTTCCCCGCGCGCCCCCACCAGCAGGACCAGCGCGCCCTCCGCCGCCTCCGCCGGCCCACCGCTCAGGGCGCAGTCCACCACCCCGACCCGTCGCCGTCCCGCCGCCTCGTCGAGCGCACGCACGGTCGCCGGCAGCAGCGTGCTGGTCTCCACCAGCGTCGACCCCGCCGGCATGCCTCCCAGCAGCCCGTCGGGCGGGAGCAGGGCGGTGGCCACGGTGTCGTCGTCGGGGAGGCTGGTGAGCACCACCTCCAGGCGGGCCAGCTCCTCCGGGCTCGCCGGCCGGACGCCGCGCGCCTCCGCCCGCCGCATCGCCGTCGGGTCCACGTCCCGCCCCCAGACCTCGTACCCGGCGCCGAGCAGGCGCCCGGCCAGCGAGCTCCCCATGACGCCGAGGCCGACCAGGCCGACGCGACCCGGCCCGGTGCCCATGGTCACGCCGGGGTCCCGGCCAGCGAGCGCGCCGCTCGCCGGCCCGACACCGCCGCCCACATGAGGTGATGCCGGTGCCCGTTGAGCTGGATGCCGCCCAGCGCCGCCGAGCCACAGGCGAAGAGCCCCGGCAGCGGGGTGCCCGAGGCGTCGAGCACGGCCATGTCCGCGTCCACGTCGAGGCCGCCGTCGGCGAGCGTGACCACGACCCGCAGCGGGCCGACCTCCACCTCCGGGCCACAGCGGCGGGCCAGGCCCTGCTCCAGCAGGTGGTCCAGGGTGGCGTAGCCGATGCCGGGGTAGGTGCACACGGGCCGGTCGCGCAGGCGCTCCTCGGCCACGCGCAGGTGGACCTCCTGGCCGCCGAGCCGGTCCAGCCGTTCCAGCAGCCGGACGCCGGGGATGGTCCCGGCCGGGGTGAGAGCCCGGCCGGCCTCGACCAGGTGTCGCTGCGGCTCCACGTGCGGCTTGCCCGGCACCACCGTGCGCAGGCTGGGGGCGTAGCGGGGCGGATGGTCCCGGCAACCGAACCTGGCCGCTGCCATCTCGATCGGCCTGCCCAGGGCGTCGGGGTTGAGCCCGGGAACGCGTCCCCAGGCGGCGCTCCGGTCGCCGCAGGCCAGGACCAGCGCGGCGCAGCGCTCGACCTCGCCCGCCGTCACCCGGAAGCCGTCGCCGTCCCGGTCCAGGGCGGTGACCTCCCGCCCGGGGGCGATCTCGACCTTCGGCCTCGAGGCCAGGAGTTGCAGCACGGTCTCGACCGCCGCCCTTGCCGCGGGCACGGCGTTGTGCATCCGGGGCTTGCGGTGGGGAGGCTCCGGGTACGGCCCGGCGAAGCGTACCCCGGCGCCGGAGAGCAGCTCCCAGGTGGCCGGGGCCTCCTCGCAGAACCAGCGCAGCAGGCGGCGATAGCGGCCGAGGTCCCCGGCGTCGCCCTCCAGGTCCACGAGCCGGAGCAGGTCGGCGTAGTGCTCGGCCGGGGTGTCCTCGACGCCCGCGGCTCGCTGCAGGCTGGTGCCGGCGGCGGTGAAGGAGCCCACCGCCAGGGCCGAGGAGCCGCCCGGACGGCCCTGGTCGAGCACCAGGACGCGGGCCCGGGGCCGGGCGTCGGCCAGCTGCCAGGCGCAGACCAGACCGGCGAGACCGGCACCGACGATGACCACGTCGCGCATGGCTGCCCGGTGCATCATCATGACACGGACGAGATGCGCGGTCAGCGGTCGGCGGCGTCGCCCGCCGGATGGGAGAGATGGGTCGGGCCGTGAGTCGGCGGGCCCGGGTCGTGACCTTGGAGGAGCTGTCCTGGTGGGAGCCGCCCGGCCATCCCGGCGCCCTCAGCAAGCTGCTCGTCAACCCCGCCACCGCCCCCACCCGCCAGTTCGACTTCCGGATCAGCCTCTACCGTCCCGGGGGCCGGGTCGAGGACCACGTCCACGAGCGGGCCGAGCACGTCTACTACGTGCTGAGCGGGTGCGGGCTGATGACCCTGGACGGGGAGCGAACGGTGGTGGGGCCCCACCGGGCGGTGTTCATCCCGCCCGGCGTGCGCCACGCCTTCGTCAACAACGGCCTCGACGACCTGGTCTTCGTGGTCGTGACCTCGCCGCCGGGGGAGTTGCCGCTCGGCACGGACCCGGAGTGAGGACGCCGGCTGAGGGACGATCGTCCCCGCCCGGCGGTGGCCTCAGGTCCGGGCGTACTCCTCAGCGCTCATGACCTCCAGGGCGACGAAGGGCTCCTGGCCCTCCACCCAGGCGTCGTGCCCGGGCGGGATGGTGTAGGACTGGCCGGGCTCGATGGTCCGTCGTTGACCATCGGCCAGCTCGACCGTGATCCGGCCCGAGACCACGTACCCGACGTGCGAGAGCTGACACCGGTCCGTCTTGACCACCGGCTTGATGCACTCCGACCAGCGCCAGCCGGGCTCGAAACGGAACCGGCCCAGGGTGTATCCCTCCAGACGTACGATCTCGACCCTGGTCCTGGCCGGGGTGCGGACCTCGTCGGGGGTGTCGTGCGACTTCGCCTCGAGGCGATGGACCGTGACTGGAGTCGTCATCTCAACCTCCTCGGCCGGCGGGGCCGGCCGTCCTGGTCGCCGGCCGGGAGCCGAGCCGTGGTCGCGGGACCGCTCTCCGGCCCGGCCTCGTCCGCTCCCGGCGTGGATGGGCGGGAGCCTACGCCCCGTGTGGTCCCTTCCCAGGGGCGAAGGGCCCGGGCGGCACGGGACCAACGGTCCCGGAGGGGGTCGCGGCCCGGTCCCCGCCGGAGGCCCAGGGTCGGGGGTCGGAGGGCGCCGTCCGGGGCCGGCGCGACCGCCCGCCGGGGCGAGGCCGGGCGGCGGGCCGGGCTCGGGTCGCGGGCGCCCTCCCGCATGCGGTGCAATGGAGGCATGGCGCTGGCCGCGTCGCTGGTCATCCTGGCCGGGGGAGAGGGCCGCCGCATGGGCCGCCCCAAGGCCCTCCTGCCGGTGGGGGGGACGACCCTGGTGGAGTGGATGGTGCGCCGCCTCGCCCCCACCTGCCGCCACCTGCTGATCTCGGCCCGCGACCCCGAGCAGCTGCCGCCCGACCTGCGCCCCCACCTGGTGGTCGACCGCCACCCGGGCGCTGGGCCGCTGGCCGGCATCGCCGCCGCCCTCGCCGCCTCGCCCCACGACCTGGTGGTGGTCGTGGCCTGCGACATGCCGCGGGTCACCCCGGCCCTGGTGCGGCGCCTGGCCGCGGCCACGGCCGGGGTGGATGCCGCCGTGCCCCGGATCGGGGGGCGGCCGGAGCCGGCCTGTGCCGCCTACCGCCGGAGCGCGGCGGCCACCATCGACGAGGCGCTGCGCCAGGGCCGTCACCGGGTGGCCGAGGTGTTGTCGGCGCTCGCCGTACGCTGGCTGGAGGCGGAGGATCCGGCCCTGTTCACCAACCTGAACACACCGGACGATCTGGCGGCCTTCGAAGGCTGGTGGCGCGCCCCGCGGCCGCGCCGACCCCGGCCGCCGTCCGCCGGCGCGGAGCGGGGTCGGGAGATGGAGAGCGGGGCGGGCTCGAGTACGACTCAGTACCAGGTCGGGCCGGTGGTTCGCCATAATTCGGGAGCGAAGAGTGTGACAACCGCAGAGACGTTCCGCCGGCCGGTCGGCCCGGCGGACGCCGCAGAGTGAGGGCTCGCCGTTGAAGATCGTCGTGACCGTCAAACAGGTTCCCGACCCCAACGCCCCTCAGGCGCTGGAGCCCGACAACACGGTCGCCAGGGACCGGGACGTGGTGCTCGACCCGGGCGATGAGTGCGGGGTCGAGATCGGGCTCCGGCTGAAGGAGGCGCACGGGGGAGAGGTGGTGCTGGTCTCCATGGGGCCCGAGCGGGCGCGGGACGCCATCCGCAAGGGGCTCTCCATGGGGGCCGACCGTGCCATCCACGTCACCGACGAGGCGCTGGCCGGGGCGGACGCCCTGCTCACCGCCCGCGCCCTGGCGGCCGCCATCCGCCCCGAGTCGCCCGACCTGGTGGTCTGCGCCACCGAGTCCTACGACGGCTCGACGGGGATGGTGCCGCCGATGCTGGCGGAGCTGCTGGACCTGCCCCAGCTCACCTTCGCCAAGCAGGTCGAGATCACCGACGGCCGGGTGGTCGTGCACCGCCAGACCGAGGACGGCTACCAGGTGGTGGAGGCCGAGCCGCCGGCGCTGGTCACGGTCACCGCCGGCATCGCCGAGCCCCGCTACGCCTCGCTGCGGGGCATCATGGCCGCTCGCAACAAGGAGATCAAGACGCTGGGACTGGCCGAGCTGGGCGTCGAGGTCGGCGAGCCGGCCGAGACCATCGAGGCGGTGGTGGACGCGGAATCGCGCAAGCAGGGAGAGATCGTCGAGGACGACGGCTCGATCGGGGTCGAGAAGATCATGTCCGTGCTCCAGGCGGCCAGGGTTCTGTAGGAGGTGGGAGTGGCGAGGATCTGGGTCTACGCCGAGTTGAACCAGGGGAGATTGATGCCCATCGGCCTGGAGCTGCTGGCCAGAGCCCGCCAGCTGGGCGAGGTGGAGGCGATCGCGCTCGGCCCGGGGGCGAGGGCGGCCGCGGCCACGCTGGGCCGGCACGGGGCCGGGCGCGTCCTGGTCAACGAGGACGCCGCCTTCGGCGACTACGTCGCCGAGCCGGCCACCGATTGCCTGGCCGCCCTGGTCCGGTCCGGCGCCCCGGACCTGATCCTGTTCGGGTTCACCACCGACTCCCGTGAGGTCGCGGGACGCCTGGCCGCCCGGCTGGGCATCGGTCTCATCTCCAACGCCATGGACGTCGAGGCCGCCGGCGGGACCGTGGTGGCCCGCGTGCCCTACTTCGGAGGCGCCAAGGTGGCGACCTATCGGGCCAACGCCAGGCCGGCGATCGTCCTGATCCGGCCCCGGTCGTTCGAGGCCGCCGAGGTGGGGGGCGAGGCCGAGGTGGTCGAGGTCGACGCCGCCCTCGGCGACCGGTCCCGGCGGGCGCGGATCGTGGACCGTCGGGCCGAGGCGGCCGAGAAGGTCAAGCACGAGGAGGCCGAGATCGTGGTCTCCGGTGGCCGGGGTCTGGGCGGTCCGGAGAACTTCCACCTGGTCGAGGAGCTGGCCGAGGCCCTGGGCGGCGCCGCCGGGGCGAGCCGGGCGATCGTGGACGCCGGCTGGGTTCCCTATGCGCTGCAGGTCGGCCAGACCGGCAAGACCGTGCGTCCCAACGTCTACATCGCGGCCGGGATCTCGGGCGC
>JAJPKS010000059.1 GCA_021323605.1 Bacillota bacterium | reverse complement strand
CCCCTGGGCACGATGCGGTCGAGGACGGCCACAGCCGTTCCTGCGTCGGGGACGTGAGCTGCTGGCCGCAGGCGAGCCGATGGTGCGGGTTCAGCCGAACCGGATGGTTCAGGCCAGGGGCATAGCGCGTCCCTTCGGCACCTCCGATCCCATCGACGCCCGACCCCCCGCGGCGCCGACCCGACCTGGCCACCCCCAGATCGAGGGTCCGGCACCCCCAGCTGTCGACCGACCACCTCGTTGCCGAGCGGACCGGGGCCATCAACCGGCGACGCTGGCGCCGGCAGGAACTCGATCCACCTTGGCCGCCTCGGCACGCGGACGGTGGTGGCCAAGCGCCGCAACGCCGTCGAGACCTGGCCGGCGCGACCTCCTGGGAACCCGAACCGCTCGCCGCCGCCGCGAACTCAGCGCGGAGATCGGCCGGCCCGACCGAGGGCCGACCAACCTCGTCAGGCCCCCAGCGTCGTCGGACCCTTGCAGGTTCTGCTCCGGCACGCCTCCCTAGCACCACGGCACCGTGCCCCCGCCCGTCGGGTCCGACCACCGCCAGCTCGCCGCCGCCACCCACCGCATGGCCATGGTCCAGGCCCACCGCCCACCAGCTCGGCAACTCCTGGACTACCGCGCGGCCGGCGACTCTACCTTCGCATCCCTCTGCGTGCTCAAGCGTCGCTAGCCCGACGTCGACCACGTCCTCCTCGGCGACACCCGCCAGAGCACACCAGGCGGCATCGTCTGACCAGGGGCTCGATACAGAAGCAAGTAGACGCTTGCATTCGTGTCTACAGCCTCCACCAGCTTATTGGTGAATGTTGCTATGTGATCATCGAGTGTGCCGTGTAACGCCAATTCCATATCACAGGCTGCGCAATTGCCTCTGATGGAACGCCGTGCTTGTCTAATCGGGAACCCGGCCATTGGTCCGATCGCAGGAGATCCGCCATACGGTGGAAGGGGTGCCGCCCTTGATCAGCAAGGGTCAACGGAGGTAGAGCCGTGTACCACCCTCGTGACAGCAAGGCGACCTGACCGTGCACATCGATGCCCTTCTCGATGTTCGCGTTGGTGGGCCACGCTCGCTGCAGGCCGCGCCAGCCAGCTGATGACCGCCAGTGTCCGCCTCTTCGCGCGGCACGACGAGATCACACGGTGACTCATCACTGAGGATCATCACCGCTTCTATCTGCTCGACGATGGTCACCGGCCAGCCCTGAAAGGAGCGTTGGGACATGGCAACCGTCATCGAATCATCACGCGCTGTCGGCCACCGCCCGGGAGGTCGAAGGAAGTTCCGCGCGGGTGTCGTTGGCCTGGGCAAGCAGGCTCAGGAGAACCACATCCCTGGCCTGCTGGGCTCGGATGGCGCGGAACTGGTGGCTGTCTGCGATCAGGATCGGAACCTCGTGCGTGAGCTGCAGCACCGGCACCAGGTGCAGGGTTACACCGACTTCCGCGCGATGTTCGAGGCCGAACATTTGGACATAGCGGTGATCTGCGTTCCGCACCATCTGGGCCGCAGGGTCATCGAAGCCGCAGCGGAGCATCGCGTGCACGTGCTCAAAGAGAAGCCATTCGCCATCACCGTGCAGGAGGCCCGGGCCCTTGCCGACATCTGCGAACGGGCCGGCATCCAACTGATGATCGCCCTGCAGCGGCGCTTCAATCCGATCCACACGAGTTTTATTCAGCTCGCGGACCAGATCGGCACGCCCTTTGTGGTGAACGCCCGGTATACGCTACACGTCGCGGACCCGTCCGAAGGATGGCGCGGCCAGATCGCCAGCGCTGGTGGCGGCTGCATCATCGACATGGGTTACCATGTGATCGACATGATCGTCTGGTACTTCGGGCTGCCAGACCGGGTCTTAGCAGACGTTTCGACGGCCGCCCGACCCGATCGGCAGTACGACGCCGAGGACACCGCACTCATCCACTTCGGATATGAGAGTGGTCTCTACGGGTCGTTGCTGTTCTCCCGATTCCTTGGGCCGACGACCGAACAAATCCAGCTCGTCGGATCACATGGCATTGTGCAGCTAGAGCGAGGACGTATCCGTCGCCTGACCAACTCCGGTAAGCTCATCGAGTCCCTGTCGTGGAAGCAGTCGTGGCCAGCGGCGGCGACGCGCCAGATCGACTACTTCTGCCGTGTGATCGAGGGTACACGACCAAACCCCAGTGGGCCGACGGAGAATCTCTCGAATTTGGCTTTCGTGGCCGCCTCCTACGAGTCCGCTCGCATCCGCACCTATGTCAATCCGAAGGAGCTGCTGTGACGTCACCACTTGCATTGCTGGGCGGTACCCCTGTAGTCACGGTCGAACCTCCGCACTTCACGTGGCCTCCCCTGACGGAGAGCACCTCGATGGCCGTGCTCGACCAACTTGTGTCGGGGATTTCCATCCCTGATCGCTCGGGCATCGTGGAAAGACTGGAGGAGGCGTTGGCGGACTACTACGGCGTTCGCCATGCAGTGTTGACCTGCACGGGCACCGCGGCACTGCACTCCATGTACGCCGCCTGCCGCCTAGGAGCAGGCGACGAGGTCATCGTACCCGCCTACACGTTCTTCGCCACCGTGACACCTCTCTTCCAGCTCGGCGCGCTGCCCGTGCTGGCCGACTGCAACGCGGACGGCAACCTGGACGTGGAAGACGTGGCTCGTCGGATCACCAGCCGAACCGCTGCCATCGTGGTCACCCACATGTGGGGCATGCCGGCGGACGTACGCGCCCTCCGCTCCCTGGCCGACCGCCATCACCTCCTGCTGCTCGAAGACGGGTCCCACGCGCACGGCGCACAGGTTGGCGGGCAGAAGGTGGGCACGTTCGGACGGGCCGCCGCCTTCAGCTTGAACGGCCCGAAGCCGCTATCGGCTGGTGAAGGTGGGTACGTGCTGACCGACGACGACGATGTGTACTATCGAGTTCTACTCCATGGTCAGTACAACAATCGCTGTCGCAACGAGCTTCCTCGTGACCATCCACTCTATCGCTACTCGGTTACAGGGATGGGCCTCAAGTTTCGTATCCATCCGCTGGCGGCGGCTGTCGCCTTCGATCAGCTTGGCCATCTCGACGAATATCTCGACGGGCGGGAGCGGATCGCCGCCATGATGCGGGAGCGACTTACCGATGTACCCGGAATCGCTGTACCGAAGGTTGCGACTGGCACAAAGCCTTCATGGTACGGCTTCATTCTGCAGTATCGTCGTGAGTCATTGAGTAACCTGCCGATAGAGCGCTTCTATGAGGCAGTAAAGGTCGAGGGCTGTCATGTCGTCGATCGTCCGGTATCGACCTGTCCGTTGAATACGTTGCCGTTGTTCCAAGATCCGGCCCGCTACATCCGACATACGCAGACCGTTTATCGTATAATCCGGGCGACTTCCCGAACGCTGAAGCCTTTCATCACAACACGATCAAGCTGCCAGTCTGGCATAGGGATGAGGATGTGCACTTGGTCGAACAGTACATTCGAGCGTTCCGCAAGGTCGTTGACCACCACCGTGAGCTGCTATGATCCAACCGATGGTTGATGAGACGCTCCTAGAGGGGCTCGCAAATGACGCCAGATGTGATGATGTCCAGCGCTTCGTCGTCGGCGCGATAGTACGACATGGTGACT
Source organism: Bacillota bacterium (assembly GCA_021323605.1). Taxonomy (GTDB): domain Bacteria; phylum Chloroflexota; class Dormibacteria; order Dormibacterales; family Dormibacteraceae; genus CADDZO01. The sequence goes on along the minus strand of JAJPKS010000059.1, from coordinate 1,256 downwards.
GTGTATTGCTCTTACGCCGATCCGCAGATGACTTCATGGGCGGCCTCCTCGAACTGCCCAGCGGCAAGGTGGAGCCAGGTGAATCAATGGACGCGGCGCTGATCCGTGAGGTGCGAGAGGAGACGGGGCTCGATGTCATCCGCATCGAGACCTATCTCGGGCACTTCGATTACGAGGGTCGAGACGGACTGAAGACTCGTCAATTCAACTTCGTCGTGGACGTGGCATCACCTGAGCCGATCTCGCTGGTGGAGCACAGCGAATATGTATGGGCTTCACCGAAGAAAGACCTGACGGTCACAAATGCGGTGAAGAGGGTCCTCGCACGTTATCGAGAGCTTCACTCGATGTGACTGCCAGGGCCTGGCAGGCGACAGTTCAGAGGAGGGAGGGATCGTGTTCGCTTCCGACTGAGCCGGGTCGCGACCGTCGACGTGCACGAAGATCGCGGGCTGCCCTGTCGTTTGACGCGGATCCGACGGAGAGTCAGGCAGTCTGCCTGGTGTGGTGAGTCAGAGGTTCCGTGCCAGGTGGTGGCAGGAACCTGAAGGGCGCCGGCCCGGGCTGGGAGGTGCCGGCCAATGGTGCCGGTCGCGGGCGACCCCGGATGACCGTGCCCGACATCGTCGTCGACGGCCAGGACCGTGGCCGAGATCGCCTGGGGGCTGCATCCGACCGCCCAGAGGTGGCATCGGGTGACCGAGGGGGCGGAGGGACCTCGCAAGCATGAGCTCGTAGGCCGCGAGGGATCGAGAAGCGGCACCGTCGGCCCGGGCCGAGCGGCTGGATGATGGTGCGGCAGGCGCTCGGCTGCGTCGACCCGAAGGAGTACGAGCACTACCGATCCAACGCGCCGAAGACGGTCGGCCTAGCCGAGATGGCCCGGGTGGGGTGCTTGCGCTGGACGATGGAGGACTTCGAGCAGGGCAAGGGCGAGCTGGGCCTGGACCACGGCGAGGCCACCCGGTACCACGACATCACGCTGGTGCTGTTCCCCCTGGCGTTCCTGAAGCCGTGTAGCAGGGTTGGGGTAGCCGGGGCATTCCGGCCAGCGTCCCGGAGGTCCGTCGGCTCCTGGAGGTCGTCCTCCGAGCCGGGCGAGGACCTGGCGCAGGTGATAGGCCACCGTGGTCGAGTTCACCCCGAGCACCTGGGCGATCTCCCGGTTGCGCCGGCCCTCCGCCACCAGGGGCAGGACCCCCGCTGGATGGGGCCCAGGCTGGTCTCGACCCGCCTCGGCCGGGACCGGACCATCT
>JAJPKS010000057.1 GCA_021323605.1 Bacillota bacterium | reverse complement strand
GTCGGTCTGGCCGAGGAGTTCGCCCAGGACGCGCTGGTCGCCGCCCTCGAACGCTGGCCGGAGTCGGGCGTCCCGAACAACCCGGGCGCCTGGCTGATGGCTGCGGCCAAACGCCGTGCCATCGACCACTGGCGGCGGCGGGAGCGGCTCGACCGCAAGCTGGAGCAGCTGGGCCGGGGCGCCGCCGGGGAGGAGGCGTCGGCGCCCGACTTCGACGCCGTCCTCGAGGAGTCCGAGATCGGTGACGACCTCCTCCGGCTGATGTTCACGGCCTGCCATCCGGTGCTGCCCGCCCAGTCCCGGGTCGCGCTCACGCTGCGGACACTGGGCGGGCTGCGCACGGACGAGATCGCGCGCGCCTTCCTGGTGCCGGAGGCGACCGTCGCCCAGCGCATCGTTCGCGCCAAGCGGGCGCTGGCCCAAGCGCACGTCCCCTTCGAGGTGCCCCGCGGCGGGGAGCTGGCCTCCCGCCTCGCCTCGGTGCTGGAGGTGGTCTACCTCATCTTCAACGAGGGCTACGCGGCGACCGCCGGCGAGGACTGGGTGCGGCCGGCGCTGTGCGAGGACGCGCTCCGCCTGGGCCGGGTGCTGGCCGAGCTGATGCCGGAGGAGCCGGAGGTCCACGGCCTGGTGGCGTTGATGGAGATCCAGGCCTCGCGCCTGCGGGCCCGGGTCGGGCCTGGGGGCGAGCCGGTGCTGCTGCTCGACCAGGACCGGGGCCGCTGGGATCAGCTGCTCATCCGCCGGGGGCTGGCCGCGCTGGAGCGGGCCGAACGGCTGCCCGGGCCGCCGGGGCCGTACACGCTGCAGGCCGCGATCGCGGCCTGCCACGCCCGTGCCCGCACCGTCGAGGAGACGGACTGGCCACGGATCGCCGCCCTCTACGCGGCGCTCGCCCGGGTGGCGCCCTCACCGGTGGTGGAGTTGAACCGGGCGGTGGCGGTGGGGATGGCGTACGGGCCCCGGGCGGGGCTGGAGGTGACGGACGCCCTCACCTCGGAGCCGGCGTTGCGCGCCTACCATCTCCTGCCCAGCGTCCGGGGCTACTTCCTGGCCGGGCTGGGCCGGGACCGGGAGGCTGCGGTCGAGTACGAGCGCGCCGCCGCCCTGACCCGCAATCGGCGGGAGCGGGCGCTGCTCCTGGAGCGGGCGGCCAGGGCCCGGGCCCGCGCCGGGTGAGCCCCAGGCCTCGCCCGGCTCGGCTGCGGTCGGTGCCCGGCGACACGGTGATGGAGCTGCTTCGCGAGGCCAACCGAGAACTCCACCCGGAAGCGTGGCCGGGGCCGGTCGCGGCCTCCGGCGGGCCGCCCGCGGCGCCCGGACCGGACCGGCCGGCGGATGAGAGACTGGTTGGACGTGGCCCGGTCCTGGCCGGCGCGGCTGAACCGCGCCCTCGCCGCCGTCTCCGATGAGCTCCGCGCCCAGGAGGGTCCGCTCGTCCCCTGGGCCTTCCCCTCCGGGGCCGAGATCGACCGGCCCCTCCGTCGCCTGCCCGTCTTCCTGGCCGTCGTGGCCCTGGCCACCGGCGTCTGGACCTACCTGGTCGAGCCGCGCCCGGTGCGGCCGGCCCACGCCCTGGCCTCGGCCCTGGCGGCGCTGGCGCTGGTGGCGGTGCAGTCCCTGGCCTACTCCCCGCCGGGGAGGAGCCGGCGCGCGCGCCCGGTTCTGACCGTGGCCCTGGCGGGGGTGGCGATCGTCCTGGTGGTCCTGCAACGCTGGTACGGGCCGGGCCTGCTCGGCATCCTCCTGACCATGGTCTGGGCGGCCAGGATCGGCATCCCCGGGGTGCCGGTGGCGGCGCTGGCCATCGCCGGCTACCTGACCGCGGTCGTGCTCGGGTCGAGCGGCCCCGCCAACCCCTGGGGCCTCCCCTACGCGGTCGCGGTCCTGGCCATGATGTACGCCGGTCCGATGCTGGGCCGGCGTGATCGCCGTCGCCGCCTCGAGCAGGCGGCGGCCGAGGAACGGGCCCGGCTGGCGCGCGAGGTTCACGACGTGCTCGCCCACACCCTGACCGCCCTCGCCGTGCAGCTGGAGGCGGCCGCCATGGTGATGGAGGAGCGACCCGGCGATCCCAGGGCCCGGGAGGCCGTGGTCCGCGCTCAGCGCCTGGCCACCGCCGGCCTGGAGGAGATCGGGCAGGCGGTGGCGGCGCTCCGCGGCGACCACCCGCCGGGGCCGGAGTCGGTGCCGCGGCTGGTGGAGGAGTTCGAGCGCCGGACCGGCGTCCCCGCCCGGTTCCGACGGGAGGGCGAGCCCTGCCCCCTGCCGCCGGAGGCGGCGCTGGCCGTCTACCGAGCGGCCCAGGAGGCGCTGACCAACGTGGGCAAGCACGCCGAGGCCGAGGAGGTCACGGTCGGGCTCCGCTACGTGGGCGACGGGGTCGAGCTGACCGTGGCCGACCGCGGCCGGCCCAGGCCGGCGCTCGCCTCCTCGGGCTACGGGCTCATCGGGATCCGTGAGCGGGCGGCCCTGCTGGGGGGCCGGCTGGAAGCGCGGCCGACCGCCGACGGTTTCCTGGTGCGACTCTGGGTGCCGCGATGCCACGCGTGATCGTCGTCGACGACGAGACCTTGGTCCGGGAGGGCCTGGTCACCATGCTCGAGCTGATGCCGGGGATCGAGGTGGTGGGATCGGCGGCCGACGGGGAAGAGGCGGTGGAGCTGGTGGCCCGCACCGCTCCCGACGTCGTGCTCATGGATCTCCGCATGCCCCGCTGCGACGGGGTCGAGGCCACCCGCCGCATCCGATCGGAGCATCCCGGCACCCAGGTCATCGCCCTCACCACCCATGCCGACGATCGCTCCATCCTCTCCGCCGTCGAGGCCGGCGCCCGCGGCTACCTGACCAAGCACTCGGGCGCCAGGGCCATCCGGCAGGCCATCGAGACCGTCCTGTCCGGGGATGCCGCCCTCGAACCCTCGGTCCAGGCTCGCCTCCTGGAGGCCATCGCCGAGGGGCGAACGGCCCGGCGACGCTCGCTGCCCGACGGCCTGACCCCCCGCGAGGCCGAGGTCCTGGGCCTGATCGCCGACGGGCTGAGCAACGCCGAGATCGCCCGGCGGCTCTTCGTCAGCGAGGGCACGGTCAAGACCCATGTCAACAACCTGCTGAGCAAGATCGGGGCCCGGGACCGGGCCCAGGCCGTCGCCTACGCCTTCCGCAAGGGCCTGGCGGGGGGCGAGGACCGGGAGTAGAGACGGTCTCTACCCCGGGATAGAGGCGAGAAATCCAACCCGGCGCCGATGTGCGCCGGGGTCACCCGCGCCAAGACTGGGGGCATGAACGGCCATGACGCCGACGGCGGGGAGGCCGCCGTCTTCGAGGAGGTGGTCAAGCGCTACGGCCAGGTGGTGGCGCTGGACCGCCTCGGCTTTCGCGTGGAGCGGGGGGAGGTGGTGGCCCTGCTCGGCCCCAACGGCGCCGGCAAGTCGACCGCGGTCGACATCCTGCTCGGCCTGCGTGCCCCCGACTCCGGACGGGTCCGGGTCCTGGGCGTCCCGCCAGCCCGGGCGGTGGCCAGCGGTCGGGTGGGCGGCATGCTCCAGCGCGGCGGGCTCCCGGCCGGGGCCCGGGTGGGCGAGGTCCTGGACCTGGCCCGGGCGCTCTACCCTGAGGCCCGCGGCCGCGAGGAGCTGCTGGACCTGGCCGACCTCGCCGGGCTGACGGGGCGGCGGGTGGAGACGCTCTCCGGCGGGCAGGCGCAGCGCCTCCGCTTCGCCCTGGCCCTGGCCGGTCGCCCCCGCCTGCTCTTCCTCGACGAGCCCACGGTGGGCCTGGACGTCGAGGTGCGCCGCCACTTCTGGGCGATCGTGCGGGCGGTGGCCGCGGACGGGACCGGGGTGCTGTTCACCACCCACTACCTGGAGGAGGCGGACGCCAACGCCGACCGGGTGCTGGTGCTCGATCGGGGGCGCCTGCTCCGGCAGGGCACACCGTCGGCCGTCCGGGCGGCGGCCTCGGCCCGGGTCGTCCGCTGCACCCTGGCCGGGGCCACCCCCGACCGGCTGCGCCGGCTGCCGGGGGTGGTCGACGTGGTGGTGCACGGCGACGACGTGACCATCCGCTCCACCGACGCCGATCGCACCGTCGGCGCCCTCTACGCCCTGGGGAGCGAGGTGCGCGACCTCCTGGTCACCGGTGCCGGGCTCGAGGACGCCTTCTTGGTCCTGACCCGGGGTGAAGCCCCGGTGGGCGAAGGAGATCGGAGGTGACGGAGATGCTGGCCTACGTCAGGTTCGAGGTGGTGCGCGTCCTGCGCAACGTTCGCTTCCTGGTCTTCACCGTCGTCGTCCCGGCCCTGCTCTACCTCCTCTTCGACGGCATCTATGGCGATGGCCGGGTGGGGGAGGTCGCCGTCGGCGTCTACCTGCTGGTGGCCATGGCCGCCTACGGCGCGATCGGGGCCGCCCTGAGCGTGAACGGCTCGGCGCTGGCCACCGAGCGCGCCAGCGGCTGGCTCCGTCAGCTCCGCGTCACCCCGCTCTCCGACCGAGCCTGGCTGGTGGCCCGGCTGGCGCTGGCGCTGGTGGCGGTCGCCCCCGGCGTGCTGGCCGTCTCCCTGTGCGCGGCCGTGGTCGGTCACGTCGGCCTGGATCCGGCCCGGTGGCTGGCGCTGGGCGGGCTGCTCCTGCTCGGTTCGCTGCCCTTCGCCTTCCTGGGCATGCTCGTGGGCCTGCTGCTCGACGCCCAGTCCGCGCAGCCGGCCCAGGTGCTGCTGCTGATGCTGCTCAGCTTCGGGGGCGGGCTGTTCTTCCCCGTCTCGGTCTTCCCCTCCGGCATCCGGCCCATCGCCGAGAGCCTTCCCTCCTACCACCTCCTCGTCCTCGGCCAGGAGGTGGTCGCCGGCCGGCCGCTCTCGCTCGACCAGCTGGCCGGCCTGGCCGGCTCGATCGTGCTGCTGGGGGCGCTGGCCCTGGTGGCGTGGAGGCGGACGGACCGGGCGGGAGCGCGGGAGGCGCGGCCGGAGCCGGGATCGGCCTGAGGCGCGCCGGGGGACCGGACGGAGCCGGGATCGGGCGACGCCCCTCCTGGCCCGCACCGACCACCGGCGGGGTCGGCCGCGCCCCGGCTCCGCGGCCGAGCCCGGAGGGCGAGGCGGGCTCGGGGGTCGCTCTGGGCCGCCTCGTAGACTGCCAGGGTGGTGGCCGAGACCGCCCCCCTGTCCGGCCGGACGGCGTGGGCCCGCAGCCTCCCGACGCCGCTGAGGAGGTTCCTCCGCACGGAGACGGGGAGCGCCGCCGTGCTCGTCGGCGCGGCCCTGGCCGCCATCGCCTGGGCCAACCTCGACGCTTCCTCCTACGCGGGCGTCTGGGGAACCCCTCTCTCGATCGCGATCGCGGGCCGGGGACTGTCCGAGGACCTGCGCACCTGGGTCAACAGCGGCCTCATGGCCTTCTTCTTCTTCGTGGTGGGGCTGGAGGCGCGCCGCGAGCTGGACCTGGGCGAGCTGCGCCAGCGGCGCCGGATGGCGCTGCCGCTGCTGGCCGGCATCGGGGGCATGGCCGCCGCCGTCGCCGTCTACCTGGCGGTCAACGCCGGCCGGGCCTCGGCGCACGGCTGGGGGGTGGCGATGTCGACCGACACCGCCTTCGCGCTGGGCATGCTGGCGCTGGTGGGGCCCCGCCTGCCGGACCGGCTGCGCAGCTTCATGCTCACCGTGGTCGTCGCCGACGACATCGCCGCCCTGATCGTGGTCGCGACCGTCTACCCGACCGGTCTCGCCCCGGGGGCGCTGGTCGTCGCCCTCGGGTTGTTCGCGGCCGTGCTCCTGGCCACGTTGCTCCGGGTTCGTCACGGGCTCGTCTACGCCGTGCTGGGGGTGGCGGCCTGGGTCGCGGTTCACGAGTCCGGCGTCGATCCGGTGGTGGTCGGGCTGGCCATGGGCCTCCTCACCTACGCCGCCCCCGCCTCCCGCACCGACCTGGAGCGGGCGACCGATCTCTTCCGGCAGTTCCGCGAGCAGCCGACCTCGGCCCTCGCCCGTTCGGCGCGGGTCGGGCTCGAGTCCGCCCTCTCGCCCAACGAGCGGCTGCAGCAGCTCTACCACCCCTGGACCAGCTACGTGGTCGTGCCCCTCTTCGCGCTCGCCAACGCCGGCATCCCGGTCGACCCCGGCTTCCTCGCCCGCGCCTACACCTCGCCCATCACGCTCGGGATCGTCTTCGGCTACCTCCTCGGCAAGCCGCTCGGCATCGTCGGCTCCTCCTGGCTGGTGGCACGGCTGAGCCGGGGCCGGCTCCAGCCGCCGGTGGGCTGGGCCGCGGTCGGCGGCGCCGGCACCGTCGCCGGCATCGGCTTCACCGTCTCGCTCCTGGTGGCGGCCCTGGCCTTCCGGGGGCCCGAGCTCCAGGAGGCCAAGCTCGGCGTGCTCACCGCGGCGCTCTGCGCGGCGACGCTGAGCTTCGCCGTCTTCCGCCTCACCGCCCTTCTGCCCCCGCGCTTCCGGGCCCGCGCCCTGCTGGGGACGGCGGAGCTGATCGTGGACCTGGCCGACCCGGTCGATCCCGAGCGCGATCACATACGCGGGCCGATGGACGCGCCCGTCACCCTGGTCGAGTACGGCGACTTCGAGTGCCCTCACTGCGGGCAGGCGGAGCCCGTGCTACGGGAGCTGCTCCAGGGCCACGGCGACCTCCGCTACGTGTGGCGGCACCTGCCCCTGAACGACGTCCACCCCCACGCCCAGCTGGCGGCCGAGGCCTCGGAGGCGGCGGCGGCGCAGGGCGCCTTCTGGGAGATGCACGACCTGCTGCTGGCCCGCCAGGACGCGCTCCGCCCCGACGACCTGATCGGCTACGCCAGGCAGCTGGGGCTGGACGTGGAGCGCTTCGCCCGCGACCTGCAGCGTCACGCCGGCGCGGCCCGGGTCGCCGCCGACGTCGACAGCGCAGACGTGAGCGGGGTCTCGGGCACGCCTACCTTCTTCGTCAACGGCCGCCGCCACCACGGCGCCTACGACGTCGACTCACTGTCGGCGGCGGTGAAGGCGGCCCGGGCGCGGGCGAGCCTGGGCGTGCCGGCCGGGCCGGATCGGACAGGGCGGCCGCGCCGGCGGTGAGGGCGGCTCAGCCGCTCGAGCCGCCCAGCCGGCTCCGGAGCCGGTCCTGGTCCTCCTCTTCGTCCGGGGCCAGGCTCCTCGCTCGCTGGACCCAGAACTGGCGGTGGAGCCGCAGTCGCTCCAGCTCCAGGCCCAGGACCCGCTCGTCGTAGTGGGCCTCCAGCGAGGCGGGGGGAGGGAGTCGCCGCCGTCCCTCCTCGGCCGTGGTCAGGATCTGCTCCTTGAACTCCACCAGCCGGTCGTAGACGATCGCCCAGTGCCGGGCGTCGTCGGCGAGGGGGCTGCGCGGGTCCTCGCCGGGCAGCAGCACCGGGACCAGCTGCTGGTGCCGGCCGGCCAGCTCCGCCTGCCGCCGGGCCAGCTCCCTGACCCGGTGCAGGAACTCCTCGATCGACCGGTCGTCGGGCACGTCCATGCTCGGAGGTCCCTCATCCTACGGGATCGGGCCCGGTCGCCGGTCCGGGGCGGGAGGTGGGGCCCGCGCCCCTCCCGGAGATGGGATGATGGAGGTGCGGCGGCAGGGCGCCGGCGAGACCGGGCGGCTCGGAGAGGAGGGTCACGGTGACGACGATCTACGTGGCGGCGGACGACGACCTGCTCTGCGTGCGCCGGAGCGGTTCTCGGTGGGAGACGGAGCGACGTCTGGAAGGGCGGCGGCCGCGCTGCCTCGCCGTCGATCCCCTGCGGCCGGAGCGGGTCTGGTGCGGCACCGCCGGGAACGGCCTCTGGCGCAGCCTGAACGGCGGCGCCAGCTGGCGGCGGGCCGGGGCCCGGCTGGCGACGGCCTCGGTGTCGGCCCTCGCCGTCAGTCCCAACGAGCGGGCGGGCCCCGACGGAGTGGTGTACGCGGGAACCGACCCGAGCGCCCTCTTCCGGTCCGAGGACGGGGGCGTCACCTGGGAGGCGCTGTCCGGCATGCTGGCGTTGCCCTCGACGCCGAGCTGGAGCTTCCCGCCCCGCCCCGAGACCAGCCACGTCCGCTGGATCGCGCTCGACCCCTGGGAGGCGGGCACGCTCTACGTCTGCATCGAGGCCGGGGCCCTGGTCCGGAGCCGGGACGGCGGCCGCACCTGGAGCGACCGGGTCCCCGATGGTCCCCGGGACACCCACACCCTGGCGGTCCACCCCCGGGCGCCCGGCCGGCTCTACTCGGCGGCCGGGGACGGGTTCGGTATGCCCGGCCGCGGCTACAACGAGAGCCACGACCGGGGCGAGACCTGGAGCCAACCCGACCGGGGCATCGAGCGTCACTACCTGTACGGCCTCGCCGTCGATCCCGGCGACCCGGGCACCGTTCTGGTCTCGGCGGCCACCTCGCCCCGGACGGCGCACGATCCCGCCTCCGCGGACGCGACCGTCTACCGCCGCTCGGGCGACGGTCCCTGGCGGGAAGTCCGCGAGGGGCTGCCCGAGACGAAAGGAAGCCTGCGTGCCTTCCTCGCCGCCACCCCCGCCGAGCCGGGGACCTTCTACGCCGGCAACAACCGGGGCCTCTTCCGCTCGACCGACGCCGGGCTGAGCTGGGAGCGCATCCCCACTCCGACCCCGGTGGCGGCCGATCACGCCATCGCGGCCTCGGCCTGAGGGCGCGATCATCCCGGGACGCCGCCGGCCGGCTCCCTGGAGAACGCCCCGCGACCGCGGCTCGATTCCGGCGGTGGCACCCGGGCCGGCGCCTCATCGCCGGCCCCGGCGTGGGGGGACCGGACGCCTGCTAGGATCGGCCGGGGTGGATGTCGAGGCCGGCTCACCGTGGACGGTGGGCCCGGTTCCCAGGGAGCGCCGGGAGGCGGCCCTGGCCGGGGTCAGGGAACGGGGCCTGGAGGCGAGGCTGGCCGAGGTCGCCGAGACCCTGGCCGCGGGGGCGCCGTCGCCGTCGGAGGCCGCGGTCCTGGGGCTGGCCGAAGAGGCCGAGACCGGGGTGCCGGAGGTCTACTGGCTGGCGGTGACGGCCCGTTGCCGGAGGCCCGACGTGGCCGAGGCCCTGGCCGCGGTCGAGGCCGCGATCGGGGGTGGGGACCGCCCGGCCGATCAGGAGCCGGAGCTGGAGCGGCTGGCGGCGCTCCTCCTTCCCTTCACCGGTCTCGACCTGGACGAGGCCCTGGGCAACGCGCACCTGTTCGTGATCAACTTCCCCCTTCCGGGCATGGCCCTGGGTGACGTCGACCAGCGCGCGGCCCGCTGGCTTGCGCAACTCCTGGACACGACCGCGGTCAGGCGGCAGCTGCGTCGTCTCCTCTCCGGCCTGGCCGAGGTGTGGGAGCGGGACCGGCCCGGGGCGGCGGCCGTGGTGCGGAGCTGGTCCGCCGGCGACCCGCCCGCGGATCCCACCCAGGATCGGCCCTGGATGGGGGCCATGCTCGGTCTCGCCCGTTCCCAGCTCTGACCCTCAGACGGTCGAGAGCGCGGCCTTGACCCGATCCGGGGTGAAGGGCACCTGGCGCAGGCGTGCCCCGGTGGCGTCGAAGACGGCGTTGCCGAGGGCTCCGGCGATGACGGAGATGCTGGCCTCGCCGGCGCCGAGCGCCGGCAGCCCGGGATGGTCGATGAGCTCGATCCTCACGTCGTCGGGAAGCTCGGGGAAGGTGATGATGGGATAGGAACTCCAATCGACGCTGAGCACGCCCGAGCGGTCGAACCTGACCTCCTCCTTCAACGCCCGGCTGAGCCCCTGGACGATGTTCCCCTCGATCTGGTTGCGCAGGCCGTCCGGGTTGATGATCACGCCGCAGTCGTGGGCGACGGCCACCTGGTCGACGGTGATGGCCCCGCTGCCCGTGTCCACGGTGGCGGTGATGACCGCGGCCACGTACGACGAGGTGCCCTCGTAGTGGACGGCCGCGATCCCGCGGCCCCGGCGCCGGTTCCCGCCCTGGCCGCCCGCGGGTGATGGCCGTGTCCTCCATCCCGCCGCCTCCGCGGCCCGACGGATGACGGTGGCCAGTCGGGGATCGCCGGTGTGTCGCAACCGGAAGTCGACCGGGTCGGCGCCGGCCGCGGCCGCCAGCTCGTCCATGAACGACTCGTTGGCGAACGTGTTCTGGAGCCGGCTGGGGGAGCGCAGCGGACCGGTGAACAACCAGGGCTGGTAGACCCCGTACGAGACCACTTTCTGGTTGGGGAAGGCATAGGATGGCATCGAGTTCAGGCTGTCGTCGCCCAGGGGCGGCCAGGACGGCGGCGACGGCGGCGGTGGTGGTTCCGGGAAGCCGGCCAGCACGCCGGCGGGCAGGTTGCCGGGTGGCCCGGGTCGGTTGCCCCGGTTGGCGGTCCAGCCCTGGTAGCTCCAGCCCACGATCCGCCCGCTGGCATCGAGGCCGGCTTCGAGCTGAATGACCATGGGCGTGCCGAAGTTCTCCCAGGACATCTCGTCGGCGCGCATGTGCTGGACCCGGACCGGCCGCCCCACCGCCTGGGAGAGCAGGGCAGCGCTCAGGGAGACGTCGTCGGCCCCGTTGAGCCCGTAGCAGCCGGACCCCTCCACGTAGACGACGCGGACGTTGTCGGCGGGGAGGCCGAGCAGGGTGGCGAGGGCATTGCGCAGCTGGTACACCCCCTGGGTGCCCGACCAGACCGTGGCCTGCCCGTCCCGGACGTCGGCCACCGCGCAGGAGGGTCCGATCGAGCCGTGGATCTGGTAGGGATGGGCGTAGGTCGCCTTCATCACCCTGGCCGCCGAGGCCAGCGCGGCGTCGACGTCACCCACCACCGACAGCACCTTGGTGTTGTCGACATGGGCCGAGGTGATGGCTTCGTAGAGCGACTGCTGGTCGGGCAGGGCGGCCTTGTCGGTCCAGCTCACGCGCAGGGCCTGGGCGGCGGCGATGGCCTGCTCTTCCCGTCTCGCCACCACCCCCACGAAGTCGTGCCTGGTCACCAGCTGCACGAAGCCGGGGAGGTGCCGGACCGATGACTCGTCGACCGCCTGCAGGGTGGCGTTGGCGATGGTGCCCTGGATCACCTGGGCCCGCGGGGTGGGCGTGGAGACCAGGGGCGAGGGCCGGACGGGTCGGACCACCCGGCCGTGGAGCATGCCCGGCACCTTGACGTCCTGGACGTAGGTGAAGGTGCCGAACACCTTGGCCGGGATGTCCTCGCGGCGGACCGACTTGCCGACCACGGTGAAGGTGCCGGGGTCTTTCAGCCGGGGACGCGCCGCCACCTTGGCGGCGATCGGTTTCCCGCCCACCAGGGCGCCGTACGACACCTTCCTGCCCGGCTGGTCCTGGAGGTGGACCACGCCGGCGGTCACCGCCAGCCGGTCGGGGGTGGTCCCCAGCCTGGCCGCCGCCAGCTGGAGCAGGGCCTCGCGGGCCGACGCGGCCGCCTGCCGCACGCCCCGGGCCCACTGCGTCCTCATGCTCTGGCTGCCCGCCGTGTAGCCCTGGTCGACCGTCTTCCCGGTCACGCCCTGGACCAGCTTGATGGCCGAGAGGGGGACGTCCAGCTCCTCGGCGACGATCTGCATGGTGGCGGTGGCGACCCCGGTGCCCAGCTCCACTTTGCCGGTGAAGACGGTCACGGTGCCGTCCCTGGCGATCGCAAGCCAAGAGGAGACCTGGTCGGGCGAGGGCGGAGCGGTGGGCGGGAAACCGCCGGCGGCCAGGACCGGACGCGGCCAGTTGGGGAGGGGCAGGCTGACGGCCACCACCAGGCCGCCCATACCCCGAAGGAAGCCCCGCCGCGAGGTGGTGAGCTGCTCGAGGTTCATCTCGCGTCCCCCTCTACGCGCTGATCACGGCCTTGACGGCACGCAGGATGCGGTAGTGGCTGCCGCACCGGCACAGGTTCCCGGCCAGGGCGCTCTTGATCTCCGCGTCGGTGGGTCTGGGCTTGGACTTGAGGAAGGCGGCGGCGGTCATCAACATGCCGTTGATGCAGTAGCCGCACTGGGCCGCCTGCTGGTCGATGAAGGCCTTCTGCAGAGGATGAGGGTTGCTCGGGGTTCCCAGGCCCTCGATCGTGGTCACCTGGCGGTTGCCGACGCTGTCGACCCGGGTGACGCAGGACCTGACGGCGACGCCGTCCAGGTGGACGGTGCAGGCCCCGCACTCGGCCAGTCCGCAGCCGAAGCGCGGGCCGCGCAGGCCGAGCTCGTTCCTGAGCACGTAGAGGAGGGGGGTGTCCGGTGCCGCGGCGACCGGGTGATCCCGTCCGTTGACGTTGACGGTGAGGCCGGTGCCCCGGCTCCGCTCCACCAGGTAGGCCGTGCCGCCTGCGACCGCGGCCGCGGCGGCGACGCCGGCGGAGATGAAGGCTGCCCGGGGCACGCGCCGGGGCCCGGCTCCGTCCCCGTCGCCCGAGTCGGCCGCCGGCGCCCGCGCAGCCTCCTGGAGGTCGTCCCCCGGTCCTTGCTTCATGGCGCTCATGCTCCTCCCTCCCGCGCGTCCGCCCGCCTCCGGACACCCTTGACGCGCGGGCGGCCGGACAGGGATGACGCCATCGAAACAACGTCAATCGTATAATATATGCGTATACCGGTCGTGCAGGATATGTGAAGTACCGGCCGGGGAGGGAGGAGGCTCATGGGGGGACGTGACGGGCGTCAGGGGTCGGAGGAGCGCGATCTCCACCGGCCGTCGGTCAGCCGCCGACGCCTGGTGGCCGCCGGAGTGGGGGCGGCGCTGGCAGCGGGGGCGGCTGCGGTCCTCGAGAGTTGCGAGCAGGGCACCCCGACCGGGACCGGGGGGGCCATCGAGCTTACCATCAACGGCAAGAAGCACACCATCCGGTCGGCCCCCGACACGCCCCTGCTCTACGTGCTGCGGGATGAGCTGGGGCTGGTCGGCACCAGGTTCGGCTGTGGCCTCGGCCAGTGCGGCGCCTGCGCGGTGCTGATCGGGGGCAGGGAGACCAGGTCGTGTATGACCGTGGTCTCCGGGATCAAGGACGAGATCACCACCGTCGAGGGGCTGCCGGCGCTCTGGGTGCAGAAGAAGGGCCTCACCGGGGCGAAGGCGGCGCAGGCCCTGCACCCGGTGCAGCAGGCGTGGATCGAGGAGCAGGTGCCGCAGTGCGGCTACTGCCAGAGCGGCATGATGATCATGGCCGTCGACCTCCTGAGTCGCATCCCCCATCCCACCGAGGCACAGATCCGGAAGGCCTTCACCGACACGCCGCCCTCGGCCCACCTCTGTCGCTGTGGCACGTACGACAGCATCATCCGGGCCGTCCAGCGGGCGGCCAGGTCGATGGCGTAGGAGGGTGGCGATGAGCCTCACGACCAGCTGGACGCTCAGTCGGCGGGATTTCTTGAAGGCGGGTGGGGCGCTGGTCGTCACCTCCGCCATCTCGACCTCGCCCCTCGTCGAGGCCCTGGCCGCCGCCGACCCGTATCCCGCGCTCGACCCGACCCAGCTCGCCACCTGGCTGGCGATCAAGGCCGACGGCACCGTGATCGCCCGCAGCGGTCACGTCGAGCTCGGCCAGGGCAACCAGACCGCCCTCGCCCAGATCGTGGCCGAGGAGCTCGACGTCCCCTTCGCCCGGATCAGCATGGTGCTCGGCAACACCGACCAGACACCCGATCAGGGGGTGACGGCGGGGAGCACGACCATCCGGCTGGCGGGACTCCAGCTCCGGCAGATCGCCGCCGAGGGCCGAGCCGCCCTCCTGAAGCTGGCCTCCGAGCGCCTGGGGGTGCCGGCCGACCAGCTGCAGGTGAAGGACGGGGTGGTGAGCGCGGGCTCCCGGCACGTGTCCTACGCCGACCTGGTGAGGGGGAAGGTCCTCACCGCCGTCGCCCCCATCTCGGTGCAGAACTACGGCGGGTTCGGGATGAGGATCGTCGGGACCGCCAGACCCAAGGACCCCTCCACGTACGCGATCGTGGGCAAGCGGATCCCGCGGGTGGACGTCCGGAACAAGGTGCTCGGCAAGCCCGTCTACGTCCAGGACGTCAAGGTGCCGGGCATGCTGCACGCCCGGGTCATCCACCCCAAGGGCATCGGCTCGACGCTGGTCTCGGTCGGCTCGCCCAGCGTCCCCGGCGTCCGGGTGGTCACCAGGGGCAACCTGGTCGCCGTCCTCGCCGAGCGCGAGTGGGACGCGATCAAGGCCGCCCAATCGCTGCCGGTGACCTGGTCGGATTGGAACAAGCTGCCGTCGAGCGACGCGGTGTACGGTGTCCTCCGCACCCTGCCCACCCGGGACAAGGTCCAGACCAACCGGGGCGATCCGGGTGCCGCCCTGGGGGCGGCCGCGCAGACGCTGACCGCGACCTACCAGACCCCGTTCGAGAACCACGGCATGCTGGGTCCGAGCTGCGCGGTGGCGGACGTTCGCCCCGACGGCAGCGTCCGGGTCTGGTCGGCGACCCAGTACCCGCAGGGCCTGCAGCGGGACGTGGCCCAGCTGCTGGGGATCTCGCCGGACCGGGTCGAGGTGCTGCGCGCCGAGGGCCCCGGCTGCTACGGGCGCCTCAGCGCCAACTACGACGACGCCGCCACCGAGGCGGTGGTCCTCTCCCAGGCGGTGGGGCGGCCGGTGCGGGTCCAGTGGATGCGGGCCGACGAGCACATCTGGGAGCCGCACGGCCCCGGCACCGTCCACGACCTGACCGCGGGCCTGGACGGCTCCGGCAACGTCGTCGCCTGGAAGCACGAGGCCTGGATGCCGACCAACAGCGACAGCACCGAGCTGGGTGCCGCGCTCTCGGGCAAGCAGATGAAGGGCACGGGCATCGGCACCTGGACG
>JAJPKS010000395.1 GCA_021323605.1 Bacillota bacterium | reverse complement strand
CGCGAGGTTGACCGGGGAGGGTCCGTCGTAGCGCGCGGCGTGGCGCATCGACCCCGGCCTGCCGGGCATGTCCACCACTCACACCGGCGCGCGCGGGCGCTGCAGCGGCCGGGGCAGGAAGCGCATCCCATCGACGGTGTAGTGCTCGCCGCGGAGGGACCGTCGGTCAACCGAACACCGAACCACCGCCCCCCGGTGGTTGTCCGCGGCACGCAAACCGCTCGCCCTCCGGATCGGAGACTCGCCCGCCTCCGTACCATCGGCCCAGTGGCGCCGGACAGACTTGACTTCTACGACGCCGAGCTTCGCGCCCACCACGAGCATCTACGTGCCGCCTACGGGATCTCCAGGGGCGAGGAGATCGTGGACATCGGCTGCGGGACCGGGCTGACGACTCGTGAGGCGGCGCGCGCGGCCGCCCCGGGACGCGTCGTCGGGGTCGATGTATCAGCGCGAATGCTGGAGCGTGCCCGTGAGCCGACCGCCGCCGAAGGGCTCCGGAACGTGACCTACGAGCTCGCCGACGCCCAGACGTACCGATTCGATCGCGAACGCTTCGACCTCGCGATCAGCCGCTTCGGGCTCATGTTCTTCTCCGATCCAGTCCGCGCCTTCGCCAACATCGCCTCCGCGCTGCGCCCCCAAGGGCGGTTGGCGGCGCTCGTCTGGCAGCCCCGCGAGCGAAACGAATGGGCGGTGGAGCTCGATGCCGCGATCGGCGCTGCCGCCGAGCCACCGCGGCCGACCGCAGACCCCTTCTCGCTCGGCGACGAGCGGGCCACCGTGAGGATGCTCGAGCGCGCCGGCCTCGAGGCGGTGCGGTTCGAGGAGGTCAGGGAGCCGGTCCTCTACGGGCACGACATCGAAGCGGCGCTCGAGATCGTGTGCGGCTTCCAGGAAACGAGCTTCGCGCTCGCGCGTATGAGCCGCGACGACGCGACACGGGCCGTGGACCGGCTGCGCGAGACGCTCGAGCGCCATCACGACCACAGGCAAGGGATCGTCTTCGAGTCACGCTCGTGGCTGATCACCGCCCAACCAGCCTGAGCCCTCGCTCACAAGTCAACTGTGCAGTCGGAGATGAAGCGCGACGTCGATCGGCTCAGCTCGTCAAGCCCGCCGGCGACGGTCGCCTTCGGCCAGCCCCGCGATTGCCTGCACGGGCTTGCCAGCGCTGGGCGCGTCCCACCACGACCACACCAGGCCAAGCTCCGGCGAGTGCGCGGACAGCGGCAGCGCCACCACCAGCAGCCGGCGCACCCCGGGCACGGTCAAGCCGGCCAGGCCGGAAGGACACCCCCTGGTTGCGCCTCGGCCTGGCTGCGGATCGCCGCCGGCCAGGCACAGGCCAGCATCGACAGGGTGAGGTGCCGGTGCCGGCTCGGCCAGTGCCGGACCTGGTCCTGGTCCAGCCCGGTCTCCCCCTTCGCCTCCTCGAAGCACGGCTCGGCGGTGGACCGGGTCGCGGCCACCGTCGCCAGCCCCTGGAGCGTGACCTCGGTCGGGGCCAGGGCCAGGTCGTAGGCGAGGTCGTCGGGGTCGCTGCGGGAGCGGCGGGCGAGGAGGGCACCCCATCGAGGGGTCCCCATCGGAGCTTGCTCCGATGGGGTGCCCCGATACGGGTCCCGATGGGGACCCCGAGGAGCCAGACCTCGGGACCGGGGAGCCGGTCGCGCGGCTCGATGACCCGGGCTCGTCCCCAGTCGTAGACCCGTGGCCCCTGCTCGCCCTCGGCGACGGCGAACCGCTGCCGGGACTCGCCGCGGATGGCGAGCGGGCGGGAATGATGCATGGCGGGTGCAGTATGGACCGGGCAGCACCGGCGGTGCCCGGTCGGACGCCTCCGGGATGGCGAGCCCGGGAGGTTCTCACCGCCGCCGGGCCGAACGACAATACGGCCGTGTTGGCACGCAAGCCGTCCGGGATGGGGCGGCTCTGGTTCCGGCTGCCGGCCTCGCTCCACCGTGCCGGCCTGGGCCGGCTGCTCGGCCACCGCTTCCTGGTCCTCGAGCACCGGGGACGACGCAGCGGCCGCCTTTACCGGACCCTGCTCGAGGTGGTCGACTACGACGCCGCCCGCCGGGAGGCGACCGTGATCTCCGCCTGGGGCGAGGACGCGGACTGGTACCGGAACCTCCGGACGGGTCCACCGGTGGCGGTCCGCATCGCCGGCGACCGCTATCCGCCGGAGACGCGGTTCCTCGACGGCGCGGAGCGGCTGGAGCTGCTGCGCCGCTTCCGCCGGCGCCACCCCATCGAGGCGCGCCTGGCCCGGCCCATCCTGGGCTGGAAGCTCGACGGCTCCGAGGCGGAGCTGACCGCGCTGGCGGCGAGGTTGCGGGCGGTCGCCTTTCGCCCGCCCGGGGGCTGAGCCGCGACACCGAAGGCCGCGCTCAGGGGTGCGGCCGTGTCGGAGGGGTCGCCTGGACCCGGCCCGGGACGCCACCCACTCGCCGGCGGCCGGTTGGGGCAGGGACGCCGGCATCGGACGCAGCCAACCCGGGCTGGAAGCTGGCGCTCGCGGCGACCGGTGAGGTTGGCCCCGAGCCGCTCAGGTCCCGCAGGCCGGGGCAGCGGCTGGTGGCACGGCAGGTGCTCGGCCTGACGCAAATCGCCTTCTGGGCGAGGCGGAGCCCGCTCTCGTCGCCGCTGCGTGGACCGATCGCCCGGTTGACGCCCTCGCGGTGGCGGCGCTCACGGCCGGCACCAGCGGTGGCCGAGGGCGTCCGGGCGCGATCCCGGCCGAGGGTGTGCCACCCGGGCAGCCCGGTCTCCGGGGAGGGAGGGCCGTGCCCGGCCGCCGGCCACGAGCCGGCCAGCGGCGGCCGAACCGCGGCCGTGACCTGCGACGGGCGCCCCGGGGCGGCGGCACGCCTGCTCGCCGGCCCTGGCGGGCACGTCTTCGGCACCGCGACCTCGGACCGGCCGACCACCTGGCGTTCGGCACGGCAGGCGACCGTGCACCGGCTGGCCAGCGGGCCCGGCCCTGGCCCGGCCGCCGTCCGCCCGGACAGCTACGTGGGCTCCCGTGTAGGGTGGCCAGCGGCGAACAGCCGCGGGCCTGGCTCCGGCGCTCCGGCACCCGATGGCCGGTTCAGGCGCCTACGCTCCGCCGGGCAGCTGCCAGGCGACGCCCCCGAACCGCGTGAAGTCGCGGTTGAAGCTCACGATCGTCGCACCGTATTCGAGCGCCAGAGCGGCGAGGTGTGCATCCCCGACCAGGTTACCCGCGGTGCCGCTGCGGGCCAGCAGGCCGCGTAACAGCGGTAGGTGCCGCCGGGTCGGCTCGACGATGACGGCGGGTGGGGAGGCAAGCCACAGCTCGAGGACGCCGGCTGCCTGCTCCACGGTGAGAGGACGGGGAAAGACAGCCGGATGCGTGCTGAGGCGGAGGAAGGCGAGCAGCACCGCCCAGGCGAAGGCCACCGCTTCGTTCCTCCGAAGGGCGTCCAGCAGCCATCGCCGCGCGGCTTCGTGCTCTCGCGCCCCGGCGTTCACCGCGTGCAGGAGCACGTTCGCGTCCACGAGCAGCACGGGCTACCTGCCCTGCGCGAGCCTCCGCGCCAGCTCGTCGCCCTCCAGCTCTCCGGCCAGTCGGAGCGCCTTCGTGACGTCGACCAGCGGCTCCCCAGGTCGTAGGTGGGAAACACCGTACGCCGGGCTGTGCGCCCGGGGGCGCCCAGGCCAGCGCGGATCGCCTCGTTGACCGCCTGCTTGAAGCTGAGGCCGCGCTCCTCCATCGCGCGCCTGAGCAGCAGCTCCACATCGGGATCGAGGGTCACGGTGGTTCGAAGGGAGGCCACCCGGCGGGTCGGGGTCCGAGGGCAGGGACCGGGAAGCGGCCGGTTCGCCTACCCCGCCACGCGGTTGCGCAGCCGCCCGAACCCCGAGACCTCGACCTCGACCAGGTCGCCCGGCCGCAGGTAGCGGTCCCGGCCACTGTCCAGCGCCGTCCCGGCGCCGGTGCCGGAGGTGATGACGTCGCCGGGCCGAAGCTCGACGAAGCGGGAGAGGAAGGCGGCCAGCTCGTCGAACGAGTAGAGCATGGCGGCGGTGGAGAACTCCTGTCGCAGCGCCCCGTTGACGTGACAGCGGACCTCGAGGCGGTCGACGGCGAGCCGGTCGGCGACGGTGAGCCAGGGGCCACAGCTCTTGCCCGACTCGAAGTTCTTGCTCAGCGCCCACGTGTAGTGGCCTCGGTCGATCGCCTCGCCGCCCTCCTGGCCGTCGCGGAGGCTCAGATCGTTGAAGGGAGCGACGGCCCAGAAACGCACCTGCTCCGGGCTCAGGTCGCGCCCGCCCTCGGCCAGGACCGCCGCCACCTCCGCCTCGTAGTCGAGGTATCGGGTGCCGCGCGGGGGCTCGACCGTGGCCCCGTCGCCGCGCACCAGGCCGGGCACCACCAGGAAGCCCCAGGGCGGCGCACCGGCCCGCTTCTCCTCCTGCGCGCGATGGGCCACCTCCTCGGCGGTCACCGGCTCCCCGCGCCGGGCCTGGATCCGGGCCACGTGGTCGGCGAAGTTCCCCCCGGCGGCGAAGATGCGAAGCTCGCGCGAGGGCAGGGGAGCCTCCAGCGCCACCTGGTCCAGGTCGTGGGCGACCCAGCCTTCGGTCGGACCGGCCTCGAGGGCGCCGGCGGCCGCGTTCAGGAAGTCCTCGACGGCGACCCGCGCCTCTGCCCAGGCACGGACCAGCGGCTCCCAGCCGCCCTCCGGGGCCGGGAGCAGCGAACGAAGCAGGTCGGCCTCCGCCGGCCGCTCACGGGCGAAGGCGGGGAGACTGGCCACCAGGTCCACCACCCGCTCCCCGCCCGCCTCCACCACCAGGCCCGTCCGCCAGCCCTGGAAACGAACCATCCGGACCGTCATCCGCCGCCTCCTCTACCCTGAACCGCGGGCACCGCCCCGCCGCTATCGATCCGTCGCCGCCGACCGGGCCGTCAGCTCCAGGCGAAGCCGGCGGGTGGCCTTTTGTCCACCTCGATGTGGCCCGGCTCCATCCGCGACAGGACCACCGTACTCCCGACGCGCCGCCTCGGCCGAGACGTATCCCAGCCTGACGTCCTCGGCCACCACCTCCGGCGGACGCTCCAGGGGGTTGCCGAAGCCCCGTCCCCGCCGA
This sequence comes from Bacillota bacterium, assembly GCA_021323605.1. Lineage (GTDB taxonomy): Bacteria > Chloroflexota > Dormibacteria > Dormibacterales > Dormibacteraceae > CADDZO01. The sequence continues at coordinate 1,978 of JAJPKS010000395.1, read as the reverse complement.
CCTCGACCAGGTATCGATCGTCACGGCTCAGGGGAAAGGAATCCAGCTTGTCGTTGGAGAAGGTGACCTCCGGGGGGCGGCCGGCCCGCCCTCCTCAACTCGTCCTCGGTGTCGTGGTCCGGGCCGGGCACGGCGGCGGTGCGAACTCGGGACTTCACGGAGGCGGCGGCACCCGGAGGTGACACCGAGCCTCGGGTGGGTGGGTCACCGGAGCCCCTACCTCCCGCTTGGTTGTACTTACTTCTTGAGTAGTTATCAAACCTTCGACCCAGCCGACCTTCGAGGGAGGACGCGCCCGCTCGCTACCGCAGCTCCCGTGCTGCCCGGTCCACGTAGTACTGCCAGGCGCCGGCGACGCGCGGTTGCTCGCCCCGCCGGGCCAGCACCTCGCGGAAGTGCGGCAGCTCGGCCAGCGGGGTCCGCCCCGTCATCTCCACCACCTGCTCCGGGGCGATCCGGGGATGGTCCGGGCCGGCCGCGCACCACGCGTACCAGTTCATGCGCGCCTGCTCCTCGAGCAGGGCCATGTTCATCACCGCCTCCTCCAGGCTGGAGCCGACGGTGGTGGCACCGTGGCCCTGGAGGAGCACGGCGACGTGGTCGCCCAGGGTGCGCGCCACCTCCATCCCCTCCTCCTCGGTCTGGACCGTCCGGGCATGCGGATAGACCGGGAACGGCTCGCCGCACGCCCAGCGATGCAGCCCCTGGCCGGGCTGGATACCCTCCTGGCACATGGGAACCAGCCCGGCGCCGAGGACGCTCATCAGCACGGTGAAGCGCGGGTGGACGTGCACGACCGCCTGGACGTCGGGGCGAGCCTTGTAGAGGCAGGAGTGCATCTTGATCTCGAAGCACTGGGTGGACCCCGGCGGCCCATCGAGCTTGTTGCCCTCCAGATCGCAGACCACCATGTCCTCGGGGCGCATGACCGCCAGCGCGTCGATCCGGTAGCCCCGTCCCTTGACCACGAAGGTCTCGGGGGCGGATGGCACGCGCATGCTGGCATGGCCCAGCGAGGCCAGAACGCCGGTGGCCAACCCCAGCTCGGCCAGGACGCGGTTGGCGATCGCGACCTGATACTTCACGTCGTCCAGCGTCGTGCTCATGCGGCTCCCTCGCTCAGGATCGAAGTGTGGGACCGGTGGTGCCCGGGATCAGGGTCGCACGGAACCGGCCCGGGCGTCCCTTCCGCAGAACCGCGGGCCGGCTCCCAGCGGCCGCCGCCCCTCCTCGCCGGATCGGGCCACGCTCCACCTTCCGGTCCGGGCCGCACCGGGGGCGGCAGCGGAGGCCCGAGCGACCGATCCTCCGACCCGCGGGTCACCTCATTCCCCGGTACCCGTGGCCCTCGTCTTGGACCCGATCACCGGATCACCGCTTCCGCCGCCGGCGCGGGATGATGCCAGGGAGGTTTGACAATCTACTGACCAGTTGTTTGAATTAACCTGCGCGTGCGTGTGTCCCACGGTCGGGCGCGAGGCCGACGGCCGGGGCCGTGGAGATTGACGGGCGGCATGCCCAGGAGGAGTGAGATGGAGCGTGGGCGCTGGCTGCCAGCGGCGGCGGCCGCTCTGGCGACCCTGGTGATCGCGGCCTGCGGTGGATCGGCCTCGCCGTCGCAGACGGGAGGCGGAGCGACCGCCCCCGGGGTCACGAGCAATGCCATCCAGATCGGCACCACCAACGCCGAGACGGGGGTGGTGAGCGCCTCCGCCAGCCTGACCCAGGCCGGTGCCCAGGCCGTCTTCGCCCAGGTCAACGCCAGCGGCGGGATCTACGGGCGCAAGATCCAGCAGACGGTGCTCGACGACGCCTACACCGCGCCCAAGGCGGTGGCCAACGTCCGGACCTTCATGAGCAAGCCCGTCTTCGCCGTCTTCGGCGGCTACGGCACGGTGCCCGCCGAGGCCATCGTGCCCATCCTGCAGCAGGCCAAGATCCCCTACCTGTTCCCCTACCAGGGCAACCCCTACCCGGG
>JAJPKS010000134.1 GCA_021323605.1 Bacillota bacterium | reverse complement strand
TGCCCGAGCCCCGCCTGATCGACGTCCTCCACCTGGGCCGGGAACGGGTCATCGGTGCCTGGATCGTGGACGACGAGATCCTGGTCGACCCCGGGCCGGCGGCCTCGGCCGCCGAGCTCCTGCGCCGGGTCGGCGACTGGCGGCCGCGGGCCATCGCCCTCACCCACGTGCACCTGGACCACGCCGGCGCCACCGGCTCCCTGGTCCGGCGCTGGCCGGGGACCGAGGTCTGGGTCCACGAGACCGGGGCCGGGCACCTGGCCGATCCCACCCGCCTGCTGGCCGGCGCCCGGCAGATCTACGGCGACGACCTGGAACGGCTGTGGGCGAGACCCTGCCCGTCCCGGTCGAGGCCATCCGCCCGCTCGGGGACGGCGACGCCGTCGGCCCCTTCGACGTCCTCCACACCCCCGGCCACGCCCCTCACCACGTCACCTTCGTGGACCGGCGCCGGGGCTGGGCCTTCCTGGGTGACGTGGGTGGCATCCGGATCGCGCCCTGTGCCTACGTCTTGCCCCCGACCGTGCCTCCCCGCACCGACGTCGAGGCCTGGGAACGGTCCCTGGCCCGGATCGCGGAGCGGCGACCGACGGCCCTGGCGCCGACCCACTTCGGCCTCCACACCGATGTCGAGGCCCACCTGGAGTCCACCCGCGCCGCCCTGCGCCGGATGGTCGAGGAGGCCCGGCGGCGCTCCCGGGAGGGTTTCGTGGCCTGGCTGGAGGGGGGGCTGGCGGCCCTCGGCCACCCCTGCTCGCCGGACGCGTACCGTCAGATCGGCCGGCTCGGGATGCTCTGGGACGGACTCCGGGCGGGGACGGAAAAGCGGCCATCGAGCCTCCCCGAGGGGGCGTGAACCGCCGGGCGTGGAGCATCCGGATGCGGGCGCGCGGGCCGAGACGACGGTCGCGATCGAGCTGCGGCACGGCGCCTCGGTCTGGAGGCGGAGGAGCAGGACGCATGCTCCCGGGCCGGGTGAGGGCTGACCTGGTCGCCGACGCGCCAGGACCAGCCGGGGGCGAGACCGTCCAGGGGGGCGGCGACTACCGGCCTGCCGGCCGGTCCGGGCCCGGCCGCCGCGAGGCCTCCCACTCCTCGCGCAGCAGCTCGGTCAGGACCATGTCCAGCCAGCGGCCCTCGCGGTACACCTCCCGCCGCAGCCGGCCGACCTCGCGGTAGCCGGCGCCGAGCTGGGCCCGCCGGCTGGCCTCGTTGCCCTCGAGGTAGCCGGACTTGAGCTTGCGCAGGGGCAGCTCGGTGAAGGCGAAATCGGCCCGCAGCCGCATCATCTCACCGGCGATACCCCGTCCCCAGGCCCGCTTGTCCCCGATCACGGTGCCCGAGGTCGCGTGCAGGTTCCGCCAGTCGATCTGGTCGAAGCCGGTGACCCCGACCAGCCGTCCCTCGTGCTCGATCGCCCAGGTCAGGGCGTCCCGATCGCGCGCCCGCTGACGCAGCCATTCCTCCTCCTCGTCCAACGAGGGGGGGAACCTGACCATGAGCCGGGCCGTGACCTCGACGTCCTCGAGCCAGGCCAGCATCAGCGGCGCGTCCTCCGGCCGTGGCGGCCGCAGGCGGAAGCGGGATCCCTCGATGACCGGGCCGTACACGGGTGAACGGTACCGGAAGGAAGGGTCGGCGGACGGCCCGGCTCGGGCGTCCGGGCGCCCCGGACCGTTCACGCGCGCCGCCGGACGCGACCGGCGGCATCCGCCGCAACTCGAGGTCCAGAGCGCGGGACACAGGACTACGATGGGGGGCTACCATGCAGATCGAAGCCCCGCTGACGGAGGATCGTCCGCCCGCGCGCGAGGGGTCGCTGGAGGAGGCGCTCGAACGCCTCGACGGCGAGCTGAAGGAGGTGAGCCTGGCCGTCGAGCGGCTGCGACGCGCGCTGGCGGCGGCCTGCGAGGCCTCCCAGCAGGGCCGGCTGCGCGACCTGCCCGGCGCGCTGCGGGCGCTGGCCGAGGCGGCCGAGTGGGCCCACCGGCGCGCCGGCCAGGTGCCCCCCGCCTGGACCTTCCCGGCGCGGGAGCACCTGGAGGGAGGGGGCTACCTGGAGGAGGTCCGGCGGCTGGCGGCGGAGGCGGGGCTGGAGGGCGTGCGCGAGATCGACGGGCAGCTCTACAGCTACCCACTCGTGGTCAGGCTCCGGCCGAGCGAACTCGCGCTGATGGTGGGCCGGCGGCGGGAGCGGGCGCTTCGCCCCGGCCACGTGGTGGGGCAGCTGAAATCGGCGCGGGAGCGGTCGCAACGAGGCGCCAACCTGGAGTCGCTCCTGCAGACCTTCGAGCGCGCCTACCTGACCCTCACCGGCGACCAGGAGAGCGTGGCCGTCCCCCTGAAGCGCCTCTACGACCTGCTGGTGCTGCGCCCGGGCTCGAGCCGGGAGTACACGGAGCTGGACTTCTACCTGGACGTCTACCGCCTGGACCGCACCGGGCCCCACCTCACCCGGGCCGGGCGTGAGCTGAGCTTCCCCGCCAGCACCAGCGCCCGCAGCGGCCGCGCCTTCCGGCTGCCGACCGAGACCGGCGAGGAACGCCTGTACGCCAGCATCCGCTTCGATCCCGCCCGGGCCCCGGAGGCGCCATGAGCGCGGCCGACGGGCTCGCCATCCGGCCGGACGAGTGGGTCTCGGTGCTGACGCGCGAGTACCTGGACGGCTTCGTGCGCGCGGGCGGAGCCCTGGTCCGGGTGGCAGTCTGCCCCTCCCCGGCGGAGGCGGCCGGGCTGGGCGAGCGAGTCCGGGCGGCGGGGGCCGGGCGTGGCTTCGTCGTGGCCCACGTCGACGGCGCCACCTGCCGGGCCCACCTGGTGGACCGCCTGGTGGCCGAGGTGGGAAAGCAGGTCCCCTGGGACGAGCTGACCGGGGACTTCCTGAGGTCGGCCCTGCGAGGGCGCGGGCTCGAGCCCCCCGAGGACGGGCGCCTGGACACCGGCGCCCTGGCGGAGCGGAGGGGCTGGGACGAGCGCCTCGTGCTCCAGGAGGTGCGGGACCTCCTCACCCAGGAGGTCATGCGGGACTACGCGCTCTGCCGCGAGTTCCGGCTGGCAGCCGTCCAGCTCTGCCGGGCGCTGCTGGAGCCCGACCCCCAGCAGCAGGAACGGGCGGAGCACGTCAAGGCCTGGCTGCGCCGGGAGCTGCCCCGCATCGGGCTGTTGCGCGACACCTTCATCTTCCAGGCGGTGAACCGGCACAACGCCCGCGCCATCTTCAACTCGACGGCGACCTTCATCCGCAAGGCGGGGCGCCCGGGCCTCCTGGTCACCCTGGACATCTCCAGGTACGCCCTCGCTCGCCCCGCCGACGAGGGCCCGCGCTACTCCCGCTCGGCGGCGATGGACATGTACGAGTCGGTGCGCCAGTTCATCGACGAGACCGACGACGCGACCGGCTGCCTGCTGCTGGTGCTCACCGTGCGGGAGTTCCTCGAGGACGAGCAGCGCGGGCTGCGCACCTATCCGGCGCTGGAGATGCGGCTCTGGGACGACGTGCGCGGCGGCAACCGCCCCGATCCCCTGGCGCCCATGCTCAGGGTCTGGGAGTGACCGCATGGATGTCGACGACTGGCGCGCCATCGAAGCTCTGCGGGCCGGGGTCCCCAACGGCTCCGCCGTCAGCCGGCTGGGCACCGACCAGGCGGAGATCGAGGGCCGGTTCCTCGACCTGCTGAGCCAGGTCGCGTCGGAGCGGGCGCTGGGCCACCAGATCCAGGGCTTCCTGATCCACGGCGACTTCGGCTCCGGCAAGTCCCATCTGCTCGGCTGGCTGGAGGACATCAGCCTGCGCCAGGGGTTCGCGTGCAGCCGGATCGCGGTCAGCAAGGAGACCCCGCTCGGCGACGGCCACAAGGTCTTCCGGGCGGCCATGGACGCGCTGCGCCTGCCCGACCGCCCCGGCGGGCTCCGCGAGGTGGCCGACCAGCTCCGTCCGGGCAGCGAGCGCTGCGGCGAGCTGTACCGTCGGGTGCAGGACCCCGAGTCCGGCTTCGATCCGCTCTTCCAGGCGGCGCTGTTCGTCTTCGACCGGAGGCGCACGTACGACGAGGACCTGGAGCGAATCGTCGACTTCTGGGCCGGGGACCGCATCAGGGTCACCGACTTGAAGCGCATGGTCCGCGAGCTCGGCAGCACCCGCTTCGATCTCCGCGCCCGCCCCGCCCGGGAGCTGGTCCTGCCCCGCTGGCGGTTCGCGGCCGAGCTGATCGCCGCCGCCGGCTACACGGGCTGGGTCCTGCTCCTGGACGAGGTGGAGCTGGTGGCCACCTTCTCCGCGGTGGCGCGGGCCCGCGCCTACGCGGTGCTGGCCATGCTGGTGGGGGCCCTGGAGGCGAAGCAGGTCCCGGGCCTGCTCACGGTCGGTGCCATGAGCCCCGACCTGACCCAGGTGGTCTTCGACCAGCGCCAAGACCGGGAGAAGGTCCCGCTGCGCTGGAGCGAGCGCGACCCCGGCCTGCTGGCCGAGATCGAGGCCGGCATGGGCTTCCTCGATCCCCGCAGCGGGGCCTGGCTGCGCATCCGGGAGCCGCGGCCGGAGGCCCTGCTCCGGACCTATCGGCGGGTCCGTGAGCTGTACCGGCTGGCGTACGGATGGTCCCCGCCCGAGGAGATGCCCCCTGGCGACCGCCACCGCATGCGCCAGCACGTCCGCCGCTGGATCACCCGCTGGGACCTGATGCGCCTCTACCCGGACGAGCGGCCCGAGGTGGTCACCGAGGACCTACGTCCCGACTACTCCGAGCGGCCCGAGATGGAGGTGGCCGAGGAGGAGGACGGGCGGGCGGATTGAGCGTCCCCTTCCGTGCCACGCTCGAGCCCGGCGGCAGTGCCGCCTACCTCAGGGTGGTGCCCGGCGGCGCGGGGCGGGCGTGGCGGGGCGCGCTCTTCCAGGTCGACGCCCGGGGTGAGCCGGTCGAGTTCACCTTCAGCCACCTGGAGCTGCCCGCGTCGGCCCTCTGGCGGCCCCAGGACCTGCGCCGTCGGGCGGCGGCCGGCCTGGTCATGGGCCTGTTCGAGGCCGCCCGCCGCACCCCTCTGGTGGTGCTCTGCCGGGCAGACGAGGTCGAGCCGGCGGTGTTCGGCGAGATGATCGAGGTCCAGCTGCCCGTCTGCCGCGCAGCCCCGGCCGGGGCCGAGCCCGAGGCGGGCCCCGGTGAGGTGCCACAGGACCTTCTGGCCGGGACGGTGCCGGTGCGGTTGCTCTGGCGGCCGGCGGTGCCCAACCCCGCCTCTCCCCAGCGCCGCCTGCTCGACTCGCTGAACGGCAGGGGGCTCCTGCTGGAGCCGTTCGAGCGCACACTGGCGGGCCTGGAGGAGGCCCTGGCGGTCGGCTGATGGGGGCCATCCCCTGGGCGCCGGGTCCGTCCCACCCGGGGACGCCGGCACCCGCCGTCCGCGCCCCCGACCCCCGACCCGCGTCCGTCAGGGGCCGGGTCATCGCCTGGCGAGCGACGGCCGAGGTGGCGTCCCACCCCGTCCCCGCGGTCGCGGCGGCGCCCCCGTGCACGGTCGTGCTCTGGCCGTCCCGGCCCCGGGCCGGCCTGGAGCCGGCGGCCCGGGTCGCACCGCCGGAGGGCAAGCCCGGGGGATCGGTCGACACCGGGCCCGACCTCCGCTCCCGGCTGCTGGCCGTGCTCCGGCCTCCACCAGCCTCCTGGGCGGGCGGCCTCGACTGGCCCTCCGATCCCTACCCATTCCAGCTCCAGGGCGTGCGCCGGCTGGTCGAGCGCGAGGCGCTGCTCCTGGCCGACGAGATGGGGCTGGGCAAGACCGTGCAGGCGCTGGTCGCGCTCCGCCTGCTGGTGCTGCGAGGACACGTGGACCGGTGTCTGGTGGTGGTGCCGGCCGCCGTCTTCAGCCAGTGGCGGGAGCAGATCGCGAGGTGGGCCCCGGAGCTGCGGCTGGTGCTCGTCAGAGGGCAGCCCGAGCTGCGCCGGCACGCCTGGCGGGCGGCGGCCCACGTCCACCTGGTGACCTACGAGACCCTGCGCTCCGATCCCGGCCCGGCCCAGGAGCGGACCTGGGACCTGCTGATCGTGGACGAGGCCCAGCGGATCAAGAACGCCGACACCGACACCGCCGTCTGCGTCAAGCGGCTCTGGCGCCGGCGGGCCTGGGCCCTGACCGGGACCCCGCTGGAGAACCGGCTGGAGGAGCTGGCGTCGGTCCTGGAGGTCGTGCGTCCTCGCCTGCCCGGGCTGGATCTGGAGCCGGCGCCGCCGCCCGCACCGCATCGTCTCAGGGCCCGGCTCGCCGAGCTGCAGCTCCGGCGGCGGAAGGCGCAGGTGCTACGGGAGCTGCCCCCCAAGACCGTCACCGAGCTGCTGCTCCCCCTGGACGGCCCTCAGCGCCGCGCCTACGAGCGCGCGGAGCGGGAGGGCGTGGTCCGCCTGCGCGAGCTGGGGCCCGCCCTGCGGATCTCCAACGTGCTGGAGCTGATCGTCCGCCTGAAGCAGATCTGCAACTTCGACCCGGGGAGTGGCGCCTCGGCCAAGGCCGACGACCTGGAGCGGAGGCTGGAGCAGCTGGAGGGGGGCGAGGAGAAGGCCCTCGTCTTCTCCCAGTTCACCGACGACACCTTCGGGGTGGGGGCCGTCGTACGCCGCCTGGCCAGGTTCCGCCCCCTGGCCCTGACCGGGGCCATGGGCCAGGCCCAGCGCGACGAGGTCGTGCGCCGCTTCCGGAGGGACCCGGACCGTCGCCTCCTGGTCGTCTCCCTGCGCGCCGGCGGCGTCGGCCTCGACCTCCAGGCTGCCTCCTACGTCTTCCACTTCGACCGCTGGTGGAATCCGGCCGTGGAGGACCAGGCCACCGACCGCAGCCACCGGGTCGGCCAGGTCCGCCCCGTGCACGTGTACGCGTACGCGCTGGAGGGCACCATCGAGGAGCGGATCCTGGAGATCCTACGGGCCAAGCGACTCCTCTTCGAGGAGGTGGTCGAGGGCGTCGGCATCGACGTGGGACGGGCGTTGACCCGGGCGGAGCTGCTCCAGGTGGTGGGCCTGGCTTCCCGAGGAGCGGCCACCGGCTGACGCGACCCGGCGGAGATCCGGACGAGCCAGCGTTGCCGGAGGGTGCTATCCTGGCGGAGTTCCCGTATGCGGAATTCCCTTTCGTCGGTGGGGCACGCGGTCCGGACCCTCCTGCTGCTGCGTGAGCGTCAGACGGTACGGGTCTCGGAGGTGGCGGAGGCGCTCGGGGTGGCGCGCTCCACCGCTCACCGGGTGCTCTCCACCCTCTGCCACTACGGCTTCGTGGTCCAGGCCCGCAACCGGGGGGCCTACCGACCCGGGCCCCAGCTGGTCGAGGTGGGGCTGGCCGCTCTGCGCGGCGTGGACGTCCGGCGCGTGGCCCGACCCCACCTGGAGGCGCTGAGCGCGGAACTCCGGGAGACGGTGAGCCTCATCATCGTGCAGGGCGACCGGAGTTGGTTCCTGGACTCGGTGGAGAGCATGGAGCCGCTGCGGGTGACGACCCGGACCGGCCAGGCCAAGCCCGCCCACTGCACCTCGGGCGGGAAGGTCCTGCTGGCCGAGCTGGGCCGTGAGTCGCTGCGGCGGCTCTACCCTCGGGAGCGGCTGCCCACCGTCACCGCCCGCTCCATCGCCAGCCGTACCGAGCTGGAGGCCGAGCTGGAGGCGGTGCGCGAGCGCGGCTACGCCACCAACTTCGAGGAGAGCGAGATCGGCCTCTCCGGGGTGGGAGTGCTGATCCGGGACCCCGAGGGCCGGCCGCTGGCGGCGGTGGCCGTGGCCGCGCCCAGCTCCCGGCTCACCGACGACCGGGTGGCACGGTTCGCCCGCGCCGCCCGGGAGACCGCCGCCCGGATCGAGCGCGACCTGCGGCTGGAGGGCCTGTCCCGCCCGACCTGAGGCGCTCGCGCCCGACGCTCAGACCGGGGGCCCGGCCGATTCGCCCCCGTCCACGGCCAGGACCGCCCCGGTCACGAAGCTGGCCGCGGGCGAGGCCAGGAACAGGGCCGGGCCCCGGATCTCGGCCGGGTCGGCGATCCGGCCCAGGGGCACCTCGCGGGCGAACTCGCGGGCCACCTCCGGGTCCCGCACCCGCCCGCCGGCGATGTTGGTCACGAACGGGCCGGGGGCGATGGCGTTGACCAGGATCCCGTCCCGGGCCAGGTCGAGGGCCGCCTGCCGGACCAGGTTGATCACCGCCGCCTTGGTGGCCACGTAGGCGTACCCCAC
>JAJPKS010000309.1 GCA_021323605.1 Bacillota bacterium | reverse complement strand
CCCTCGCCCGTCCCCAGCGGGGCCCGGAACATGAGGCCCAGGGCCCGCCCGAAGGCCGTCCGGGGCACCCGGAGCCGGCTCACCAGCACACGACCGCTCCGGGGATGCAGCACCCGGTCCCCGGTTCGGGCCCCGCTCCGCACCACCTCAGCCCGGGCGTCCGCCCCAGCGCAACCCCGAGGTCGCGTACGAGCCGTCCTCGCTCCGGCGCAGGGTCGTCCAGCGATGGTGGCGGGGCACGCCCTCCCGCTCCGGCACCACCGTGCCGACCTCGATCCAGGCCGGCTCCAGCGACTCGGCGAAGGCCAGTGCCTCCCGGCGGGAGGCGAAGCTCCGGGTCTCGCCCCCCGGCACCTCGACCTCCCAGGCATCGCGCTGGACCACGCGCACGAACACGACGATTCCTTACCCTACTCGGCGTGCCCGATTTCCTGGCGGCGGGACTCCGCCTGCACTTCGAGCTGGCGGGGCCCGACCGCGGCCGCCCCATCGTCCTCGTCCACGGCTTCGCCAGCGACTACGAGCTCAACTGGGTGGGCACGCGCTGGCAGGAGACGCTGACCGGCGCCGGCTGGCGCGTGATCGGCCTGGACTGTCGGGGTCACGGCCGCTCCGCCAAGCCGCACGATCCCTCCGCCTACGCTCGGACCACGATGGCGGCCGACGTCGTGCAGCTGCTCGACCACCTCGGGATCGAGCGGGCCGACTACCTCGGCTATTCCATGGGTGCCCGCATCGGTCTGGAGCTGGTGCTGGCCCACCCCGAGCGCTTGCGGCGGGCGGTCCTGGGCGGCCTCGGGTCCTGGGGCGCCGGCGACCGGGCCGAGGCGATCGCCCGTCGCCTCCGCGGCGACGAGACGGTGACCGACCCCACCGCCGTCCAGTTCCACGACTTCGCCGCGGCGCGGCCGGCGAACGACCTGGAGGCCCTCGCCTGCTGCATCCTGGGGCCCCAGCCGCCCCTCGAGCCCCGGCGGCTGGCGACGGTGCGGGTGCCGGTGCTGATCGTCGTCGGCGAGCTCGACCCGATCGCCCGGGGCGCGGCCGAGATCGCACGGCAGATCCCGGGCGCGCGCCACGTCACCATCCCCGGCCGCAACCACCTCAACGCCGTGCCCGCGCGACCGTTCAAGGAGGCCACCCTGGCCTTCCTGGGCGCCCCTGAGCCGGGTCGCTAGCCGCTCCCGGTCAGGGCGTTGACCATGTCCGAGAACGCGATCTTGACCTCCTGCCCCATGGTGGCCAGGACCACGATCACCACGATCGCCACCAGCACCAGGATCAGCCCATACTCCACCAGGCCCTGCCCTCCCTGGCACGACCGGAACGGACCCTCGGACGAACCGGCCGCGCTCGACCCCCGGGGCAGGAGCCCGCGTCCCCGCCAGCACGGCTTCACCACGGTGGGTCACCTCCTGCACACGCACACTTCGGAGTTCACGACGGGCCCCGGCGCCGGGTGTCGCCGGGGTCCGTCACCACGATACGATCGCGCCCTCGGGCGTCCATCGTCCTCCTCCTCACCCGCCCTCGTGGACGGGGACGAGGCTCGGCACCGGTGACCGGGGACGCTCCCATGCCCCGGGCCGGGCCGTCTCGGTGCCGCGGGCGCCGCTCCGATGCCGAGCGCCGTCACCGGCCGCCGCCTTCGGCCGGGACGGTCGCACCCCGGCGGACGTACGGGAACACGGCACTCGACCTTCCCGTCTCGGTTCGGATCGAGTGCGGGGACGGTTTCGCCGCCGTCGGCCGCACGCCCGCGTCGGGCCAGGACCCGGAGCGGTGATAGGGTATCGACCGGGCACCGCAGCTCGCCGCCCCTGGGCGCCGGGCGACGAGATCGGACCTGCGAGGCGTGCCACCTTCCCTGCTCCCCGGGTCCTGCTGCTGGGGTCGATCTCCATCGCCAGCCTGGCGGTTCTGATCAGGCCCGAGGTCGACCCGGACTTCTGGTGGCACGTCCGCGTCGGCCGCTGGATGGTCGAGCACCGCCGGCTCCCCGGTCACGATCTCTTCACCTACACGGTCGCCGGCCACCGATGGGTGGATCACGAGTACGCGACCGAGGTGCTGATGTGGCTGACCTACCACCGATTCGGCCTCACCGGCGTCAGCCTGGCCTTCGGGTTCCTCACCTGGACCGGCCTGATGCTGCTCCTCCTCGCCTGCCGGCCGGGCCGCCACCCCTACCCGATCGTGGGCCTGGTGCTGGCGCTGATCGTGGTCGCCGGCGAGCCGGTCTGGGGGCCACGTCCCCAGGTGCTGACCTTCACCCTCTGCTGCCTGGTGCTGCTCTGCCTGCGTCGCTATCGCGAGGGCCGGGAGCGGGGGGTGGCCTGGCTCCCGGCGGTGCTGTGGGCCTGGTCCAACCTCCACGGCAGCTGGCCGATCGGCCTGCTCCTGATCGGGCTGGCGTCGCTGGCCGAAGGGGCTCGCCGGCTCACGCAGCCGTCTCGTCCCGGGGGCTTACGCCGGGCCGGCGTTCTGGCCGGCGTGGGGGCGATCTCCGCCCTGGCGGTGGGGATCAACCCCAACGGCCCGGCCATCTACGCCTACCCCTTCCAGACCGTGACCAGCGCCGTCCAGCGGAGTCTCATCCAGGAGTGGCAATCGCCCGACTTCCATCTCGCCGCCCTGCGGGCCTTCGAGATCGTCATCCTGCTCGTGCTCGCCGGGCTCGCCCTGGGTCGACCGGACGGGTTCGAGGTGCTGACCGTGCTTGCCGGCCTCGCCCTGGCCCTGGAGTCGGTTCGCAACCTTCCCCTCTTCCTCGCCCTGGCCGCGCCCGTCCTCACCACCACCTGGGGACAGGCCTGGCGTCGCCTCGCCCGCTTTCGTTCGCGGCCCCAAGGGGCCGCCCTGGGAAGCGGTGTCGCGGCCGGGGTCACCGCGGTCGCGCTCGCGGTGACGACGGTCGCCACCGCCCTCGCCGTCCAGCGCGCCCTCGCCGCTCAGCCGGCGCTGATCGAGCAGCGCTTCCCGGTGGGAGCGGCGACCTGGCTCGTCGCCCATCCCGGGGTCGGGACCCGGATGTTCAACGAGTACGCCTGGGGTGGCTACCTGGTCGACCGCTTCTACCCCGATCCGCGCCGGCAGGTGTTCGTGTTCGGCGAAGCATCGCTCATGGGCGACCGGCAGCTTCGCCGCTACGCCGACGTGGTCGAGCTCAAGCCGGGATGGCAACAGGTGCTGAAACGCTCCGGCGTCGACTACGTGGTCTACGAGTCGAACTCGGCGCTGGCCGCCGCCCTGGCCGCCGACCCCACCTGGCGGGCGGTCTATCGGGACCGAGTGGCGGTGATCTACGTCCGGTCGGGGCAGGAAGGCGAGGGCGGTGAGCGCACCCGGTGATCACCGGGTGAAGCGGATGCGGAGCAGGTCGAGGGCCATGTTCCGGGCGTCCCGCAAGGGTGAGACGCGGCTGCTCGGGGAGTTGATCCACCGCACCGGGACCTCGCGCACCCGGTGGCCAGAGCGCCGGGCGAGGTAGAGCACCTCGACGTCGAAGGCGAAGCCGGTGGTGTGGAGCTGGTCGAAGAGCTGGCGCGCCACCGGGCCCCGGAACAGCTTGAAGCCGCACTGGGTGTCCCAGATGCCGGGCAGGAGCAGGGCCTGCACCAGCAGGTTGAAGGTCTTGCCCATCAGCCGCCGGTGCAGAGGCTGGTCCACCTCCCGTGCTCCCGGCGCCGCCCGGGAGCCGATGGCCACGTCCGCGCCCTCGGCGATGGCCTCCTCCAACCGGGTCAGCTCCTCGATCGGGGTCGAGAAGTCGGCGTCGCTGAGCAGCACCAGGCGTCCGCGGGACCGCCGCACTCCCTGGGCCAGGGCGGCACCCTTGCCCCGATGGGGCAGCGACAGCACCCGCACGTAAGGAAGGCGCCGCTCCGCCTCCCGGATGATCTCGAGGGTGCGGTCGTCGCTGCCGTCGTCGACCAGGATCAGCTCGAAGCTCCCACCGTGCTCCTCCAGGAACGAGGCCACCCGCGCCAGGGAGACCGGCAATCGGGCCTCCTCGTTGTAGCACGGCACCACGACGCTGAGGTCCACGGCCGCATCCTATCCACGGTCGCCCCCCGGCGTCGGCCGCCGAGCCGGCCGGCTACTCGTCGGCGCCGCGTCCGGATCGCCACACGGCCACGGCGTAGGCCGGCAGCACCGCCATCCGGCGCCACCGCCAGGGCTGCAGGAGGAGCCTCCACAGCCACTCCAGGCCCAGGCGCTGGACCCAGCGCGGGGCACGCCGAACCCGCCCGGCCAGGAAATCGAAGCAGCCGCCTACGCCGATCGCCACCGGGACGCCGAGACGGTCCCGGTGGCGCGCGATCCACAACTCCTGATGAGGGGCGCCGTAGGCCACCAGGAGCAGGTCGGGGTGGGCGGCCATGATCCGGAGCAGCGTCTCGTCGTCGTCCTCGGGCCGCGGCGAGCCGGCATGGACGCCCGCCACCCGCAACCCGGGCACGCTCGCCTCGAGGCGCCGGGCCGCTTCCGCCGCCACGCCCGGCCGCGCACCGAGCAGGAACGGGCGCCAGCCCCGGCGCGCGCACACCGCCGCCAGCACCGGCACCAGGTCGCTGCCGGTGACCCGCTCGCGCTGGGGACAGCCCTGGCGACGCATCGCCCAGACCACCCCGGCGCCATCGGGCAGGCAGAGAGAGGCCGCCTCGAGCACCGACCAGAAGCGCGGGTCCGAACGCGCCCGCATCACGAACTCGGGGTTGACGGTCGCCACCAGGCGGGTGGGACCGCCCTCCTCGATCATCCGCTCGATCTCGGCCACGGCCCCCGCCATGTCCAGGCAATCGACGCGGACGCCCAGGACGCGAGCGGACCGCCTCCGGATATGATCGGCCGGTGCGGCCACGGCTGGTGGTTGCCTGCGATCTCTCACGACTGAACATGGAACGGCCGGCGGGAGCCGCAGTTTACGCCGGCTATGTCCTCGATCTCCTGGGGCGAAGCTGCGAGGTGGAGGTGGTGGGCCCTGAGGAGCGGCACCGTGCTCAGGTCGTGCTCTCCCTCGACGGTCGCTTCCGCTCCGGCGGCGGCCGCCGCACCGTGACCGCGGTCCTGGACCTCGGCCACCTGTTCCGGGCCCGCGGCTACGGGCTGAAGGGGTGGCTCGGCGTTCACTGGCGGGCGACCCGGGCCATCCGGTCGGATCACCTGCTGGCGCCCTCGGCCGCGGTCCGGCTCGGCCTGGAGCGCTACCTCATGGTGGCCCCGAACCGCATCACCGTCCTCGCGCCCCTCCCCGGCCCCCGGTTCCGTCGCCCTCCACGCGACCAGGTGGAGGCGCTGCGCCGCCGCCTGCGCCTTCCCGATCGCTACTTCCTGTTCGTCGGGGTGCGCAGCCGGCGCAAGAACCTGGGATTGCTGGCCGAGGCCTGGCGACGGGCCTCGCCCCGCCTCCCCGGTGTCGGGCTGGTCCTGGCCGGCCCCGGTCGGGGAGGGGTGCCGGGGGCTCGGGACCTGGGCTACGTGGAGGCCGACCTGCTCCCGCCGCTGCTCGCCGGGGCGCTCGCGTGGCTGAACCCCAGCCACTACGAGGGGTGCGCGATCGGGGCGCTGGAGGCCATGGCCTGCGGGACGCCGCCACTCGTCTCCACCACCGGAGCCCAGCCCCGGGCGGTCGGACCGAGCGGCCTGGTGCTGGATCCCGGCGACGCGGCGGCCTGGGCCGAGGCCCTGGTCGCGGTCGCCGAGGACGGCGAGCTGCGGGCCGGGATGGCGCGGACGGCCCTCAAGGCGGTGGCCGACCTGCGCCGGACGCCGCCCGATCCGGAACCGCTGCTCGCCGTCCTGCGCGGCGAACCCGGCTGAGGTCGACCCCGCGACCCCGGCGCGCGGATGCCGCCCGGGTCGCTACCATCGCAGCCACCCGCCGCGCGGGGAGGTGCACGTGTCAGCCCGATCCAAGACCAACATCACGTCCGATCCGACCAGGGGGGCCGCGGCGACGCCGGTCGTCGCCGTCGACGCCAACCCGGCCTCGAGGTCGGTGCAGACCGGCACCGAGGTCTACGCCCGCGAGGTGGCGCGGCGGCTGCCCCGGGCCGCGCCCGATCTCCGGTTCGTCTTCTACGCCTCGCGGCCGGCCCCCTTCACCGAGCCCGACCTCACCGTTCTCCCCGGCCGCCGTCTGTGGTCGCAGCTCCGGCTCTGCCGCCAGCTCTGGCGACGTCGACCCGACCTCTTCTTCGCCCCCTCGCACGTGGTCCCCTTCCTGGCCCCCGGTCGGACGCTGACCGTGATCCACGACCTGGCCTTCGAGCGGTACCCCGGGGCCTATTCCCGGGGAGCGCTGGCCTACCTCCGCCTGACCACGCGCTGGGCCGAGCGCCGCTGTGCTCGCTTGATCGTCCCCTCGCAGGCCACCGCCCGCGACCTGACCGAGCTCCACGGCCTGGACCCGGCGCGCATCCGGGTGGTGCCGGCGGGCGGGGGTGAGCCGCCCGGCTCCCGCCCGACGCGGCCCGCGGCCCGCCGTCGGGCCGCGCAGCTGGGGGTCGACCGTCCCTTCCTGCTCAACGTCGGCCGGGTGGAGCCGCGCAAGAACCAGCTCACCGCCCTGGCCGCGGTGGAACGGCTCCCGGACCTGCTCCTGGTCTGCGCCGGGCCGCCGGCCGATCTCGACCTCGCCGCCCGTCTGGCCCGATCACCGCGCTGCCGGGTGCTGGGACGGGTCGACGACGCCGACCTCGAGCACCTCTACGCGGCCGCCGAGGCCCTGGTCTTCCCCAGCCTGTACGAGGGCTTCGGCCTCCCCGTCCTGGAGGCGCTGCGCCGCGGCCTGCCCGTGGTGACCGCGGCCGTGGCCTCGCTGCCCGAAGTGGGGGGCGAGGCGGCGGTGTACGTGCGCGACCCCTGCGACCCGGCCGAGCTGGCGGCCGCGATCGAGGTCGCGCTGGGCGATCGGGAGCGCCTGCGCCGGCTGGGCCGCCGGCGGGCGGCCGGGTTCACCTGGGACCGGACGGCCCAGGGCATCGCCGCGGTGATGCGCGAGGTCCTCTCCTGAGCGACTCGACCAGGACGCCACCCATCGGTGATCGGATCCCACCGGATGAGGAACGAGGAGGTGCCGCAGATGGCAAAGGGAAGGACGACCGAGGTCGTGCGAGCCTACTACGACAGCTGGATGGGTGGCATCGACACCTTCGACGAGGCGCGGCTGCGCGGTCTCCTGGCCCCCGATCTCCACTTCGAGGGGCCGATCGCCGGCAAGCGAACCGAGGCGGAGCCCTTCCTCAGGGGGCTTGCCAACTTCGTCGGCGTGATGCGGGGAATCCGCATGCTCCACCAGGTCTACGACGAGGACGAGGCCGCCGTGCTCTACGACGCCGAGCTGCCGGGAGGCATGGTGCGCTTCGCCGAGTTCTTCCGTGTGGAAGGCGACCGCATTCGCTCCTTGGTCCTCCACTACGACGCCGGCGAGTACCGCGCCCGCGGCGGACGCTGAGCACCGCTCCGGCCTGCGCCGGGCCGGAGCTGGACCAGGCTCGAGGATCGGTCGGTGCTCGAGCCGCGGGCAGGTCCCGGCCAGAGGCGGGCACCGCCCGTCCGACCCGGATCAGGTCGCCGTCACCGCCGGTGCGCCCGGACCACGCGCTCGAACACGCGCCAGGTGCGCCGCGCGGCCCGCTCCCAGGTGAACTCGGCCGCCCGCAGGAGTCCCCGCCGCCGCAGGGTGGCGTGGAGGTCGGCGTCCCCACACACGCGGCCCAGGGCCTCCGTCCATCCCTCGACGTCCTCGGGGTCGACGAGCAGCCCGGCCTCGCCCACCACCTCGGGTAGCGAGGAGGAGCGCGACGCCACCACCGGCGTCCCGCAGGCCATGGCCTCGAGAGGGGTGAGGCCGAAGCCCTCGTACCAGGCCGGATGGGCGAGGCAGGTGGCCAGGTTGTAGAGCCCGGGCAGGTCTCCGGGAGGGACCGGGCCCAGCATCACCAGGTCCGGCCCCATACGCTCCATCCGCGCCCGCACCGCCTCGCACCGCCAGCCCCAGCCCCCGGCCACGACCAGGGGCGGGCGGTCGGGCATTCGCGACCAGGCCTCCAGCAGGGTGTCCAGGTTCTTGCGTGGCTCGATCGTGCTGACGAAGAGGATGAAACGATCCGGGAGACGGAACCGGCTGCGGGCCGCCTCCAGCCGGGCGGGCGAGAGCGGGCGGTAGCGCCCGGCCACGCCCTCCGGGATCACCTCCAAGCGCTCCGGCCCCAGCCCGAACAGCTCGGCCACGTCCCGGGCCGTGCTCGCGGAGACGGCGATGACGACCGCCGCCCGGCGCATGGAGCGCGGGACGGTCACCCGCACCGCCAGCGTCTGGCCGCCGGGGAACCACTCCGGATGTCGGTAGATGGCCATGTCGTGAGCGGTGAGGACGGCCGGCATGCCCACCTCCCCGAGCGGTAGCTGGCCGGCCGGGCCGAAATAGAGGTCGGCTCCCAGCCGGCGCAGGCGGGCGGGCCACAGGAGGTGGCGGCCCACCAGGCGAAGGGTCGGCGGCCGGCGTGTGGCCAGGGCCGGGTGCCCCAGGGAGACGTCGGCCGAGGTGTAGACGGTGAAGCGGTTGCCCGGGCCCTCGGCGGCCAGTGCCCGCAGGATCTCGACGGTGTAGGTCCCGATCCCGGCCAGGGGACGGGAGAGACCGCTGCCGTCGGCGACCACGTGGAGGCCGGTCAGCCGCTCTTCTCCTGCCGGCTCGACCGCCGCCGGATCCGCTCGCACACCCTCCCCTCCCGGGCTCGCCCGGTCCTCCGGACTCACATCAGGTAGATCTGGCGGCGCTGGACCACCTCGAGCTCGCCCAGGGCGCGGCCCGTGCCCCGGACGGCACAGGTCCGGGGGTCGGGCGCGACCCGCACCGGCAGGCCGAGCTGCCGCGCCAGGTACCGGTCCAACCCGCGCAGGAGGGCGCCACCTCCGGTGAGCAGCATCCCGGCGGGCTCGATCTCGGCCGCGTATCCACCGGGGATCTGCTCGAGCCCGCGCCGGATGGCCGCCGCCAGCTCGGCCAGGGGCTCCCGCAGCGCCTCGACCAGCTCGTCCGAGGCGACCGTCGCGGTCCGGGGACGACCTTCGGCGACGTCCTTCCCGGCCACCGTGGCCAGCAGCGGCCGGTCGAGCGGCTCCGCCGCCCCCGCCGCCCGCTTCGCCTCTTCGGCCGTCACCTCGCCGATCTCCAGGCCGTGCCGCCGCCGGACGTGGGCCACGATGGCGGCGTCGAGCTGCGATCCGCCCAGCGGCTCGGTGTGGGCGACGACCAGGCTGGACCGGGAGACGACCGCCACCTCGACCGTCCCTCCGCCCAGGTCGCAGATCAGGTGGGCCGGAGGCTCGACCACGGACAGGCCGGCGCCCATGGCGGCCACCAGGGGGGACTCGATCAGCCACGCCTGCCGGGCGCCGGCGGCGATGGCCGCCTCGGCCATGGCCCGGCGCTCGACGCCGCCGGCGGCAGAGGGCACACAGAAGACGACCTCCGGCTTGAACCAGCGCTGCCGGCCGCCCACCCGCTGGATCAGGTGCTCCAGCATCCGCTCGCAGGCGGTGAGGTCGGCGATCGCGCCCGCCCGCACCGGGCGGACCACCTCGATGTGTCCCGGCGCCCGGCCGAGCAACTCGGCCGCCTCGCGGCCGATGGCCAGGACCCTCGAGGTCTTGCGCTCCAGCGCCACGGCCGAAGCCTCGTCCACCACCACACCCTCACCCCGCACGTAGGCGCGGACGCTGGACGACCCCAGGTCGATCCCGATCTTCTTCGCCAACACCCGTCGAGACGGTTCGTTTATAGACGACCGGGAAGGCGGTGGGAAGGGTGAAACGCCGCCCCCCGGTCGATCCCGTCCCGGGCCCGGCGCGGCCACCCCGGCCCCGGGCGAGGCGAGGCCAGGGCGAGCGGCGGAGGGCGGTGGGAGCGCCGGGGATCGACGACGACCGACGACGTGCCGCCGGCCACGGTCCGCCTACCGGGACGGCTCACGGGCGAGGATCGCCGACCGGCGCTCGACCTCCGCGCCGAGGGCGCGGAGCTTGCCCGTCATGTCCTCGTAGCCGCGATCGATGTGCCAGACCTCGCCGATCTCGGTCGTCCCCCGGGCGCAGAGAGCGGCGATGACGAGAGCGGCACCGGAGCGGATGTCCGGCACCACCACGTCGACGCCGTGCAGGCGAGCCGGTCCGCGCACGAAGGCGTCGCGGCCCTGCACCGTGATCCGGGCACCCATCCGCATCAACTCGGTCACGTGCTGGAAGCGGTTGTCGTGCAGGTACTCGGAGATGATGGTCGTCCCCTCCGCCTGGGTCATCAGGGCCAGGTACTGGGCCTGGAGGTCGGTCGGGAAGCCGGGATGTGCGTAGGTGCACATGTCGACAGCGCGCAACGGGCTCCCCGGCCGGCGACGGACACGGATGAACCCCGCCCCCGTCTCCACCGACACGCCCGCCTCCTGGAGCTTGAGCAGCACCGAGGGAAGGTCCGCCGCCGGCCCCTCCTCCAGGATGACGTCGCCGCCGGCGGCGGCCACGGCAATGGCGTAGGTGCCGGCCTCGAGGTAGTCCGGGATGACGCGGTGCTCGGCACCCTGCAGCCGGGGCACCCCCTCGACCACGATCTCGTCCGTCCCCGCGCCCCGAATGCGGGCGCCCATGGCGACGAGCAGGCGACAGAGATCCTGGACGTGGGGCTCACGGGCGGCGTTGGTGATCTCGGTGCGGCCCTGGGCCAGGGCGGCGGCCATCACGATGTTCTCGGTGCCGGTCACGGTCGGCAGGTCGAGCACCACGCGAGCACCACGGAGCCCGTGCGGCGCTCGGGCGACGAACTCCGTCGCCGTCTCGGTGATCTCGGCTCCCATGGCCCGGAGGCCCCGGAGGTGCTGCTCCACCCGGCGGGCGCCGATCTTGTCGCCGCCCGGCTTCGGCAGCCGGGCCGCACCCGCCCGGGTGATCAAGGGACCCAGGAGCACCACCGAGGCCCGCATCCGGCGCGCCAGGTGGTCGGGAACCTCGCTCGCCACCTCCCGCGCCCACAGCCGCAGGCCGTCGCCGGAGGTCCCCACCACCACCCCCAGCTCGCGCAGGATCTGGGCCATCACCTCGGTGTCGGCCACCCGGGCAACATTGCGCAACACGATCGGCTCGGCGGTCAGGAGCGACGCCGCCATGAGCGGCAGCGAGGCGTTCTTGGAGCCGCCGATCCGCACCCTGCCCCGAAGCGGCCGGCCGCCGGTGACGTAGAGGATGTCATCGGGTCGCGGGGCAGACATCGCCCGAAAGCTTAGACGCCGCCCCTGACCGTCTGCTGGCTGGATCGGACGGGTGAACCGGTCCTGCGCCGGTCTTGGAGGCCGGCGCAGGCGCCATTCGTCGGACCGGGCTAGGCGCCGCCGGGTCGTCCTCTGCGGATGCGGGCCAGGCGCAGCCTGGCCTCGGCCACCGCCAGGGCGCGCAACAGCTCCTGCTGCTCCTCGGGCGAGACCACGCCGGCCAGCCGTTCCTGAGCCCGCCGGCGGGCCTCGTCGGCCGCCTCCTCGCTGATCTCCTCGGCGCGCTCGGCGACATCGGCCAGGACCGTCACCCGGTCGGGCAGCACCTCCAGGAACCCGCCTCCCACGAACAGCGTGACCTCCTCCGACCCGTTGCGGATCAGCAGCGGGCCGGGACGGAGAGTGGTGAGCAGGGGGGCGTGCCGGGGCAGGATGCCCAGCTCCCCCTCCACTCCCTGTGCGACCAGGAAGGGACGACCGAGGCCGTCGACCTCGCCCTCGAAGAGCGAGCGCTCGAGGCTGACGACGCGCAGCTGGACGCCCACCGCTCCGCCCTACCCCTCTTGCTCCCGGCGGATGCGCTCGCCCTGCTCGCGCGCCTCGTCGACCGTGCCGACCATGTAGAAGGCCTGCTCGGGCAGGTCGTCGTGCCGACCCTCGAGGATCTCCAGGACGCTGCGCACGGTCTCCTTCACCGGGACGAAGCGGCCCTCCTTGCCCGTGAAGCGCTCGGCCACGAACATGGGCTGGGCCAGGAAGCGCTGGAGCTTGCGGGCGCGCGCCACCGCCAGCTTGTCGTCCTCCGACAGCTCCTCGATGCCGAGGATGGCGATGATGTCCTGCAGCTCCTTGTAGCGCTGCATGGTCCGCTTCACACCCTGGGCGGCCTCGTAGTGGTCGCGCCCCACCACCCGGGGCTCCAGGAAGCGCGAGGTCGACTCCAAGGGGTCGACGGCCGGGTAGATGCCGATGTCGGTGAGCGCCCGGCTCAGGGTGACGATGGCGCCCAGGTGGGCGAACGTGGTCTGGATGGCGGGATCGGTGAAGTCGTCGGCGGGAACGTAGATGGCCTGGACGGAGGTGATCGAGCCCCGTCGGGTGGACGTGATCCGCTCCTGGAGCGCCCCCATCTCGGTCGCCAGGGTGGGCTGGTAGCCCACGTTGGAGGGCATCCGGCCCAGCAGGGCCGAGACCTCGGAGCCGGCCAGCATGTACCGGAAGATGTTGTCGATGAACATGAGCACGTCCGCGCCCTCGGTGTCGCGGAAGTACTCGGCCATGGT
>JAJPKS010000272.1 GCA_021323605.1 Bacillota bacterium | reverse complement strand
TCCTGGGCGGCCACGTCCACCTCGAACTCCACCGAGCGCAGGTCCGGGGGCAGGCGCTCGCGGATGCGCCGCGCGAACTCGGTCCCGGTGAGGGTGAGGGCGCCGCTCGGCACCTCCCGCCCCTCCACGTAGCCGGAGTAGATCAGGCGCCACTTGAGCCGGCGGGCGATCAGGTCCGCCCAGGCCCGGCCCAGGTCGCGCAGGGAGGGGTCGGACCCGGCCCGAGCCCAGCCTCCGACCTCGGTGATCAGCCACCAGTCGTCCAGGCGCTGGTAGGCGGGGAGGCGCTCCAGCGGGTTGCCTCCGAGGAGGACGTCCATGGTGGCCGCGAAGATCTCCCGGAGCTGGAGGTCGATCCGGCGCACGGTGCGGTGGAAGTAGACCTGGTGGTACAGGTACAGCCTGGCGCTGAGGAACATGAAGAGGGCCTCGGCGCCGTGCAGGTGCAGGGTGAGCCCGTGCTCCGAGATGAACGAGTAGTGGACGATGCGCTGCACGTCCACCGGCCCCACCGCCACACCGCACACGTAGGCGTCGCGGGGCACGTAGTCCATGTTGTCGGCCGAGAAGGGGCCGACCATCAGTGCCCGGAGGGGCACCAGCCAGCCGGGCGGGTCGAACCCCCTCAGCTCCGAGGTCGAGATCAGGTAGGCCACCCAGCGGGGATCGACGTGCTCCCCCGGCCCGAAATCGGCCTCGGGGTCGGCGCGCAGCTCCGCGATCAGGGGGGCCAGCTCGTGGAGGATCAGGTGCCGGCCGATGACCTCGTGGTCCACGCCCCAGCGTGCCAGGTAGTTCTCGTCGAAGAAGTGGCCGAAGGGCCCATGGCCGACGTCGTGGAGCAGGCCGGCGAGGCGGAGCGTCTCCACCACCACCGGGGGCGAGGGAACGTCGGGATGGTGTCGCTGGAGCGTCGGGTAGAGCCGCCTCGCCCACTCCCCGGCCAGATGCATGGCCCCCAGGGCGTGCTGGAATCGGGAGTGCTCGGCGGTGGCGAACACCCACCACGCGCTCTGCATCTGGTGGATGCGGCGCAGCCGCTGGACCCAGACGTGGTCGATCAGGTCCTGCTCGGCCGCGGCCCCCGGCACCCCGCCCGGCTTGGTGATCTGCACGTAGCGGTGGATGGGGTCGCTGGAGAGGTTGACCCGCCGGTACGCCGCGGGCGCCTCGGGCCCGGTCATGAGGCGATTGTGGCAAGAGTCGCCGGGGTGGGATCGGTTAGGCTCATCGTGCGGTGACCCTGCAGCGGGGCGTGGAGCTGTTCAACCAGGGCCGCTACTGGGAGGCGCACGAAGCCTGGGAGCAGGCCTGGGTCCCCGACCGTCACGGGCCGGATCGCGGCTTCTACAAGGGGTTGATCCAGGTGGCCGCCGGCTGCCTGCACCACCGGCGGCGCAACCGGCGGGGCGCCCTCAACAAGTGGCGCAGCGGGATCGACTACCTCCGCCCCTACCTCCCCCGGCATCATGGCCTCGAGCTGGGGCCGCTGATGGAACGGGTCGAGGCCTGCCTGGCCACGCTCGAGGCCGGCGTCTGGCCGGTCGAGGCCGAGCTGCCCAGGATCGAGGCCACGCCCGGCGCGCCCGCCCGGCCGGGGGCGTCGGACTAGTCCGGCCCGGGCGCCGGGCCGGCTCCCGCACCGATGACGGCGGCCACGTGCGGTCAGGTGCTCATCAATCCGAACACCGCCCCCTGGGCGTCGCCCAGGATGGCAAAGCGCCCCCCGGGGTAGTCGTGGGGCTCCATCACGGCCCGTGCGCCGAGATCCTTCGCCCTGGCCACGCTCGCGTCGACGTCGGCCACCTGGAAGTAGACCATCCAGTGCGAGGGCACCTCGGCCGGGACCATGGGCGCCATGGCCATGCCGCCGCACACGCTCCGCCCGTCGACCTGGAACTCGACGTAGGAGCCCATGCCCTCGCCGAGCGGGCTCTCTCGCTCCTCCCAGCCAAAGACCTGGCGGTAGAAGGCACGGGCGGCGTCGATGTCCCGCGAGTTCAGCTCGCACCAGCCGAGCGAGTTGGGCCGGCGCATGACCTGGGCGCCCCTCATCGCCATCGGCTGCCAGACCGAGAAGAAGGCCCCGCCCGGATCCTTGAAGACGGCCATCCGCCCCTGCCCGAGGACGTCGAAGGGCGGCGCCACCACCGTGCCTCCGGCTGCGCGCACCCCGTCCGCGGTCGCCTCGGCGTCCTCGGTGCCGATGTAGACGTTCCAGGCCGCCGGCTGCTCGGGGCCCTGGCTGGGGCCGATGCCGGCCACGTCTCGGCCCTCCAGCTGCATCACGGCGTAACCCCCCGCCGCCGGGTCGGCCGGCTCGCCCCTCCAGCCAAAGAGCGCGCCGTAGAAGGCGCGCGACCCCCCGGGGTCGCCGGTGGCGAGGTCCACCCAGATCGGAACCGCGGATACCGGGCCGCTGTCGTCGGTCATGGCTTCCATCCTCCTGAGCGCGTCCGGTGTGCGCAGCGGCCGTCCACGAGCCCGCCCGCATCATCCACCTTACCGTCGCCGCCCCGGCGGCGGGGCGGGCGATCCGCCGCCGCGTCAGCTGTAGGGCGGGAAGCGCCGGCCGGCTCCCTGCTCGACCAGGCCGCCGTAGCCCAGGCGGGCAAAGTCCAGCTCGTCCGCCTCCCCGTAGGCGAAGACGAAGGGCAGCACCAGGTCGAGCGCGGTGTTCTTGCCGAAGCCGGCACAGGAGGCCACCCCGAGCACCACCGCCCGCCCCAGCCGGCCCAGCCAGAGCATGCTCCCGGGGTGGGCCGGGGCTCCCTGGCGCAGCAGCTCCCCGCCCGCCGCCTCCAGCTCGGCGTAGGCGGCGTCCAGGGGATCGATCGAGGAGGCGCCGGCGAAGAGGACCAGCTCCGCGTCCTCCTGGCGGACCTGCTCGTAGGCCTCGCGCACCGCCGGCCCGCTGCGCGCCACCTCGCGCACGGCGAGCAGCTCGGCCCCGTACCAGCCCAGCTTGCGGGTCACCGCCTGCGCGAACAGCTCCCGAGCCCTGGGCTTGAGTCGTTCGGTGACCACGACCAGGGTCCGGAGCGACCGGAAGGCGTCGACGCGCACCACCGGTCGGGCGGCGGCCGCCGCCCGCTCCGCCTCCCGGATCAGGAAGCCGGGCACGGCCACCGGCGTCACCTTGGCGCCGGCGACCTCCTCCCCCTCGTCGACCGCCTGGCCGTCCACCAGCGTGAACACTCCGACCGCGGGCAGGTGGTTGAGCCGGTCGACCGCCTCGCGATCGACCCGCAGCAGGCCGCGGCGGGTGGCCACCAGACGCACCTGGCTCTGGACGGGCGGGCCGACCCGGGTGCCCGGCCCCGCGACCGCGGCGCCCAGGCGCCGGGCCGCCTCGTCCTCGTGTACGTCGCCCTCCTCCAGTTCGACCAGGTGCACCTCGGGCAGCCCACGCAGGGCGTCCACGTGCTCCGGGCCGAGGATCGCGCCCTTCCGGAGCCCCGGGCCCACGTCGTGGGTCAACACCCGGCCGGTCACGATCTCGGGGCGGAGGTCGGCCGCCCGGAGGCGAAGCACCCTCAACTGGAACGCACCTCGGGAAGCGGCCCACGAGGCCGGGCCCGGCCGGGCCGCGGATGTCGTGTCCTCATCGCCTCAACATTGGCACGGAACCGCGGCCGGTTGCGGGAGGAAGGGATCATCCCTGAGGACAGGCGCGCAGGACCCGGTCGTCGTCGGAGGCCGGCCGGCCCCGGCCGTCCCGATTGCTGGTCAGCACGTAGAGGCAGTGGTCCGGCCCGGCCACCACGTCCCGCAGGCGGCCGTAGCCGCCGAGCAGCGTCTGCTGGGCGAGGAGGTGCCCCGGCTGGTCGGGGTCGATGACGAAGCGGAGCAGCTCCTGGCCGGTGAGGGCGGCGACCAGCAGCGTCGGCTGCTGGCCGGAGTCGGGACGGTAGAAGGCCATGCCCGAGGGCGCCCAGGTGACGTCGTCGCTCTCGACCACGGGGGGGACGCGCGGGGGCGGGTTGCCGTAGTCCTGGGGACGGCCCGCCGGGGCCAGGCCGGCCCACACCGGCCAGCCGTAGAAGGCCCCCGGCTGGATCAGGTCGATCTCGTCGTGGTGGAAGAGGCCGAACTCCCCGGTGGGGCCGTTGACGCTCGCGTAGAGATGCCCCCGGTCGTCCCAGGCCAGGCCCTCCGGGTTGCGCAGCCCCCAGGCGTAGACCGGGGACCCAGGGAAGGGGTTGCCGGCCGGCACCGTGCCGTCGTCGCGGACCCGCAGGATCTTGCCGTTCAGGGAGGCCCGGTCGGCGGCCCGCCCCGGCACCTGGGCGTCGCCGACGGCGACGTAGAGCAGGCCGTCGGGCCCGAAGGCGATGCGGCCGCCGAAGTGGCAGCAGCCGCCGCCCGGGATGCCGTCCAGGATCACGTGCTCGTCCGTGAGCCGTCCGTCCGTGTAGGTGAAGCGGGACACCCGGCTCATGGTCCCAGAGCCGCCGCGGCGGGTGTAGAAGAGGTACACGAAGGGAGGGTTGGGGAAGCCGGGGTGGACGGCGAGCCCCAGCAGGCCGCTCTCGACCCCCGGCGCCTGGACCACGTTCAGGGTGAGGGCAGGCTGGGGCAGGAGGCGTCCGTCCCGGATCACCCGGACCTGCCCCGTGCGCTCCGTCACCAGCATCGTCCCGTCGGGCAGGAAGGCCAGCTCCCAGGGGACGGTCAGGCCCCCGACCACGGTCTGGACCGTGAGCCGGAGCGGGCCCGGGGGTCCGGGGGTGGGGCTGCGCGCCGGCGGGGCCGACGGCGAGGGGGGGGCGGGGGCTCCCGCCTTCCCGGGGCCGCACGCCGCCAGGACCAGCAGCGCCAGGGCGGCGGCCGCGCGCTTCATCCCCTCATGGTAGGCGGAGCCCGGGTCCTCAGCCGTGCGACCGGGGCATGCCCGTGCGGTAGATCGCCGCCACCGAGGCGGCCTCCGGCAGCCCGCAGGCGAGGACCTCCGCGGCCGCCCGCTCGACGTCGTAGGCGACCCGCCGGGTGTGCGCCTGGCCGTCCTCGATCAGGAGATAGGCGGCGCGGGCGTCCCCGTCGAGGGGTAGGCCGACGCTGCCGCTGTTGGCCACGGTCAGGTCGCCGATGCGCCGGACGAAGGCGCGGTGGATGTGGGCGTAGACGGCGATGCGAGCGCCGAGGGGCGCGAAGGTGGCGCGCAGCTCGGCGTCGCCGGACTCGGGGAACACGGCCCGCCAGACGTCGCCGGGCGCCGCGTGTACCAGGGCCACCTGGTCGTCGTGCCGCCACTCCAGGGGGAGCCGCTGCAGCCAGGCCACCCGGTCCTCGCCGATCCGCTCGCGTGCCCAGGCCACCCGCCGCTCGATGCCGTGGCTCTCCAGGGCCTGGTCCATGTTCCCCATCACCCCGGGCCAGCCCAGCTCCCGCACCCGATCGATGCACTCGGCCGGTCGCGGTCCGTTGAAGGCCAGGTCGCCGCCGTGGACCACCAGGTCGGGGGCCACGCGCTCCAGGTCGGCGATCACCGCCTCCAGCGCCTGGAGGTTGCCGTGGATGTCGGAGACGATCGCGAGCCTCACCCTCTCAGGCTAAGCGTTCCGCCCGAGGTCGTTCTCGGTCACGGTCGCCGGGCCGGAAGGCGGCGATCCCGACTCGTGCGGTCCACCGGCCCTGCCATACGCCTACACTTCGCGTCCTGAGCCATGGGCGAGCACCTGGGAGGTGACGAATGCGGGTCCTGCTGACCGGCGGCGCCGGCTTCATCGGCTCCCACATCGCCGACGCGCTGGTGGAGCGCGGCGACGAGGTGATCGTCGTCGACGACCTCTCCACCGGCTGTCGGGAGAACCTGAACCCGGGCGTGAGGTTCCATTGCCTGGACGTGCGTTCGCCCCAGGCGGCGCGCCTGGTCGAGGAGCTGGGGCCGGACGTCATCTGCCACCATGCGGCCCAGGTGAGCGTCAGCCGGTCGGTGCGCGAGCCCGTGTTCGACGCCGAGGTGAACCTCCTGGCCGGCCTGAACCTGCTGGAGGCGGCGCGCCGGGCGGGCGCCCGTTTCGTCTTCGCCTCCACCGGGGGGGCGCTCTACGGGGACGCCGCCGTCCTCCCCACCCCCGAGGACTATCCGGCCCGGCCGGTTTCGCCCTACGGCGTCTCCAAGCTCGCCTTCGAGCACTACCTGCACTGCTACGGTGCGCAGCACGGGGTCTCGTACGTGGCCCTGCGCTACGCCAACGTCTACGGGCCCCGGCAGAGCCCGCACGGGGAGGCGGGTGTGGTCGCCATCTTCTGCCAGCGTCTGCTCGCCGGCGAGCGGCCGGTCATCCACGGCGACGGTCGGCAGACCCGGGACTACGTCCACGTCTCCGATATCGTGCGCGCGAACCTGGCCGCGATCGACGCCGGTCTCACCGGGCACTTCAACGTCGGCACCGGACGGCAGGTCGACGTCAACCACCTCTTCCGGCTGATCGCCGAGCGGATCGGGACCGAGGTCGAGGCCGTGCACGGCCCACCCCGGCCCGGGGATCAGCGCACCTCGGCGCTGGACGCGAGTCTGATCGCGGAGCGCCTCGGCTGGCGACCGCGGGTCGGCCTGGAGCAGGGACTGGAGGAGACCGCGGCCTGGTTCCGAGCCCGGGTCGCGGCGGCGAGGTGAGGGGCCGGCCCGGGGCCGTGCCGAGCGGCTCGGCCCGGATCAGCGGAGGACGCAGCCATGGCGACGACCGATGAGGAGACCCGCACCGGCGAGGAGCGAATCGTTCGCTTCTTCGAGCGGCTGATGGAGCTTCGGCCCGTGGAGGCCTCGTACCACGGGCTCCACCAGCACGACCGCCGCTTGCCCGACGGCAGCCTGAGCGGGGTCCAGGAGCTGATCTCGCTGGTGCGTGCGTTCGAATCCGAACTGGAGCGGCTGGGCGGCGACGTGGAGGCCGACCTCGCCCGCTACTGGACCGGGCTCACCCGGTTCCAGCTCGAGGTGCAGCGGCTCTGGGCGAGGAGGCCGGAGGCGGTCGACCAGATCGGGACCGGGATCTTCCTCCTGTTCGTGCGCGACTACGCGCCGCTCGAGGTGCGGCTGGAGGCGATCGCCTCGCGCCTGGAGGCGGTGCCCGCCTACCTGGCGGCAAGCCGCGAGCAGCTCCAGGAACCGGTTCGGCTCTGGGTCCAGGTGGGCCTGGAGAGCGCCCGGCGGCTGCCGGAGCTCTTCGCCAGCGTGGTGCGGTCCGCCCCCGCGGGGGCGCTGCAGCGCCGGCTGACGAGCGCCGCCGGCGCCGCCGGCGAGGCCGTCGAGGACTTCTGTCGCTGGCTCGAGGGCGACGTGCTGCCCCGGTCGGTGGAGGGAGGGGCGCTGGGGGAGGAGGGCTTCGCGGAATTACTGGATCTCCGCCAGCTCCCCGACCCCCCCGATCGCATCCTCGCCCTGGGGAGGCGTTACCTGACCGAGTTCGAGGAGGAGCGGGCCGCGCTCATGGCCCGCCACTGGCCGGGCCGGACGCTGGAGGAGGTGGACGAGCTGGTGCGCGCCCGCCGCCCGTCGACCGTGGAGGCTGCGCTGGCCGCCTACGGGGAGGCGATCGCGGCCGCCCGCAGCTTCGTCGAGCAACGGGGCCTGGCCACGCTGCCGCCGGGCGAGGAGCTGCTGGTGGAGGCCACGCCGAGCTTCCTGCAGCCCGTGATCCCCTTCGCCGCCTACGAGCCTCCGGCCAGGTTCGACGCCCACCAGCTCGGCATCTACATGGTCACCCCCGGCGAGGACGGCCTGGGGGGACACGACCACGCCTCGGTGCTGAACACCTCCGTCCACGAGGGGTATCCAGGCCACCACCTCCAGTTCGCCTGTGCCAACCAGCACCCCTCGCTGGCGCGGCTGCTCAGCGCCGATTACGCGGTCGAGATGGTCGAGGGCTGGGCCCACTACTGCGAGGAACTCATGTACGAGGAGGGCTTCATGTCCGGCCCCGAGGTGCGCTTCGTCCAGCTCAACGGCCTGATCTGGAGAGCGTGCCGGGTCGTGATCGACGTGGAGCTCTCCTGCGGCCGCATGGGTTTCCCGGAGGCGGTGGACATGCTGACCTCCCGGGCGGCGATGCCGCGGCCGGGCGCGGAGGCGGAGGTGCGCCGCTACACGTACACTCCCGGCTACCAGCTCTCCTACCTCTACGGCAAGCACCTGCTCCTGGCCCTGCGGGAGCGGCGCCGGCGCGTCGAGGGGGACCGCTTCCAGCTCCGTCGCTTCCACGACCGGCTCCTCTACGCGGGCGCGGTCCCGGCCGCGATGTGGGACTCGCTGTTCGACTGATCCCGGGGCCGGAGGCGGCGTCCCCGGCTCGAGGTCGAGCCCTCAGGCGATCTCCTCGCTGGTGGCCGTGGTCGCGCCCGCGGCGCGCATCTCGGCCAGAGCCCGGTCCCCGTCGCCCGGTCGGGCGTCGACCGCCCTGATCGCGTCCGTGAGCACCACCACCTCGAAGCCCTCGCCGAGGGCGTCTAGCACCGAGGCCCGCACGCAGTAGTCGGTGGCGAGTCCGGCCACGTACAGGCGACGGACGCCGCGCTGGCGCAGCCAGTGGCCGAGATCGGTGCCGTCGGAGGCGGTGCCCTGGAAGGCCGAGTAAGCCTCCCGGTCGGGCTCGGTGGCCTTGCTGAAGACCTCCTGGAGGCGGCTCTGGTCGAGGTCGGGGTGGAACTCCGCCCCCGGGGTACCGGCCACGCAGTGGGGCGGCCAGGGACCTCCCCGCTCCCGGAACGAGCAGTGGTCCGGCGGGTGCCAGTCGCGGCTGGCCACGACCAGCGACAGCGCCCGCGCGGCGCGGTTGACGGCGGGGAAGATGGCGTCGCCGTCGGGGGCGGGGAGGGCCCCGCCGGGGCAGAAATCCACCTGCGGATCGACGATCAACAGCACGTCGTGGATGTCTCGATTCGGGGGCATCGAGCGTATTATTCGCCTCGGGGCATGGATCTCAACCAACCTGTCCTGCTGACTGCCGGGGGCCTGGAGAAGCTCAAGCAGGACCTCGAG
>JAJPKS010000032.1 GCA_021323605.1 Bacillota bacterium | reverse complement strand
TAGACGCCGATGCCGCTGGGACGCTTGCAGTGCAGCGGCATCGAGTACTGCTCGGCCTCGGTCAGCCAGAGCGTGTCCTTCATGACCGCGGCCCCTCCCCGGTTCCGCCCCGGGCCGCCCGTGTCGGCGACGTACTCCTTGCGCAGGACCACGGTCGGGAAGTCGGACTCGATGGCCTCGGTGGCCGGGTCCAGGTTGTTGGCCAGGTAGAAGACCATGTAGCTGTCGGCGTCGCCGTGCTTGGTGGCCCCCCAGGGACCGTGCTCACCGCCACACTGCGCCATGGTCACCCAGGGGGTCCCATCCGGATGCACGCCGTTGGCGTTGTGGATGTTGAGCGAGCCGTAGTCACCGCCCACCGCGTTCTCGCCCAGGGCGTCCTTCAGGGCTCGGAAGATGGCCAGCAGCAAGGGGGCCGAGCTTTCCCAGTAGAGGAAGATGGCCCCCTCGGGGGGAAGGGCGGAGACGAAGGTGCCGGCGGGGAGCACGATGTCGATGGGCCGGTAGGTCCCGGAGGTGAAGGGGCTGGTGGGGTCGAGGAGGAACTTGAAGGCCACGCCGATGGCGGTCTTGGCGTCGAGCCAACCGGCGTTGATGGAGGTACGGGCTTGCCGCGAGGAGCCGCTCAGGTCGACCTCGGCTCGGCCCCCCCGCTTGACCACGGTGACCTTGACCTTGAACTCCTCGCTGTCGTCCACCCCGTCGCAGTCGATGGCGTCCTCCCCCTCGTAGACCCCATCCGGGACCCGCTCCAACGCCTGACGCATGGCCTCGGCCGACACGTCGCAGGCGTAGCGCAGGCCGCCCAGGTAGGCGTCCACCCCGTAGCGATCGATGGTCTCCAGGAGCAGCCGCTCACCGAGCACGAGGTTCTGGTAGATGGTCTTGATGTCCGGGAGCAGGAGGGCGCCGAAACGGGCGTTGTCGAAGATCAAGCTGTACGCGGATGCGACCGGCTCGTCGCCGCGGTACAGCAGCATGGGCGGGATCACCAACCCGTTCTCGTAGACGTTTCTCTTGGTGCCGCTGAAGCCGGCCGGCACCACCCCGCCCATGTCCAGCATGTGGGCCTGCAAGTTGACGAAGCCCACGATCTCCCCTTCATGGAAGACCGGGCGGATGAAGCAGACGTCGTTGACGTGCGTGCCGATGCGGTAGGGGTCGTTGCACATGAGCACGTCCCCCGGCTCGAGCCGTTCCGGGCCGTACTCCTCGACCGAGTTGCGACAGGCCTCGGCCATGGTGCCGAGGAAGAGCACCAGGCTGTTGCTGACCGCCGACATGGGGTAGCCCAGCGAGGGAGGCCCCGAGATCGTGGCCGCGAAGTCGTACCAGTCCCTGAGGATGATCGAGAAGGCGTTGGTGAGCAGCCCGCTGCACATGTGCTGGACGATGTAGCGATACCGGCTGGCCAGCACGGTCGCGGTGAACCGGTCGCAGCCGTAAGTCCGCTCGAACTCCTCCTCGGAGAGGTCCTTGAGCAGCGTGCTCGGGCTCAGGCTGACGGTCTCGCTCATGGCAGTCGCTCCCTCGTGTCTCAGGCTCTCTCGACCACGATCTCGCCGTACGTCCCCACCGAGGCCCGGTGGTCGAGGGGCACGAACGTGGTCGACATCGCCTCTCGGATCACCGCTGGGCCCTCGATGCGGTCGCCGCGGCGCAGGTCGTCGCGTCGGTACTCCCGCGCCATCAGCTCGCCGTCGCTGAGATAGCGCAGCCGCACCGGCCTGCCGCTCGCCATTGCCTGGCCGTTGCGCTCCCCGATGGGGGCGTAGCCGACCTTGCTCGAGGGCACCACCACCTGCACGCGGTAGGTGACGCCTTGGACCGGGATGGCCTCGAAGCGGTTCCCGGTTCGCCGCTCGTAGACCTCGTGGAAGTTGGCGACCATCCGGGCGATCGTGGCCGGCGTGATCGGGCCCGCGGGGACATCGACGAAGGGGGTCTCCCAGGTCTGTCCCAACAGCCGGCCGTCGAAGCTCCGGACCACCTCGACCTGCCGCCGATCGGCCCGGATCCGCGAAAGCAGACTCTCCTCCATCGCCCGGTACACGCGGTCGATCGTCTCCGCCGCCTCCGGGCCGAGGACGGTGTAGGCGCTACGGCTGTCGGCGTAGACCAGGTCCGAGCTCAAGAGCCCCAGCGCGCTGAAGAGGCCGGGGTGGGGAGGGATGACCACGCGTCGGACGTGCACCAGGTCCATGATCGAGGGGAGCAGCATCGGCCCCGCCGCCCCGTAGGCGATCAGCGTGTAGTCACGCGGGTCGACGCCGTGCTTGATGGCGATGTCGATCAGGCCCTCGGCGATGTTGTTCAAGCCCATGCTCCAGGCGTAGCCGACCCGCTGCTCCAGGCTCAGGTGGCAGTCCAGTCGATCGAAGGCGGCGCGCGCCAGCTCGGGTTGGAGCGTCATCTGCCCGCCCGCGAACTGATGGGGGTCGAGGATCCCGATCAGAAGGCAGGCGTCGGTCAGCGTCGGCCGCTCGCCGCCCTTGCCGTAACAGGCAGGCCCGGGGTCGGCGCCGGCGCTCTCGGGGCCGACTTTGATCTCCCCGGCGCCGGTGACCGTGACGATGCTGCCGCCTCCCGCGCCCAGGCTGGAGATCTCGTTGGAGAGCGCGTTCACGACCAGGTCGTGCTCGAGCTCGAAGGTGGTGTTGACGAAGGGCTTGCCGCCGGTCACCACGCTGATGTCGCAGGACGTCCCCCCCACGTCGGCACAGATCAGGTTTTCCTCCCCGATCAGCCGGCCGAAGTGGGCGCTCGACACCGTGCCCGCGGCGGGGCCGGCGAAGACGATCCGGAAGGGGTGCTCCATGGCGAACTCGGCGGCGACCAGCATCGCCGCGCAGTCGGCGAAGTTGAGGTCGCCACAGAAGCCGAGCGTCCGCAGGCCGTGGTCGAGACGTCCGGCGTAGGCGGCGTAGATGAGCTTCATGAAGACGTCGACGACCGTGGTCGAGGCCCGGGCGAACTCCTTGGCCAGCGGCGACACCTCGCTGGAGATGGAGCAGGGCACGTGCTCACCCAGCTCCTCGGCCACCAGCTCCCGCAACCGGGTCTCGTGCTGCGAGTTGACGTAGGCGTTGATCAGGCAGATGGCCACGCCCTCCACGTGGCACCGCCTCAGTACCTGCAGCTGCTCCCGGGCCTGCTCCTCGTCGAGCGGGATCAGCACCTGCCCGGAGCTGGTGATGCGCTCGCGGACCCCGCGCCGGAGGTAGCGAGGGACGAGCGGCGCCGCCGCGTCCCCGAACGGTCGCCGCCAGGAGGGGTCGGTCAGCGCCTCGAGCGGGCGCCAGGTCCGCCCGATGTCCAGGATG
Organism: Bacillota bacterium; assembly: GCA_021323605.1. Taxonomy (GTDB): domain Bacteria; phylum Chloroflexota; class Dormibacteria; order Dormibacterales; family Dormibacteraceae; genus CADDZO01. The sequence goes on along the minus strand of JAJPKS010000032.1, from coordinate 4,525 downwards.
TCGCGATGCCCCAGGGTGGTGAGGAAGGCGACCTTGGGCAGCCGGCGGGTGATGATCGCGTTCAGCCCGACCGTGCTGGCGTGGTTGAAGGCCGAGGCCCCCTCCACGCCGATCCTGGCCGCCCCCTCGAGCACCGAGCGGTCGGGGGCCTGCGGGTCGCTCGGGACCTTCGCGGTGCGGATCCGGCCGTCCTGCACGGCGACCACGTCGGTGAAGGTCCCCCCCACGTCGACTCCCAGCATCTGCCTCTCTCCTTATCCGTGTCCTCTTCTCCCTTGTCCTCCGCCCGGCCTCGACCTCAGAGGCCGTCCACCAGCAAGGTGATGGGGCCCAGGCGCGACCAGGGCTCCCGCGAAACGGCGCGCAGGCACTCCTGGCACTTCACGACCCGGAACCACCCCCCCTCGGAGAGCACGGGGTAGCGCCGGAGCCTCTCGGCGCCGCACTCCGGGCAGGCGCCCGCCACGGGCTCCCGCTCCACGGAGAGGGTCGGTTCCGCCGGCCTGGGGTAGCTGCTCATCTCGAACCTCCTCCCGCTCGTGCAGGCGATGGGGACACCAGGACGCGCAGGGGCGCCTCGGGATCGTGGAGCATCCGCTCGAAGCCCTCGGGCACGATCCGCTCGAGGTCGACGGCCGCCCCCAGCAGGGGGTCGGGGTTGACGCGGCCATCGGCCATCAGGCTCAGGACGCGCCGGTGATCGAAGCGGTAGCCGAGGGCGCCGACCACCCGGCGCTCGAAGTAGACCAGGCGATCGAGGCCCACCGAGGCCGGGCGATGGCCAATCCCGCAGAGCACGACCGTGCCCCCGCGACGGCTGAGCTCGACCGCGAGGGAGAAGGCCTCCGGGTCGCCGGTGCAGTCGACGACCAGGTCGGCGCCGACCGCGCCGGTGCGTCCCAGGATCTCCCGACGCGCGTCCACCCGGCCGGGGTCGAAGGTCTCCCTCGCCCCCATGCCCAGGGCCAGCTCGCGCCGCGAGGGCCGTGGCTCCAGCACCAGCACCTGGCCCGCCCCGGCCGCCCGGGCCATGCAGGCGACGGCCGCGCCGATCATGCCGTAGCCGATCACGACCGTGGTGTCGCCCGGCTGCAGCCGCCCCTGCGCCACCGCGTGCAGACCGACCGCCAGCGGCTCCGTGACCGCCGCCCAGCGGTCCGCCACCACCTCCGGCACCGGCTCCAGGGTGTAGGCCGGCACCAGGAGCCGATCGGCGAAGGCGCCGTCGGCGTGGAGCCCCACCGAGGCCCCCAGGCGGCAGACGTTGTACTCCCCCCGTTGGCACCAGCGACATCGGTGGCAGCGCAGGCAGGCGTCGCCGCAGACCCGGTCGCCGGGCCGGACGGTGTCCACCCCCTCTCCGACCTCGAGCACGCGCCCCACGTACTCGTGACCGAGGACGATGGGCGCTCGGCGCCCGGTCAGCCGGTGGGGTCGCGTCACCGGGATCATGTGGGGGCCGTCGCGGTACTCGGCCAGGTCGGTGCCGCAGATGGCGGCCAGGAGGACCTCGACCAGCGCCTCGCCCGGGCCGGGCGAGGTCGGCTCCGGCCAGTCCTCGACCCGGATGTCGCCTGCCCCGTGCCAGACCGCCGCTCGCATCAGCACCCCAGCTGCCGCGCGATCACCAGCTGCTGGATCTCGTTCGTGCCCTCCCCGATCTCCAGGATCTTGGCGTCGAGGTAGAGGCGGGCCACCCGGGAGTCCAGTACCCAGCCGTAGCCGCCATGGATCTGGACCGCTTCGCTGACGACGGCGGTCGCCGTCTCGGAGGCCACCAGCTTGGCGATGGCGGCCTGCTTGGTGTAAGGTCGCCCCCGGTCGTACAGCCAGGCCGCCTGGTAGGTCAGCAGCCGTGCCGCCTCCACCGCCGCTGCCATCCGCGCCAGCTTGAACTGGATGGCCTGGAACCTGGCGATGGGCTGCCCGAAGGCCCGGCGCTGCTGGGCGTAGGCGGTGGCCTCCTGGAGTGCCGCCTGGGCCAGTGACACCGCCAGCGCCGCCACCGAGATGCGGCCGGCGTCGAGCGAGGCCAGGAAGGCCCGGAGGCCGCCGCGCCCATCCCCCAGCACGTGATCGCGGGGGAGCCGGACCTCGTCGAAGATCTGCTCCCGGGTGTCGAGGGCGTGCCAGCCGACCTTGTCGTAGGGCTTGCCCTGGGTGTAACCGGGCGTGCCTTTGGGCACGATCACGGCGACGAAGTTGCCCTCGGGGTCCTTGCCCAGGGTCACCACCCCGTAGCTGATCTCCGTTCCGGCGTTGGAGATGAACGTCTTCCGCCCGGTGAGGATCACCTCGTCGCCGTCGTAGGTGACGCGGGTGGTCAGGCTGCGGACGTCGGAGCCGCTCCCGGGCTCGGTGAGGGCGAAGGCGCCCAGTCGCTCCCCTCGCGCCAGGGGCGCGACCCAGCGGCGCCGCTGCTCCTCGGTGCCGTGGTCGAGGATGGGGAGGGTGCCGATGGTGCAGTGGGCGTTCCAACCCGCGGCCAGCGACTGGTCCCCCTGGCCCAGCTGCTCCATGGCGACCACGTAGCCGACCATGCCCAGGCCCGAGCCGCCGTACTCCCTCGGCACCAGGGGACCGCAGAGGTCCAGCTCACCCAGCTGCCGGAAGACCTCGCAGGGGAATCGGTGGGCCCGGTTCCACTCCTCCGCCCGAGGCGCGATCACCTCCTGGGCAAGGTCCCGGCAGAGGGCCTGCAAGGCCCGATGCTCATCGCTGAGCTCGAAGTCCATCCCACTCCACCCGAGGATCTCGACCGACCGGTCGGTCGACGAATAGCCTAGTGGGCGAGAAACCTCCTGTCAAGCTGTTCCTCGAACGTAGGGGAGGTGCTCGATCACCAGATTACGACCGACCAGTCGGTCGAAAGCAGCAGGGAGACCGGGCGGCTCCCGGGTCGGGGCACCGGCACGGCTCGCCGGCTCGCCCCCGGTCGGCGGGAGGCAATCGGCCCGCCGGCCACCGCTTCCGCCGACCTCAGTACGCGGCCTCCAGCAGCTCCATCACCTGGTCGCGATCCACCTGCACCGGGGCGAAGGCCACCACCAGGTCGGCCATCGCCGCCTCGGCGATGGCCGGGAACTGGTCCCGACGCACCCCGAGCGCGGAGAGCCGGCTGGGCAGGCCGAGACGGGCGACGAGCCGGCGCACGCCCACGGCGGCGTCGCCGTCGGCCAGCTCGCCCATCGCCGCCGCCAGCCGGGCCAGGCGCGGGCGCACCGCGGGCAAGCGCCTCGTGATCAGGTCGATGACCGGCGGCAGCATCACGCACGAGGTCACCCCGTGGGGCACGTCACAGCGTCCCCCCAGCTGGTGGCCGATGCCATGGCTGAGCCCGAGCACGACATTGCTCACCCCCAGCATCGAGAGCCAGCCCGCCAGCTGGCACTGGAGCCGGGCTTCGAGGTCGTTGGGGTCGTCCGCGCAGCGAGGGAGGAACTCGAACAGCATCTCCAGCCCGTGCAGGGCGGCGGCGTCCGTGATCGGGGTCGGGCTGCGGGAGAGGTACGCCTCCACGCAGTGGTCCACAGCGCGCACCCCGGTGCTCGTCCACAGCTCTCGGGGGGTGGGTAGCGTGACGACCGGGTCCAGGACCACCACCTGAGGCGCCAGGCCGGGGGCGATCGAGAGGTGCTTCACCCCCTCCGCGGTGTAGCCGAAGATGCCGTCGTACTCCGCGGCGGAGAGGGTGGTCGGCACCGCCCAGTGGGGGATGAAGGTCGGGGGATACGGGCGCTGGGAGACCTCGTCAGGGTACCGGAACACGGCACGGTACTCGAGCAGCTCCCGACCGGTGCGGCAGCCGGTGGCCAGGGCGGCGGCGACCGCCTTCCCGGAGTCGATCACCGAGCCCCCGCCCAGCGTGACCAGGAGGTCAGGCCGGGCCTCGGCGACCGAGGCGATCAGGGCGTCGAGGCCGTCCGCCGGCACGTGCTGTCGCGCCCCGCAGGCCACCCCGACCAGCCGCCCGCCGAGGCGCTCCTGGACGGACCTCGTCACCTCCGATCCCAGCAGGGAACGAGCGGTCAGCAGGAACGCCCGGCGGACGCCCCGTTGCTCGCACAGCTCGGCGAGCCGCCCGAGGCCACCCCTCCCGTAGACGACGGTGCGCGACGCGGTCTCGTCGTAGGCGGTGACGACCTCCAGCGGGTACCGGTGCACCCCGCTCATGCCCGTCCTCCTCGACGGTCGAGCCGCCCGGCGGGCGCATCGCGGGAGGCAAGACGCCGGGATGGACCGGAGGTGCCCCGTCCCTTCTCCACGAGCGGTCGGCTCCGGACTCGCGTCGGTTGGATCTCCGTGACCATCGTGCACACCCCCTGACGGTGGGTTCGGTGCTCATCGGCTCCCGAGGGTCGCCCTCGGGGACGGTGGGCGCTCGGACGTGTTCGACAGCTGGAAGCCAACGGCCTTCTCCGCTTAGATCGCGATCTCCTCCAGCTCGACGCCGGGGTCGATGTTGCGGTTGAAGAGCAGGATGACGAAGGCCACCGCGGCCACCCCGACCAGGAAGACCAGCAGG
>JAJPKS010000053.1 GCA_021323605.1 Bacillota bacterium | reverse complement strand
TCAACACCTATCAGCCCATCGACCCCTGCGCCGTGGCCCTGACCCTGGGCTGCAGCTTCGTGGCCCGTTCGTTCTCGGGCGACGGCAAGCAGCTGGTGCCGTTGCTCAAGGCCGCCATCGCCCACCGCGGGACCGCGGTCCTGGACGTGATCTCGCCCTGCGTGACCTTCAACGACCACGACGGCTCCACCAAGAGCTACGCCTACGTCAAGGAGCACGACGAGCAGCTCCACGACCTCTCCTTCATCCCCTTCTTCGAGGAGATCCAGGTCGACTACGAGCCCGGCACCGCCACCGAGGTGGTGCTCCACGACGGCTCCCACCTGGTGCTGGAGAAGGTGGGCGAGGAGCACGATCCGACCGACCGTCTGGCCGCCATGCGGTTGATCGAGGAGAGCCGCTCCAACGGCCGGCTGCTCACCGGTCTCCTCTACGTGGACGAGCGCATGGAGGACTTCGCCACCCGCGAGCGGCTCCCCGAGCGCCCGCTGTTCACCCTGGGTGAGGAGGACCTCCGGCCGGGTCGCGAGGCCTTCGAGCGATTCATGGCCGAGTTCGCGTAGGGGACCTGGCCCGGGCGGCGGAGGAACTGGCCCGGCGCGACCGGGCGCTGGCGCGCTGGGTGCAAGCGCTGGGGCCGCCGCGCCTTCGCCCGCCCCTGGAGGGGCCGTTCGCCGACCTGGTGCGGGCGATCACCTTCCAGCAGCTCGCCGGCCGGGCGGCGGCCGCCATCCACGCCCGCCTCGTGGCCCGGCTCCCCGGGGGCGTCACCGCCCCGGGGATCCTCGGACTGCCGGTCGAGGCCCTGCGGGCCTCGGGCCTCTCCGCCGCCAAGGTCGCCGCCATCCGGGACCTGGCCGCCCGGGTCATGGAAGGCGCCCTGCGGCTCGAGTCGCTGGTTTGCCTTCCCGACGAGGAGGTGGTGGCCAGCCTGGTCCAGGTGCGTGGCATCGGCCGCTGGACGGCCGAGATGTTCCTCATCTTCTCCCTCCGCCGGCTCGACGTCTGGCCGGTCGGTGACCAGGGAGTGCGACGGGGCTACGCCACCATCCACGGCCTGGCCTCGCCGCCCCGGCCGGGCGAGCTCCTGGAGCTGGGGGAGCAGTACCGCCCGTACCGCACGGTCGCGGCCTGGTACTGCTGGCGGGCGGTGGAGACCCTCTTGCCCGAGTCCCGGGCCGACGGCTAGCGCGGCCGGGGGATGGCGCCGGCCCCGGCGCCGTCCCCCGGCTCCGCCGGGTCACACCCGGTACTGACAGCGCTCCACGCGCTCGGCGATCGGCGCCAGCAGCTCCCTCCGGATGCGGTTGTGTTCCGGGTCGGCGTCGTAGGCGCGATAGGCGTCCTCGTCGTCGAAGTCGCCCACGATGGCCACGTCCATGTTGCCCTCCCGCAGGCCTGCGTCCATGCCCACGCTGAGGGAGCGCCGTCCCGGGCTGTTCAGCTTCTCCAGGGCCTGCCGCAGGCCTTCCACCGCCCCCGCCGGGGTGCCGGGCTTGAGCTTGATCAGGACCACGTTGCGGATCACGGCTGAAGTCTATTCGGGCCACCCGTGGCCGCGCCCGGCCCCGGCCCTGGCTCAGGCGGCCAGCAGCCGCCGGTAGATCTCGTAGGTCTCCTGGTCGAACGCCACCAGCCGGGCCAGCTCCACCGAGGTCGGGGTGGAACGAATGGTCTCGACGGCGATGCGGGCCGCCAGCTCCCTGGGGAAGCCGTAGGCACCGGTGGAGATGGCCGGGAAGGCCACCGAGCGGGCCCCCAGCTCGTCCGCGACCTCGAGCGAGCGGCGGTAGCAGGAGGCCAGGAGATCGGGCTCGCCGCGATGGCCGCCGTGCCAGACCGGGCCCACGGCGTGGATGACCCAGCGTGCCGGCAACCTGAACCCGGGCGTGGCCCTGGCGTCGCCGGTCTCGCAGCCCCCGAGCCGCCGGCAGGCCTCCAGCAGCTCCGGCCCCGCCGCCCGGTGGATGGCGCCGTCCACCCCGCCCCCACCCCGCAGGGAACGGTTGGCGGCGTTGACGATGGCATCGACCGTCTCACGGGTGATGTCGCCCCGTACCGCCTCGATCCTCATCCGACCTCGCTCCTCTGCCCGTGCCCGCCGGCGGGCGGCCGCCATCGGCGGCCGCCGGCCGGCACGACGTCGTGACCGAGGCTCAGGCCGCCGGCAACAGGCCCCGCATCTTCTCGGCCAGGTCGGGCTGGCGCAGGCGCTCGAGGGCCTCGCGCTCGATGCGCCGGACCACCTCACGGCCGATGCCCAGCCGGGCCCCGATCTCCTCCAGGGTGCGCGGATGCCCGTCGACGAGCCCGAACCGGAGCTGGATGATCCTCCGCTCCTTGGCGCTCAAGGCCTGCAGCACCTCGTCCAGCTCGGCGCCCATCAGCGCCTCCGCGGCCGCCGTCGAGGGCGAGACCGCGTTCTCGTCCTTGAGCAGCTCGCCCAGCTCGGAGTCGCCGTCGCCGATCGGGGTCTCCAGGGGGACCGGCTCGCGGGCGATCTCGAACAGCCAGCGGACCTTGTCCGGCTCGAGGCCCATCTCCAGCCCGATCTCCTCCTCACTCGGCTGGCGGCCGAGCTCGACCCGGAGCCGGTCGCTGACGCGGACCAGCTTCCCGATCAGCTCGGCGTTGTGGGCCGGGATTCGGATGGCACGCCCCCGGTCGGCGATCGCCCGCTGGACGGCCTGGCGAATCCACCAGGTGGCGTAGGTCGAGAACTTGAACCCCTTCCGGTAATCGAACTTCTCGACCGCCCGCATCAGGCCCAGGTTTCCCTCCTGGATGAGGTCCAGGAGGGGGAGGCCATGGCCCTGATACTTCTTGGCCACCGAGACGACCAGCCGCAGGTTGCTCTCGATCATCCGCCGCCGGGCCGCGTTCGAGCCGCGCTCGATCTCCTTGGCGATCTCCACCTCCTCCGCGGCGGTGAGCAGCCGGAACTGCCCGATGTCGCGGAAGTAGGCGCGCAGGCTGTCGTCGAGGCTG
>JAJPKS010000248.1 GCA_021323605.1 Bacillota bacterium | reverse complement strand
TAGTTGTCGAGCAGGCCGGCCACCAGGCTGCCCACGATCGCGCCCCGCAACGACCCCAGCCCGCCGATGATGACCACCACCAGGGCGAAGACCAGGATGTCCGAGTCGCCCCCCGGGTAGAGGGTGAGCAGGCTGCCGCCCAGCACCCCGGCCAGCCCGGCCAGGAGCGTGCCCAGGACGAAGACCACGGTGAAGACCCGGTTGATGTTGATGCCCAGCGCGCTCACCATCTCGCGGTCGTCCACGCCCGCCCGGATGATCGCCCCGATCTTCGTCCGCCCCAGGAGGTAGGAGAGGAGGAACGCCACCGCGATGGCCACGCCCAGGATGACGAAGCGGCTGTTGGGGTAGGTCAACGGCCCCAGCCGGCTCGAGCGGTCGAGGGCGCCGGGCATGTGGATGGCCAGCGGGTCGCCGCCCCAGATGGCCAGGGCCATGTCGCCCATGATGAAGGCCACGCCCATGGTGAGCAGCAGCTCGGAGAAGGGCATCCCCCGCACCCGGGTCAGCAGCCCCCGCTCCAGGAGGACGCCGAAGACGGCCATGGCCACCGCACCCGCGGCCAGGCCCAGCACGAAGCTGTGGGTGAGGGCGATCGTGGAGTAGCCCACGTAGCCGCCCACGAGGTAGGTGCCGCCGTGGGCCAGGTTCACGATCCGCATCAGGCCGAAGATGAGCGTGAACCCGCTCCCGAGCAAGAAGAGCAGCCCCGCGAACGTCAACCCGTTGAGGGTCTGCTCGATGAACCCTTGCATGGCGTCCCTCCCTACCTGGCTTGGTTCGGCAGCATCCTAGGTGGGGCACGGCGACGACGTCAACAACCATACCGCGTGGCGGAATAAGATTCCGAAACATGGAAGCGGCTCGGATCCACGCATGGGGTGGGGAACTGGTCGTCGAGCGAGTCCCGGAGCCGCGCCCGGGGCCCGGCGAGGTGCTGGTGCAGGTGCTGGCCTGCGGCGTGGGCCTGACCGTCCTGAACTGCATCGAGGGCCACCTGGGCGCCGACCCCGATGACCTGCCCAGGGTGCCGGGCCACGAGCTGGTGGGGCGGATCGTCGAGACCGGCCCCGGGGTGGACCCCTCCCGCCAGGGGGAGCTGGTGAGCGCGTACTTCTACCTGTTCTGCGGGCGCTGTGCGCGCTGCCTCGCCGGGCAGGAAGACCTGTGCCTCAACCTGGAGGGATGGATCGGGGTGGACCGCGACGGAGGCTACGCCCAGCTGGCGGCGCTGCCGGAGCGCAACGCCATCTCGCTCCCGCCCGGCCTGGACCCGGTGGAGGCCACCGTGATCGCCGACGCGGTCGCCACCCCGGTGCACGTGTCACGCCTGGCCCGCATCCGGCCGGGAGATCGCGTGGCCGTGATCGCCGCCGGCGGCGGGCTCGGTATCCACATGGTGCAGGTGGCCCGGCTCTTCGGCGCCGAGGTGGTGGGCCTGGAGGCGGCCCCGGCCAAACGCCGCTACCTGGAGCAGGAGCTCCGGGTCGCGGCCGTCGACTCGACCGACTTCCACTCCGTGCGCCTGCCCTCGGGCTGGGAGGTGGGCGCCGACGTGGTGGTCGACTTCCTGGGCCGGCGGGAGAGCCTGACCTGGGCGCTGGAAGCGCTGGGTCCGGACGGCCGCCTGGTGACCCTGACCACCTTCCCCGGGGTCGACTTCCCGGTCAGCCCACGCCGGATGGTCTTCTCCCAGCTCGCCATCCTCGGATCCCGTTACGCGACCCGGGGCGAGTTCGCGCTGGCCGCCCGGCTGGTCGCCGAGGGCCGGGTCCGGCCGGTGATCGGGCGGCGGGAGCACGTGGCCGAGGTGCGGGCCATCCACGACGACCTGAGGCGAGGACGCCTGCTGGGCCGGGGCGTCCTGGCCTGGCCCGACCCGGCTCCCTGACCCGCGATCCGCTCGACGGTGCCGCGGCCGGGGGCGGGATCGCCGCGGCGGAAGCGCCATCCGCCGACGCGGATCCAGGGCCGCCGCCTGGCGCTGGTGGGTATCGGGCGCATCGGCCGCCGGGTCGGCGCCCGTGCCCGCGCCTTCGGCCTCGACAGGACCGGGACCGCCCCGGCGGCGTCGCCATGCCGGCGGCGACCGGTCCCGGCCGAACCGCTACCCCTCGCGGCCCGGGTCGGCCATAATGCTTTGAGTTTCCATGTTCCGATACGGCGTTCCACAGAGCAGAAAGGAGGCCCGATGGCAACGACTTCCCATGAGACCACGCCCTACGGCAAGGGGATGGACCTCTCCTTCCTGCAGAAGCCGCACGAGTTCGATCCGCGTCGCACCTACAGCACCACCGGCACCGATTGGCAGGCCCGGGTGGACTTCGACCGGCTGCGCCGCGATCGCCTGGCCCGGGCCCGGGCGATGATGGAGAAACACGACCTGGGCGCCCTGGTGTGCTTCGTGGGCGAGAACGTCAGGTACATCACCAGCGTCTACCAGGGGAACTGGAAGAACAACATCTACATCCGCTACTGCGTCCTGCCCCGGGGCGGTGACCCCGTCCTCTTCGAGACCGCGGGCTCGGACCTGGAGTGCGCCAAGATCGACGCCCCCTGGCTCAAGGGCAACATCCGCCCCGCCATCACCTGGAAGTGGGCCGAGACCGCCGAGCCGATGATGGCCGGTCGCATGGCCCGGTCGATCCTGGAGGTCCTGAAGGAGAACCACGTCGAGAAAGAGCGCATCGGAGTCGACGTCTACGACCCGGCCGCCTACGCTGCCTTCCAGGAGCTGAACCTGAACGTGGTCAGCGCCTGGCCGGCGATGTCGGGGGCCAGGGTCATCAAGACGCCGGACGAGATCGAGCTGCTCAAGATCTCGTCCGCCATCGGCGACACCTCCTTCTGGAAGATCGAGCACGAATGGCTCAAGCCGGGCGTCCGGGAGTCCGAGATCACGGCCAAGGTCAACGAGTACCTCTACTCCCAGGGCTTCGACTTCGTCTACGACATCATCGTCGCCTCGGGCGGCAACACCAGCCCCTACCGGCGCTGGCACACGGACAAGGTCATCCGCCAGGGGGACCTGGTGATCATCGACCAGAACGCGGTCGGGCCGGGCGGGTACTTCGTGGACTTCGTGCGCTGCTTCAAGGTCGGCGGGAAGTGGACGCCGAAGGAGAAGGACCTCTACAAGGAGTGCCACGAGACCATGTACGCGGCGATCGAGATGATGAAGGCCGGCAACACCACGGCCGACGTCGCCGCC
>JAJPKS010000143.1 GCA_021323605.1 Bacillota bacterium | reverse complement strand
GTCCGGCAGGGGGCCTCCACCCCCAGCTTCCGGCAGGCCAGGTCGGCCGCGTCCTCGGCCATCAGGCGGTAGGTGGTCAGCTTGCCGCCGACCACGGAGACGAAGCCCTCGACGCCGTCGCGGGCGTGGTCGATGACCGTGTGGGCCCGGGTCAGGGCGCGGGAGGCGGCCCGGTCCGCCCCCGGGTCGTAGAGGGGACGGGCCCCGGCGTAGACGCGCAGCACGCGCGCCTCGCGCACCGCCGGGATCATCTCGGCCGAGGCGGTGAGGACCAGGTCCACCTCCTCGCGCGAGGTCTCGTAACGGTCGAGGGTGTCCAGCGTCCTGGAGGTGGTGCCGGCGATGCAGACCGTCCCCACCGGGACCACGATGTCGCCGTCGGAGGGTGGTCGGCAGCGGTTGACGACCGCCCGGCAGAGCCGCTGGTTCAGGACCAGCATGATCCCCCAGCCGGGCGACATGGGCAGCTCCACCCCGGCCAGCACCGCCACCCGGCCGGCCCACGCGCCGGCCGCGCTGGCCAGCAGGCCCGCCTCGATCCGCTCCCGCTCCCCACCCCGCACGTCCTCGACCTCCACCCCGCACACCCGACCCGACCGCGTCGCGACGCCGACCAGCCGGTGATAGCGGTGGACGGTGGCGCCGTACGCCTCGGCCGAGCGCACGTTGGCCGCCGCCAGGTCGAAGGGCTGGATGGTGGCGTCGGGCACGGCGAAGGCCCGGCGCAACCGGGGGCTGAGCAGGGGCTCGCGGGTCCGGGAGAGGGCGATCTCCTCCGCCGGGATGCCCGCCTCCCGGCACCCGGCGAGGAAGCGCTCCGGGTAATCCTCCGGGTCCCCCTCGAGCCAGCAAAAGAGGCCACCGGTGTCCTCCACACAGGCGGCGGCGATTCGGCGCAGGACGCGGTTCTCCGCGATGCACTCCCGGGCCGAGAGCGGGTCGCGGACCACATAGCGGGCGCCACTGTGGAGCAGGCCGTGGAAACGGCCGGTGGTCCCGTGACACAGGTCGCCCTGCTCCACCAGCAGGCAGCGCAGGCCGCGCATGGCCAGGTCGCGGACCAGGCCGGTGCCGGTGGCCCCACCACCCACCACCACCACGTCGTAGGAACGGGTCACGATCCCGAGACCGCCGCGGCCAGGGCTCGCAGGAGGTAGGCGCTGGAGGTCGCCCCGGGGTCCTGGTGGCCGGCGCTGCGCTGGCCCAGGTAGCTCGCCCTGCCCTTGCGAGCGACCATGGGAACCGTCGCCCGGCAGCCCTCCTCGGCGGCGGCGGCCGCCGCCTCCAGGGCCGAGGCGAGGTCACGCCCCTCGGCCAGCATCCGCTCCAGCGTCTCCACCCCGGGGAGGAGCGCGTCCAGCATGGTCTTGTCCCCGGGCTCGGCCCGGCCCCGCTGGCGCACCCCCTCGACGCCCGCCGCCAGGGCGGCCGCCAGCTCCGGCGCCGGCAGGCGGTCCTTCGCCCCCGCCTGCGCCGCCATGCGCAGGAAGAACGTCCCGTAGAGGGGTCCGGCCGCCCCTCCGACCGTGGACAGCAGGGTCATCCCCACGCCCTTCAGCAGGCCGTCGAGCGGGGCTTCGTTGCCGGGATCGAGGACCCGCTCGCGAACGGCGCGGAAGCCGCGATCCATGTTGATGCCGTGGTCGCCGTCCCCGATCGCGGCGTCGAGCTGGGTGAGGTAGTCGGCCCGCTCCGACAGCCGGGCGGCCAAGACGTCCAGCCAGCGCCGCAGGGTGGCCGCATCCACCGCCTCCCCCTCCATCACACGCCCCATCGTAGGGCGGGGGTGTGAACGGGCGCGTCCCAGAGCCGGACCAGCTCGTCGCCGAGCCGCAGCAGCGTGATCGAGCAGCCGGCCATCTCCAGCGAGGTGATGTAGCTCCCCACCAGGCTGCGTTCCAGCCGCAGCCCGCGCTCCTCGAGCACCCGGGCCACCCGGCGGGTCACGATGTAGAGCTCGATCAGGGGTGTCCCGCCCATGCCGTTGACGAAGGCCAGGACCCGATCGCCGCTCCGGAAGGGCAGGTCCTCGAGGATGGGCCCCATCAGGCGATCGACGATGCGGTCGGCGGTCTCGAGCTCCATGCGCTCGCGTCCCGGCTCGCCGTGGATCCCGATCCCGATCTCCATCTCGTCGTCGCCCAGCTCGAAGGTCGGCTTCCCCGCCGCCGGCACCGTGCAGGGGGTGAGCGCCATGCCCATGCTGCGGGCGTTGTCGTTGACCTTGCGCACAACCGCTGCCACCTCGCCGAGCGAGCCACCCGCCTCGGCCCGCGCCCCGGCCAGCTTCTCCGCCAGCACGGTCGCGCCCACGCCCCGGCGGCCGGCGGTGTAGAGGCTGTCCTGGACGGCCACGTCGTCGTTGATCACCACCGCCTCCACCTCGATGCCGTCGGCCCGGGCCATCTCGGCCGCCAGCTCGAAGTTCATGACGTCGCCGGTGTAGTTCTTGACCACGTGCACCACACCCCGGCCGCCGTTCACGCGCCGGGTGCACTCGTAGATCTGGTCCGGGGTCGGCGAGGTGAAGACGGCCCCGGGACAGGCGCCGGACAGCATCCCCAGGCCGACGTAGCCGTTGTGCATGGGCTCGTGGCCGCTGCCCCCGCCGGAGACCACCGCCACCTGGCCCTCGACGGGCGCCCCCCGGCGCACCACGTAGTTGGGGTCGAGGTGGATCTCGATCAGGTCGGGATGGGCGGCCTGCATGCCCTGCAGGGCCTCGGTCACCACGTCGTCGACGGCGTTGATCAGCTTCTTCATCGCCCCCTCGATGGCCTCCTCGCGCGGCTACCTGTCCACCCAGGCCCGGGTCCGCTCAACCGCCTTGCGCCACTGCCGGTATCCCTCCTGGCGCCGGTCCTCGGACCAGGTCGGCTCCCAGGTGCGGTCCACCTGCCAGTTGCTGCGCAGCTCCTCCAGGCTCTTCCAGAAGCCGACCGCCAGCCCGGCGGCGTAGGCCGCGCCCAGGGCGGTGGTCTCGCTCACCGTGGGCCGGACCACGGGCTTGCCCAGGATGTCGGCCTGGAGCTGCATGAGGAGGTCGTTCCGGGTCGCCCCTCCGTCGACCTTGAGGGTCCGCAGCTCGATGCCGGAGTCCGCCTCCATGGCCTCGCCCACATCGCGGGTCTGGTAGCAGATGGACTCCAGCGTGGCCCGCACCAGGTGACGCCGATCCACGTAGCGGGTGAGGCCGACGATGGCGCCTCTGGCGTACATGTCCCAGTAGGGCGCGAAGAGCCCGGAGAAGGCGGGCACGAAGTAGGCGCCGCCGGAGTCCTCGACCTCCCGGGCCAGGCGCTCGGTCTCGGCCGCGTCGGCGATCAGGCCCAGGTTGTCGCGCAGCCACTGCACCGCCGCCCCGGTGATGGCGATCGAGCCCTCCAGGGCGTAGATGCACCTGCCCGGCTCCAGGCCGTAGGCGGCGGTGGTGAGCAGACCGCTCTTCGAGGGGACGGCCTGGCTCCCGGTGTTGAGGAGCATGAAGTTGCCGGTGCCGTAGGTGTTCTTGGCCTCGCCCACGTCGTAGCAGGTCTGCCCGAAGACGGCGGCCTGCTGGTCGCCCAGGTCGGCACAGACGGGCACGCCGGCGGGCAGCCCCTCGACCCCGGTGTGTCCGTACAGCGCGGCGTCGCTGGAGGGCCGGATCTCGGGCAGCATCGAGCGGGGGATGCGGAGTTTGGCCAGCAGCTCCGGGTCCCAGTCCAGCTCGCGCAGGTTCATGAGCATGGTGCGCGAGGCGTTCGTGTAGTCGGTGACGTGCACACCGCCGCGGGGCCCGCCCGTGAGCCACCAGATGAGCCAGGTGTCCACGTTGCCGAAGAGCAGCTCCCCCCGCTCGGCCCGGGCCCGGGCGCCCTCCACGTTGTCCAGGATCCACTGCACCTTGGGGCCGGAGAAGTAGGTGGCCACGACCAGCCCCGCCCGCTGCCGGACGACGTCCTCGAACCCCTCGTCGATGAGGGCCTGGCAGATCTCCCGGGTCCGCGTGTCCTGCCAGACGATCGCGTTGTACACCGGCTCACCGGTCCGGCGGTCCCAGACCAGGGCCGTCTCCCGCTGGTTGGTGATACCGATGGCGGCGAGATCGGAGGCGGCGAGACCGGCCTGGGCCATCGCCGCCCCGGTCACCTCGCATGTCTTCTGCCAGATCTCCATCGGATCGTGCTCGACCCACCCCGGCTGGGGATAGATCTGGCGGTGCTCCTGGTAGGCGGAGGCGACCACCGTCCCCTCGTGACCGAACACCATGAAACGGGTTCCGGTGGTCCCCTGATCCACGGCTGCCGCGTACCTCGCCATGTCGTCCTCCCTGCCGTCGTCCCCGGTCACCGCTTCAGTCCGCGGCCTCGGGCACGCCGCGCGCCACCAGCACGTTCTTGATGAAGAAGTCGTAGACCAGCACGCCCAGGATCCCGCCGATGAAGGGGCCGACGATCGGGATCCAGAAGTACCAGCCCAGGTTGGGGTAGTTGCCGGGCAGGGCGAGCTGACCCCAACCCGCCACCCAGGCCCAGACCCGGGGGCCGAAGTCGCGGGCCGGGTTGATGGCGTAGCCGGCGTTGGCGCCGAAGGAGGCCCCGATCGCCGCCACCACGAAGCCGATGAGCATGGGCAGGAGATTGGACCGGGGGGCGAGGTTCCGGCGGTCGATCAGCGCCGCCACCAGCATGAGCAGGAAGGCCGTGCCCACGACCTGGTCGATCAGCGGCCCCCACCAGTTGGTGAAGTAGGGGGCGGGGAAGGTGGCGAAGATGGAGTAGGTGGCGATGTCCCTCGACTGGACCAGGTGGTTCACGGCCAGGTAGCTGTGGATGGCCCAGCCGTAGACGGCGTAGACGAGGCCGGCGGCCAGGAAGGCGCCCAGCCACTGCGCCACCCAGTAGGGAACGACCTTGCTCCAGGGGAACGCGCCCCGGACGGCGAAGGCCAGGGTCACGGCCGGGTTGATGTGGGCGCCGCTGATGCCGCCCGCCACGTAGACCCCCAGCATCACCGCGAAGGCCCATCCCCAGACGATGAGCAGCCAGTCCCCGGCGGCCAGGAAGATCGTGTGAGGGGTCGCCGCCCGGCCCGACTGGTTGAGGGCCGCCACCGCCATCGCCACCACGCCGTCGCCGAAGGCGATCAGCACGAAGGTGCCCAGGAACTCCGACATCATCTCGCCGGCGAGGCGGCTGCGGAGCGTGTCCATGCGCCTGGGCGGCCTGCCCCGGACCTCACCTACGACCTGGCTCTCGGTTCCCGCAGCCGACATCGGTAATCCTCCTTCTCCCACCCGTCCCGACGAGAGACGGGCAAGAAAAAAGTCCACACTTCAGCTGGGCGCTGAAGCGGGACTTCTCTGCGCTTGACCCGATTCGCCCCTCGTTGTCTCCTATCTACCGGCGCCCGGCGGCCCTGTCAAACCGAGAACTCGGGTCCCGAGCGCGCGAGGGCCACGCTGTCCGCCCCCGCCCGACGGCAGGCCTCGACCTCCTCCCACCGCCGGACCAGGCCGTACCCCACCAGGGGCCCGGACAGGGCGGCCCGGTCGCGGGCCGCCAGGTAGGGGAGGACCAGGCCGGGCGAGATCGCGGTGCCGACGCCAGGCGACCGAGGGTGGGCGGCGAACGAGCGCTCGAGGCCGGTGGAGTCGAAGGCGAAAACCCGGAAGAGGGCGAGGCCACCCAGGGCGGCGGCGGCCGCGGCCACCGGCGCATGGCGCGTGATGATGGTCCCGATCCCCAGCCGTCCGATGACGAAAGCCGCCGCCCGCCGGTCGGGGCTCAGCCCGTCCACGCTGTCCAGGTCGACGACCAGGGGGTCCTCGGTGTGGCCGGCGATGCGGACCAGTAGGTCGAGGTCGAGGTGGTGTAGGAGCAGGCCGTGGCCGCGGGGCGGCCACGAGTTCCCCGCCTTGACCTCGAGCAGCACCTCCGGCAGCCGCGGGGCCATCGCTCACCTCCTCCCCCACAGCTCGGGCGAGCTGGTGCTGACCGCGAACGCCCCCGCGGCCAGGGCCGCGTCGACGTCGGCGGCGCTGCGGATGAACCCACCCGCCAGCAGGGGAACGCGCACGCGCTCCGCCAGCAGGTCGCGCACGTGGGGCAGGATCGCGCCCGGGAGCACCTCGATCAGGTCGGGCTCCGCCCGCTCCACCGCGGCGAGCCCGGCGGCGATCGAGGCGCCGTCACTGAGCAGCAGCCGCTGGATCGCCACCACCCCGCTGGCGCGGACGGTGCGGACCAGGTGGCCGTGCGAGCTGATCACGGCGTCCGCCCCGGCCCGGATCAGCCAGCGCACCCCGACGTGGTCGCGGCCGATCCCCTCCACCAGATCCAGGTGGACGGCGGCGAGCTTCCCGGCGGCGTGGATACGGCGCAGGGCCGGCGCCAGCTCGAGCCCGTCTCCGCGGAGGATGAACAGCACCGCCGAAGGGCTTGCGAGCGCGCGCTCGAGCTGACCGCGGTCCTTGATGGCGGCACCGACGGGATGCTCGCGCAGCCTGGCCACGATCTCGGCGGTTCGGGTCCCGGCCTCCACATCTCCGAACGTACCGCGTCCCCGGCCACCCACTTCCCGAACGATCGGGAGAGCCGGGTCGAGCCATCATGGGGGAAATCACCTATACGCCGCTGCGCGGAATCCCCGTTTCCCGTTTCGCCCGGCGGAGCGACCATGCACCCACCATGAAGTCCGCATCGCAGGCACCCAGCATCGCGGCCGCGATCGAGGACATGTGCGAGGACCTGGAACGGTATCGCGCCCGTCAGGCCCACCGTCTCCAGGTCGAGCGCTGCATCGCCATGGCCGACCGCCTGGTCGACGACCTGGAGCGGCTCTCGCTGATGGGCGTCACGGAGGTCCCGCCCACCTGGAGGCGACGGCTGGAGCAGTTGGCTCGAGAGCTGCCGGCGGGGGTAAGCCACGACTTCGAGGTCGGGGTGTCGCCCACCGTTCTGCTCGACCAGATCTTCGCCGTCCAGGAGCAGCTCTTTCACACGAAGATGGGGGAGTGGGCCCGGGTCCTCCACGAGATCGACCGCAGACTCGATCTCGACGAGCCCGAGGGGCGGTAGGACCAGGCCGGCAGCCGGGCGGGACCGGCCGGCCGTGAAGGCCGGCGCTCAACCGCCGGCGAACGCGGCCGGTGGTCCGGAGCCGCCACCCGGCGGCACCGACAGCCGGGCGAGTTCGGCCCCGGTGGAGGCGTCCACCAGCCACACCTGCGTCGAGCGCACCACCCGATAGAGTCCGCGGGCACGGGTTCCGACCACGACCCAGACCAGTCGGTGGGCCAGGGGGGCCGAGCCCATCTCCCAGCGGGCGACCGTGGCGTAGGCCAGGACGACCTCGCTCACGCCGACCACCCCGCGCTGGGCCGTGACCTCTGCCCGGACCCGGTCCCGGGGCACGATCGAGACGGGGAACCGGATGCCCGCCGAGGTCATCCAGGGAGGCAGGTCGACCGGCTGGACGGCCGGCTCCAGGTGCAGGCCGATGGCCGCGAGCTGCTCGGTCGTCACCGAGCGAAGGATGGGCCCCCGGCCGAGAGGAGGCCCGGGCAGGAACAGGTCGATGGCGATGGCGACGATCAGGCCGGCCACGGCGGCGCCGGTCAGCGCGCCGCCTGCCCATGCCCATGGTCGCATGCTTCGATGGTACGGAGCGACCGGCGCGGGAGCGCGGGACCGAAGCCGTCGCGGCCGGGCGAGCCTCGTCCACCGGCCGGGCCTCCGGCCGCATCTCTAGAATGCGTGGTGGTGATCGGCTGGCGACCATACGACCCCTGGCCCAGTCCCGTGCGGGAGATGCTCGACCAGTTCTTCCGCGAGGCCGGTATCCGCGATCGCGGCGTGTCCACGGTGCCCATCAACGTCTATGAAGAGGAAGAGGCGCTGGTCATCGAGGCCAGCATGCCCGGCGTCAGGCCCGAGGACATCGAGCTCAGTTGCGTCGACGACGTGCTGACCATCCGGGGCCGCAGCTCGGTGCCCGACCGGGAGTACCTCCATCAGGAGATGCACAGCACCGAGTACCTGCGCCGCATCCCCCTGCCCGGCGGCTGCGTCGTCGACGAGGCGGAGGCATCGGCCGAGCTGGGGCTCCTGCGCATCCGGGTGCCCAAGCCCCGACCCCGGGCACCGGAACGGATCCGGATCCAGATCACGAGGAAGAACGCCTCCTGAGCCGCCAGGCCTCGAGAGCGGGCCAGGGGCCGGATCCGGGCGCACCTCGAGGGAGGGCGGGGGCGACCGAGCGGTGGAGCGACGGGACGGGCGGCCCCGGGTCATCGCCCCGGCCCGCGTCCTCACGCCGCTTCGCCGGCCTGGACCTGGGGGCCGCGGCCGAGGAGTACCTGGGCTGGCTCCAGGTGGAGGCCAACCGCAGCCCCAACACCGTCCGCGCCTACCGGGGCGAGCTCCGGCGGTTCGCCGGGTTTCTGGCCGCCCGCGGCCACAGCCTGCGCATGGACGAGCTGGGCCGCGACGACCTGCGCGCCTACCAGCGCCACCTGGCGGAGCGCCTGCCGAGCCCGGCCTCCCGCGCCCGGGCGCTGGTGACCATCCGCTCCTGGCTGCGGTGGCTGGCGCGCGAGGAGCTGGTCGAAGTTGACCTGTCCAACGCCGTGACGCTGCCCCGGCTGGAGCAGCGTCTGCCGCGCCCCCTGCCGCCGGAGGAGCTGGCGCGCCTGCTCCGCTCCCTGCCCTCCGGGACGCCCCTCGAGAAGCGCGACCGGGCCCTCGTCCTCTTCCTGATCAGCACCGGCTGCCGGATCTCCGAGGCCCTCATGCTCGACCGCACCGACATCCCCCGCGAGGGGAATCGCCTGGTGGTGACGGGCAAGGGCGCCAAGCAGCGCTCCGTCTACCTGACCGCGGACGCCCGGGCCGCCCTCGACGACTACCTGCAGTCCCGCGAGGACCCCTCGCTCGCCCTGTTCGTCAACTACGACCGCTCACGACGGCCGGGCGACGACCGGCGCCTCACCGCGGCCGGCGCCCGCCACATCGTGCGCCGGCTGCGCCGGCAGCTCGGCACCTGGTCCTTCCGGTCCCCGCACGTGGCCCGGCACACGGCCGCCACCACCCTGCTCGAGGTGACCGGGGGCGACGTGCGGCTGGTCCAGGAGGTGCTGGGCCACGCCAACCTCAACACCCTCCAGGGCTACACCAGGGTCGTGGACGCCCGCAAGGTGGAGGCGTACCGCCGCTACCAGGAGCACCTCGCCGCCGGGCTCGGGGAGCCGCCCTCCGACGACTCCACCCGGGAGGGCGAGGAGCATCCCCGGAGCCCCGTCACGCGTCCCGCTCCTCGTTGAGCATGAGGCTGTCCTGGATCTCGTAGAGGAGATCCATCGCCTCCATCACGGTGCCCGGACGGGGCTGCCGGACGAGGTCGACCGTGCGGCTCTCGGCCATCAACCGGTCCAGCTCGATGGCCAGCTGCTCGGGGACCTCGCTCTGGTCGGCGAGGTTCAGCAGCTCGAGCTCGTCGAGCAGCCGATCGATGTAGCGCATCTTGTTGCGGCGACCGTACTTGATCTCGCGGATCCGTCGCTCCCGCTCCTCGACCCGCTGAATGGCTGCGCATGCTTCCCGGATCATCGTGTTCCCACCTCGTCACTGCTGGCGACCAGCCCCAGTGTATTCGCCGACCTGATTTTGTCAAGGTCATCCTTGAGAAAATCGCCTCCGCAATCCGGGTCGGGGTGGCGGAGGTCGGCCTGTGCTAAGCTCGCGGCCGGGGCCGCTCCAGATGCCGTCATTGATCGCCGGCCGATCGACCCGCATGGAGGTCCTCGAGCTCCTCCGCCGCAAGCAGGCTGCGAGCGCCGAGGCGATCTCGCGCGAGCTCGGGATCACCCCCAACGCCGTCCGCCAGCACCTCACCAACCTGGAGCGCGAGGGCCTGGTCCAGAGCCAGCCGGTCCGCAACAAGCGGGGTCGGCCCTGCCTGATGTTCTCCCTCACCGACCGGGCGGACGCGGTCTTCCCCAAGCGCTACGGCCGCCTCGCCACCATGGTCCTGACCGAGCTCCAGGAGATGGGCGGCCCCCGGCTGCTGGACGAGGTCTTCTGCCGCGTCGCCGAGCGCTATGGAACGCCGATCGCGGAGCAGACGCGGGGGCTACCGTTCGAGGAGAAGGTGGAGCGGGTCGTGGAGTGGATCGCGCGGGCCGGCACCCTGGCCGAGAAGGAGGAGATCCCGGAGGGCATCCGGGTGACCATCCACAACTGCCCCTTCCGGAACACGGCCCTCAAGTTCCCCCAGGTCTGCACCATCACACCCCAGCTGCTGGTGCGGGTGCTGGAGGCCCCGGTCTCGCAGGATGCCTCCATCCACCGGCGCGACCCCTGTTGCTCGTTCATCGTGCACCGGGCCGAGGCGCCGTCCACCCCTCGGACGCGCCGGCGATCCCGCTCCCGGGGCAACGGCGCGGAGGCGTGAGCTCGATCCCGGCCCTCACCGGTGCTCAGGCCCGTGAGGTCGACCGCCTGACCGCAGAGCGCTTCCAGGTGCCCGTGATCTGGCTCATGGAGGCCGCCGGCTGGCAGGTCGCCCGCCAGGTGCGGGGCCGGGCGGCGGTCCTCTGCGGCAAGGGCAACAACGGCGGCGACGGCCTGGCGGCTGCCCGCCATCTCCACCGCTGGGGCCGGCTGGCGGCCGTGGCCTGCACGGACCCGGAGGCGCTGCGCGGTCCCGCCGCCGAGCAGGCCCGGGCCCTGCGGGCGCTGGGCGTCCAGGTCCTCGATCGGCCCGAGCTCGGCGACGCCCAGGTGATCGTGGACGCCCTCCTGGGTACGGGCCTGTCTCGGCCTCCGGAGGGGAGGGTCGCACGCTGGATCGAGCTCGTCGCCGGGACGGACCGGCGCGTGGTCTCGGTGGACGTGCCCTCCGGGCTGGATGCGGACACCGGCAGGGCCCCGGGAGCCTGCGTGCGCGCCGACGTCACCGTCACCCTGGGCCTTCCCAAGGTCGGGTTGCTGGTGGGAGACGGCCCCGCGTACGCGGGCGAGGTCTGGGTGGCCGACATCGGCATCCCCTTCGAGGCCTACGCCGCGCTGGGCGTCGAGGTGCCCCGCCACCTGTTCGCCATGCACGACCGGGTCCAGCTCCATGCCCTGCGGGCTTGAACGCCGGGGCCGGGCAGGACGGTGGACTCGCTGCGGCGGATACCGGCCCCGTCTCCACGGATCGGCCACTCCGGCCGGGCTTCCGGCCACCCCGGCCGGGTGAGAGGCCGTTGACCCGTCACGTCACCTGGGATCGGGGGGTGGCGCTGGTCGACCACGACCTGTGGCTCGACCCGCTCACGGTGCGGGAGCGCGCCTTCGTCTCCCACGCTCACGCCGACCACGCCCGGCGCCACCGGCTGGCCGTGATGACCCCGGACACGCTGGCCCTGCTCCCCCGCCACCGCCGCCCGCACCGGGCCCGCCTCCTCGAGCTGGGGGAGGCGGCCGAGCTGGGGGCGGCGACGGTGTCGCTGCATGACGCCGGGCACATGCTGGGCTCGGCCCAGCTGCTCGTCGAGCACGAGGGACACCGACTCCTCTACACCGGAGACCTGAAGCTGCGCCGTCCCGGCGGGGCCCCGGAGACCCCCGTGCCCCGGGCCGACGTGCTCGTGATCGAAAGCACCTACGGGCGGCCTGGCTTCCGCTTCCCCGACCCCGATTCGGTGGTGGGGGAGATCGCGCGCTGGTGCCACCAGCTGCTCGAGCGCGAGACGACGCCGGTGCTGCTGGCGCACGCGCTGGGCAAGGCCCAGGAGCTGATGCGGGCGCTGGCGCCCTACCACCTGCGCTTCGCGCTCGACCCTCGGTGCGTGCCCTTCGCGCGTGCCTACGAGGCGGCGGGGCTCAACCTGCCCGACTGGGAGGAGCTGGACGGCCAGGAGGGGGCCGCCGCGCCCAGGGCGCGCGGAGCGGCCGAGGGACGCGTGGTCCTGGCCCCGCCCGCGGGCAAGCGGGCCATCCGGCGCCTGGAGCGCCGCCGGGTGGCGCTGGTCTCGGGGTGGGCGCAAGCTCCGCACTTCTGGCGGGTGTTCGGCGCCGACTGCGCCTTCCCCCTCTCCGATCACTGCGACTTCTTCGACCTGATCGAGGTGGCGGAGCGCTCCGGCGCCGCCAAGGTGTACACGGTCCACGGTTTCGCCCAGGAGCTGGCCCATCAGCTCCGCCGCCGGGGGATCGAGGCCCACCCCCTGCATCTGAGCGAGCAGCTCTCGCTACCCGTCTGAGGGCCGAGCCCTCGCGCTCAGGCGACCAGCCCGGCCAGGTCGACGAGGGCCGAAAGGCAGCGGTAGAGCTCGACGTAGTCGTCGCTGACCCAGCGGAGCGTGCACGGTCCCAGACGCCGCACCCCGGGGACCCGCTCCGCGGAGTCGGCCATGGCCGGGTGCGCAACGTCCACCTCCAGCTCCAGCTGGCCCTCCAGGCGCAGGGGTGGGATCGTCCCCAGTCGCTCGACGGCACGACGAGCGCCGCTCCGGATGCGCTCGCGGGCCACTTCGGGGTGGAGGGACCGGGCTGCACAGGGACCCAGCGACTCTTTGACCACCACGCCCTCGAGTCCCACGCGAAACCGGTGCATCTCGGAGACGGCGGTCGCGTCGCCGGTGAAGAGCACCAGCGGGCAGTCGTAGTAGCCGCACAGGTAGCCGTCGAGGCTCCCCCTCGACTGTGACTCGCCGTTGATGCGCACGCCCTGGAGCACGCGTGCGGGGGAGGAGACGGAGGTGAGCATGGCCTCCGCCGAGCCCGGCGAGGCCGGGTATCCGATGAAGAAGGCGGCGTCGAAGGCCGGCGCGATGCCCGGGGCGAGGCCGAGGCGGAAGGACCGGCCGTTCAGCAGCTCGGCCCGGGGATGCAGGGCCTCGGGCGGCAGATTGAGCCCGTCGGCATGGGCGTCGACGACGACCACCTCCTGGACGCCCGCCGCCAGGGCCCCTTCGGCGGCGGCGTTGACCTCCCCGACCAGGAGCCGGCACGCCGCCTCGTGCTCGGCGCCGCCCACCTCCGTCTGTTCGGGCCTGGCCACGCCCGCGACCCCTTCGATGTCGGCGAAGATGAGGAGTCGCACCTGGGATCAGTCGGTGTACCGCTGGATGATGCCGTCCTCCCGCTGCCGCTCCTCCCGGTAGAGGTGGCAATCCTCGAAGCAGCGGACGCAGATGGGCGGCGACTCGCGGAGCGCGATTCGACGCTTCGAACGGTGGTCCACGTGGCAGTCGAAGTGGTACACGCGTATCGGGCCACGGCGCTCCTTGTACAGCTGTTCCAGATAGGGGCAGCGGCGCATCGACGCTCGAAGCTTACGATGGCGGCGCGACCCCTGCCGCATCGAGCTCAGGTCATCCTCGGGACGACGAGGCGGCGCCGGTCGCCCCCTACAATGGCTGCGGTGGTCTTCGTCCAGGGCGGTCGGGGGGTCACCGCCGGCGCCGCATGAGGCTGACCTTCATGGGCACCGCCGGGGCCCGCTTCATGGTGATGAAGCAGGTCGCCGCCTCCGGCGGGCTCTACCTGCAGGAGGGTGAAACGCGCCTGGCCATGGATCCCGGCCCGGGCGCGGTCGTCCAGTACGCCCGGCAACACGTCGACCTGACCCGGCTGGACGGCATCCTGCTCAGCCATCGTCACCTCGACCACTGCGGCGACGTCAACGTCATGATCGAGGGCATGACCGAGGGCGGGTTCCGGCCTCGGGGCACCCTCTTCTGCCCGAGCGACGCCCTCGACGACGATCCCGTGGTCCTGCGCTATCTCCGCCATTTCCCCCGCTGCCTCATCCGTCTCCAGCCGCAGACCCGCTACCGGCTGGGGGACCTCTGCTTCACCACCACCCGCCGGCACGTCCACGGCGTGGAGACGTACGGCTTCCTTTTCGGGACCAGCGGCGACGGTGACCGCCCGGTGCTGGGGTGGGTGACCGATTCGAAGTACTACGAGGGCATCGCCGAGGACCACCGGGCCGAGGTCATGCTGATCCACACCGTGCTCGCCCGCAGCCGGCCCGAGCTGCCCCACCTCGGCCTGGACGACGCCGAGCGCATCATCGCCGAGGCCCGGCCCCGCCTGGCCGTCATCACCCACTTCGGCACCACGGTCTGGCGGGCCCATCCCCAGGAGGTGGCCGACCAGCTCAGCCAGCGGACCGGAGTAGAGGTCAGGGCGGCCCGGGACGGGATGTCGATCGAACTCTGACCGCCGTCCGGGCCGGGCGGCCCCCGACCGGAGTGGCATGATCGTTGGGCATGATCGTGCTGGGGCCGGCCGGGCCGGCGCGGGACCGGAGCTGGTGGCGGCTGCCCGGCCTCGTGCTCGGCGCCTTCGGCATGGTGGCGCGGGCGGCGCCCCGCACCTTCGCCGGCAACACCCTCCTTCAGCTCGTCCAGGGGGTGACGACGACGCTGCAGCTGCTGGTCGTCCGCGGCCTCCTGGCCGCCCTGCTGACGGGATCGCCCCACCACGACTACCTGCCCGCGCTCGAGCAGCTGGGGCTGCTGGTCGGGCTGCAGGCGGCGGGCGGCCTGGCCGGCACCTGGGCCGGCCTGCAGCAGCAGCTGGTCACTGAGCTGGTCCAGCGACACGTCTCCCGCCCGGTGACCGAGGTCGCGACCGCCATCGGCCTGGCCGACTTCGACTCCCCGGCCTTCCACGACCGGCTGCAGCGGGCCCAGCAGACGGCGATGGTACGGCCGCTGCAGGTGACGACGGCCGTCCTCAGCCTGAGCCGGGGCCTGCTCGGGCTGGCCGGGGTGGCGGCGGCCCTCTTCGTCCTCTCACCCCTGCTCCTGGCCGTGGCCCTGCTCGGCCTGGTTCCCCTCTGGCTGGCCACGGTCCGGGTCGCGCGCGCCGTCTACGAGTTCCTGGTCGAGATGACGCCCAACGACCGGCGCCGCGGCTACGTGCTGAGCCTGCTCACCTCCCGCCAGGGGGCCGGGGAGGTGCGGGCATTCGGGCTGGGCGGCTACTTCCGCGATCTCTACGAGCGGCTCACGGAGGAGCGCATCGCCCGCCTGCGCCGGCACCTGCGTCGCCGAGCCGGGCTGGCCCTCCTGGGCTCGGCCGGCAACGCCGTGGCCGGCGGGATCATGATCGGCGTCCTGATCTGGCTGATCACCACCGGCCATCTGAGCCTGGCCGCAGCCGGGGCCGCGGGCGTGGCCGGCTTCCAGCTGGGAGGCCAGCTCCAGGGGATCGCCCTGGCCGGGGGGCAGCTGTACGAGTCGGCGCTCATGGTCGAGGACCTGGAGGCCTTCACCGGCCTCCTGCCCGTCCTGGGGGCCG
>JAJPKS010000493.1 GCA_021323605.1 Bacillota bacterium | reverse complement strand
GCCCCACCGCCTGCGCCCTCGCCCTCGAGCCTCCCCGCGCTGCCGGCCGTCAGCCCCGGGCCGAGCCCGGGGCTCCGGCAGGACCCGGGCTTCGTGCTCGACCAGATGGACACGCTGAACCGGATCGAGTCGGAGCTCGAGCGCCTGGAGTGGCGGGCGGTGGACGGCATCGCCCGTGCCATCCGCGCCTACCTGGAACGGGTCGTGCTGCCGGCCGTGAGCCCAGGGGACCGGGACGCGGGCTGAGGGCCGGCAACCGCGGTCGGTGTGCGGGGCGGGGCTCGCGGTGCCAAGATTGGGGTGATGGCGGAGAGGCCGGAGGCGGAGCGTTGGACCATCGATCCCGGGGTGCGCATCGGGCACGTGCACTTGAAGGTGGCGGACCTGGAGCGTTCCCTCGCCTTCTACTGCGGCCTCCTGGGGTTCGAGCTGGTCACCCGGTGGCGTGACCAGGCCGCCTTCATCAGCGCCGGTGGCTACCACCACCACATCGGCCTCAACACCTGGGAGAGCAAGGGGGGATCGCCGCCCCCGCGGGGCAGCACCGGCCTCTACCACCACGCCATCCTCTACCCGACCCGATCTGCGCTCGCTCGGGCGGTCAAGCGTCTGCTGGAGGCGGGATGGCCGCTCACCGGCGCCGCCGATCACGGCGTCAGCGAGGCGGTCTACCTGGACGACCCGGACGGCAACGGCGTGGAGCTCTACCACGACCGCCCGCGCGAGCAATGGCCCCGCTCACCCGCCGGCGAGGTGGTGATGTACACCCGTCCGCTGGACCTTGCCGGGCTGCTGGCCGAGGCCGACGGGCCCGGCGGTAGGTGAGGCCGGCACCGGCCGACGTCACCTCCGGGAGCGACCCAGCCCCCCGCGACCGCCTCCGGGCAGGGTGAGGAGCGCCACCAGGGCGCCGGCGGCGCAGAGCCCGGCCGCGACCAGGAAGACCTCGCGGTACTCCTGGAGCAGCGCTGCCCGGGTGCAGCCTTCGAAGGCGCGCAGCCGGGCCGACAGGTCGCCGGCCGGCGGGAGGACGCAGGGATGCGTCCTGAGGAGGCGCTGGAACTCCGCCAGCCCGAAGGTGGTGAGCGCAGCCAGCGCCAGCACCATGCCCGTCGTGCGCGAGAGCACGACCAGGCCGCTGGCGAGCCCGTGCTCCTCGCTCCGGGCCAGGTCGAGGACGGCGACCGTGAGCGGCGCGATCAGGAGCCCGAAGCCGGCGCCGCAGGCGGCGAGCTCGGCCGAGGCCGGGGAGGCCGGAGCGGTGGGCTCGTGCGTCCCCCAGGACGACATCAGGGCGAAGGCGGTGGCGGAGAGGACGAGGCCGGCGCCCGCCGTCCAGCGCTTGCCGAGGCGCCCGGTCAGCCAGCCGCCCAGCGCCGCTCCCACCGGTAGCCCGACCAGGAGGCGGGAGAGGAGGAGGCCCGAGTCCAGCGTGCTCAGCCCGAACGCCCCCCGGGCCAGCACGGGCACGTCCACCAGGGCGACCATCAGCGCGCCCCCGGCGAGCAGGTTGGTCGAGAGGCCCCCCCAGAACGCGCGCGCCCGCAGCAGCCGGGCCGGGATCAGCGGGGAGAGCCGCCGGACCTGGTGCCAGGCGAAGGCGAGCAGGGCGGCCAGGGCGGTCAGGCCCAGGGGGAGGGCGGCGCCGTTGAGCGGGCGCGATTCAGGGGCGTCGGGATAGAGGGCCAGCACGGCCAGGCCGAGCCCCCCGCCGAGCAGGATCGCCCCCGGCCAGTCGATCCCGGCGGTTGCCGGCGGCGGGTGGGCCGCGCCGGACGAGGTGCCCGATCGGCGGCCAAGCCAGAGCCCGGCCACCGCCATCCCCCCCAGGGGCAGGTTGAGCCAGAACACCCCGCGCCACCCGCCCAGCGCCGCCGCCAGCGCCGCCCCGTACAGCGGCCCCACCGCGCTGCCCGCCTCCTGCAGGGCCGAGATGGTCCCGACCAGCGGGCCCCGGGTCCCCGGAGCGGAGAGGTCGGCGGCCAGGGCCAGGGTCAGCGGAACCAGCGCCCCCCCACCCAGCCCCTGCAGCACCCGGCCCGCGACCAGCCAGGCGAGCGAGCCGGAGAGCGCGGTCAGGGTCGAACCGAGGAGGAAGACGCCCATCGCCACGGCGTAGGCCGGCGCTCGCCCACGGTGGTCGGAGTAGGTGCCCAGGAGCGGCATGGCCACCACGTAGCCGACCAGGAACCCGGTCACGATCGGGGTGGCCGCCTGCGGCTGATCCACCGGGACGCCGGTGGCGGCCATCATCTGGGGGAGCAGGGTGACCACCGCATAGGCGTCCACGGCGGCCAGGAGCAGGCCGGCGGCGGCCGGCCAGAGCGCCCGCCGGCCGAGGGTGCCGGCCAGGGCCGGCCGGGCCGGGGACCGGGGCGCGGTTCCCGGCGGCACCGCTCAGGCCGGGGCGCTGATCGCCACCGGCTGGTCGAAGCCGTGGAGATCCGCCTGCACCCGCTGGCTCCCACCCCGTCCCAGGAGCGGCCCGGAGAGGACCACGCGGCGCGGGAGGTGATCGCGCCGGCCCGCCCATACCGTGGCCGTGACCTCCCCCGCCGGCGTGATCCCGCCCAGCAGGCCGCCCAGCTGTGCCGCCGCGTAGCCGGCGCTCACCTGATCGCAGTCCTGGTCGCCCACCCGGGCGGTGCCCAGGTAGCGGGGATGGGCGCCCCGAGCCAGGACGGCCGGCAGCCCCGTCCGGGGATCGAACAGCCGGGAGACGTCGGGGACCCGGGAGGCCTCGGAGGCGGGCAGCTCGGTGAAGGTCGAGAAGGGCAGGCGCAGGAAGACGTGGCCGTCGAGGGTGATCACCCTCAGGTCGACGAGGAAGTCGCCCTGCCGGACCTTGAAGGTGGTGTCGCTGGCGTCCGGCAGCCGGATCCTGGAGCTGGCCGAGGACAGGGTCAGGCCCTGGATCACGATCCCGGGTCCGAAGCTGATGTCGGCGCTGAGCGTGTGCAGCCCGGCCAGCGCCCGTCCGGTCGCGCGCAGCACCTGGGCGGGGTCCGGGGTCGAGGGCGCGGGCCCGGAGCAGGCGGTCAGGACCAGGACGGCGAGCGCCGCCGCCAGGTGACGTCCGATCCGGGGTCGGGCGGCCATCGTGATCCGGGCTGGCATCCCATCAACTCCAGGCACCGCCGGGGCGGCGGAAGTGACAACGATCCCGGGCTCCGGCCGTCACGAGGGCGGATCGACCAGGACGCCGGGGTTCATCACCCCGGCCGGATCCAGAGCCCGCTTCGCCGCCCGCAGCGCCTCGGCGAACGGGGCCGGTCGCTGTCGGTCGTACCAGGGGCGATGATCGCGCCCGACGGCGTGGTGGTGGGTGATGGTGCCGCCCAGGCGGAGCAGCGCCTCCGAGGCCGCCTCCTTGATCGCGGCCCACTGCTCCAGCTCGGACCCCGGCCGGCCCGGGGCCACCACCGTGTAGTACGGCGCCGGGCCGTCGGGGTACACGTAGGCGAAGCGACAGGAGACCAGACCCCGGCCGCAGACCTGCTCGACCGCCCGCCGCGTGGCCTCCAGCACCCCGGCGTGGAACTCGGGGAACCGGTCCCAGGTGACGGCGGTCTCGAAGGTCTCGTTGACCAGCCCCAGCCGGACCATGGCGTCGTGCAGGTGACCGCCGCGGATGAACACCTCCCGCCAGCGGCCGGCCGCTCCCGCCCGGGCGCCGGGCCGGTCCGGGGCGCCGGCCGCCTCCTCGGCGGCCACCGTGCCCCGGTGTCCACGACAGATCTCGATCGCCCGTGCCAGCCAGGGGTCGAGCGGGTGGTCGGCTGACTCGAAGCCGACGATGAGGAGCGAACGGGAGCCGTCGCCAACCCCGGCGACCACCGTCTCGGTGGGGTCGAGCAGACGGCAGTTGGCGGGCCAGAGGCCGGACTGGGCGAGTTCGCGCGCGGCCTCGGCGGCCTCGACGAAAGACGCGAACGTGACCGAGGCCGAGGCCCGGAAGCGGGGCCGGTCCTGGAGCCGCATCCAGGCTCTGGTGATGACCCCCAGGATGCCCTCGGAGCCGATGAAGAGACGGTCGGGCGACACGCCGGCGCCGTCGCCGGGCAGCCGCCTGGTCTCCAGCGCCCCGCGCGGGGTGAGCACCCGCAGGCCCTCGACGAACTCGTCGATGTGGGTGAAGAGGGTGGCGTAGTGGCCGCCGGAGCGGGTGGCGATCCAGCCGCCCAGCGAGGAGAGCTCGAAGGACTGGGGGAAGTGCCGGAGGGTGAGGCCATGGGGGCGGAGCCGGTCCTCCAGGGCCGGCCCCAGGATGCCGGCCTCGATCAGCGCCGCCCGGGAGGCACGGTCGACCTCGAGCACCCGCGACATCCGGCGCAGGTCGACCGAGACCGCGCCGCTGTAACCGTCGCCGACGTCGGGCTCGATGCCGCCCACGACCGAGGAGCCGCCCCCGTAGGGCACCACCGCCACCCGGGCGCCGGTGGCCCAGTCCAGGACCGCCGCCAGTTCCTCCTCGTTCCCGGGGTAGGCGACGAAGTCGGGAGGGTGGGCGTACTCGCGGCGCAGGCCGCGCACCAGGTCGCGGTAGGACTTGCCCAGGGCGTGCTCGGCGCGGTCCCGGGCCGCGTCGGAGGAGAAGGGCGCCAGCCCCGCCGGCGGCCGCACCCGGGGCGGCCGGAGCCGGAGCTCCTCGAGGCGCGGGGGCGAGGCCACCCTCGGCTCCAGCGTCCCCAGCTGTGGTCCGATCCGGACCGCGAGCGCCCGGATCTCGTCCTCGCCCAGGCCGTCGCCCTCGTATCCCCAGCCCCAGAACTTGCGCCGCCGTCCCGGTGCTCCGTCCGCGTTCACCCAGAGCCTCCTCCTGTCCCCCGATGGTAGGTCAGGGATCCCAGGTCGAGCTCAGACCTGGTCGGGCAGCCGCTGCCGGAGTTCGAGCACGGGCCGGAACAGGTCGCCGTGGCGGGCGACCCGGTCCAGCACCTGGCCGGCGGTGAAGACCAGCCGCTCGGGATCGCCGGTCCGGGCGCAGTCCTCCACCTCCCCCCAGCCCACCGGCGTGGAGACGGTCGGCCGCGGGCGGGCCCGGAGCGAGTAGACGGCCACCATGGTCCGGTCCGGGTCGTTCTGGCTCCAGTCGACCAGGACCTTGCCGGCGCGCAGCGCCCGGCGCTGGCGGTGGACCACGAGCTCGGGCTGCTCTCGCGCCAGCCGCTCGGCGAGGCTCCTGGAAACGCGCTTGGTGTCCTCGTAGGTGGCCGGCCGGTTCAGGGGCACGTAGACCTGCAGGCCCTTCGAGCCCGAGGTCTTGCAGAGCGCCTGGAGCCGGTGCTCGGCCAGCCGCCGGCGCAGCTCCAGCGCCACCCGGCAGCACTCGACCACGCTCGCCGGTGGTCCCGGATCGAGGTCGAAGACCATGGCCCCGGGACGCGAGGGAGCCCGGCGGCGGGAGAGCGGGACGTGCAGCTCGACGGCGCCCAGTTGGGCGATCCACACCAGGGTGGCGGGGTCCTGGACGAGACAGTACTCCAGGTAGCGGTCGGTGCTCTCGGTCCAGATCCTGGTGGTGCGTACCCACGACGGACGGTGCCCGGGGCAGCTCCTCTCGAAGAACATCTCGCCGTCGATGCCGTCGGGATAGCGCTTCATGGTCAGGGGGCGGTCCCGAAGGTGGGGGAGGAGCACGTCGGCCACCTGGGTGTAGTAGTCGATCATCTGGCCCTTGGTGAAGCCGGTCTGGGGCCAGAACACCTTGTCCAGGTTGGTGAGCCGCAGCTGGTGCCGGCCCACCCGGACCGTGGCCGTCTCGCCCTCGGCGCGGCTCACGTCGGGCGCTCCCACACCACCTGCCTCGCGTCCTTGTCCGTGCGCAGGCCCTTGAAGGCCCCGGCCCGGATCTGGCCCTGCCGCGTCCACTCCGCGAACGCGAACTCGCCCACCAGCCTGGGCTCGACGAAGTGCGCGCCGGGGGGCGGCCGGCCGGCGTCGAAGGGCGAGCGGTCGCGGGCCAGGGGGGCCATGAGCCGCGCCAGCCGCGCCAGGTCCGCCTCGGTGAAGCCGGTCCCCACCTGGCCGGCGTAGACCAGGCGGCCGCCCTTCCGGTAGCCGACCAGGAGCGCCCCGGGCCGGCCCCGCCGCCGGCCCCGGCCCTCGGCCCAACCGCCGATCACCAGCTCCTGGCCCAGCCGGCCCTTGACCTTCAGCCAGGCGCCGGTGCGAAGGCCCCGCTCGTAGACGCTGTCCGTGCGCTTGGCCACCACGCCCTCCAGCCCCATGCGCCGGGCGCCCTCCAGCATGGCCCGTCCCTCCGCCTCCCCCCGGCGGTGCTCGGGCGTGCGCCACGCCGGCCCCCGCAGGTCGAGGTCGAGGAGCAGCCGCCGTCGCTCCAGGTAGGGCAGCCCCATCAGCGGGCGTCCGTCGAGGTGGAGGAGGTCGAAGGCCAGGTAGCAGACGGGCGTCTCCCGCATCCGGCGCCGCACGTCGTCCTCGGCGGTGAGGCCGATCCGCTGCTGCAACCGCTGGAAGCGGGGAACGCCGTCCTGGTCCAGGGCCACGATCTCGCCGTCGAGCACGACGGCGTGGGCTCCGAGCGCCTCGCCGAGCGGGCCCAGCTCCGGGTAGCGGTGGGTGAGGTCCTGCTGGTGGCGGGAGACGACGCGGAAGCGGCCCGGACGGGCGAAGACGATCGCCCGGACCCCGTCCCACTTGAACTCGTGGGCCCAGTCACCGCCGCGGGGGAGCTCTGAGGCCAGGCGGGCCAGCATCGGCCGTATCCTCTCCGGCATCTCCGCGCCGGACCGGGTCGTCCGGGCGGGCGCTCGCGTCCGGGCGCCCGCGGCCGGCCCCGGCGCGGCATCCTCCACCTCCGCCCCCGGATCGGTGACGTCCCGCCGGGAACGGTGGTCCCGCAGGCCGGACATGCCTCCAAGGTACCGGTCCCGGGTCGGGCGTGCCGCCGGCCCGGCGGCCGCTTCCCACGCGGTCCGGGTCGCTGGTGGGAACCCGGAGGCGGGTCGAGGACGGGTCCCGGGACCGGTCGGGTGCTGCGGCTTCCCGGTGGCGCGAGCCCGCTACGACCGCGAGCTGGAGCCGGTGGAGGTCCGGCAGACCTCTACGAGCCTCCCTCCCGGTGACGGTCCGCTCGCCGAGGCTCCCACCGGGTCCGCCTTCACCCTCGAGGCCAGATGGCTGGCCAGGCATCCGCGAACCGTCCGCCTACCGCCGGCGGCGCACTCCCTGACCGACCCGGCGCCTACGGCTGCTTCCGGTCCACGTCCCGGGTGCTGGCCGCCTGGGAGCGGACGCTGGAGATGGCGCCGGCGCCCGAGGCGCCGGTTGCCTCCGGTGCCCGACCGGGGCCGGGGACGTCACCATCGGCCATACTCGAGGACGTGGAGGCGCTCTGGCCCTGGGCGGTGGTGACGGCGCTGGGGCTCTACCACGGCGCCAATCCGTCCCTGGGCTGGCTTTGGGCGGCGACGCGGGGATCGTGGGAGCGCAGCCGACGGGCGGCGGTCGTGGCCGCCCTCCCCATGGCGGCGGGGCATACGACGGTGGCCGCCCTGGGGGTGTCGGCGGCGGCGGTCGCGCTGGCGGTCGCCCCGCCGCCGGTGGTGTGGCTGGGCACGGCGGGTACGTTGCTGGTCTTCGGTCTGGCCCGGATGGCCTGGATGCCGCCGCGTCGCGGGGGATCGGGGATGTGGGCGGGTCCGTGGGCGCTGGCCCGGTGGGCGTTCGCCGTGTCCGGGGACCGGGGGACGGCCCTCGCCCTGGCGGCCCTGGTGGTTCTGCGGCCGGGACCGTCGGCCCTCCCGGCCATGGGCCGGGAGGCACTGATGGTCGTGGTCTACGGCCTTTCCCTCTCACTCGTCCTGCTCGCCGCGGCGGCGTGGGCCGCCCGCTGGCGGCGTGCCCCCGGCCTCCACCGCTGGTGGGTCAACCTGGACGTGGTCTGGATCTGCGGGTTCCTGGGCGCGGGCCTGCTCATGCTGTTCCGGTGAGGCGGGTGTGACCGTGGAGCTGCGATGGTCGCTCGATCCCTCGGTCGGGGTGGGGGTCCTCGCCCTTGCCGCCGCCTACGCGTGGCTCGGCCGCGGCCGTCTCGACCGGGCTCGGCGGGCCGTCTGGCTGGGGGCCGGTCTGGCCACCGTCTGGCTCGCCCTGGAGTCCCCCCTGGATGCGCTGGCCGACGACGTGCTCCTGAGCGCACACATGGCTCAGCACGTGCTCCTGGGGATGGTGGCGCCGGCGCTGATGCTGCTGGGCCTCTCCCCCGCCATGGCCGCGTGGCTCGCCCGCCGGATGCCGGGCCTGCGCGCCCTCACCGAGCCCATGCCGGCCATGATGATCATGCCCACGGTGATGATCGCCTGGCACGCCCCGGTGCTGTACGGCATGGCCCTGGAGTCGGAGCAGTTGCACGTCGTCCAGCACCTCACGCTGATCGGAGGCGGGCTCCTCTTCTGGTGGCCGGTGATGGAGGCCACCGCGGCCCAATCCTTCCAGCGCCTCGGTCCCCGTGGCCGGCTCGGCTACCTGCTGATGATGACGGTGCCGGTGGGGGGGATCGGGCTGACCCTGCTCCTGGCCCCGCAGCCGGTCTACGCCTTCTACCGGGCGGCACCGCGCCTGGCCGGCTGGTGGACGCCGCTGGCGGACCAGCGACTCGCCGGCGGCCTGCTGCTCACCCTGGGCGAGGGAATCATCGTCCTGGCCGCTGCCCGCCTCCGGCTCCGGGGTCTCGCCCGCCGGCCGGCCCCGGTTCGCTCGGCCTGAACCACCCCCCGGGGCGGTCGCGGGTGTTCAGGGTCCTTCGCGGTGTTCGATCATGGCCACGATCTCGGAGTCGGCGCGCAGCCCGGCCGCGATCCGGCGGAGCACGCTCCGCTCGAGCAGGGGCAGGTCACTGCGGGACATCTGCTCCACGCGTCGAGACGCCTGCCGGAGCATGGTCGCGACGTCTCCGATCCCCGGCTCGCCCCGGGCCTCGGCCAGGAACCACTCCACCGGTCGCCCCAACCGCTGGGCGATCTGCTCCAGCTCGATCCGCGACGGACGTGCCAGCCCGGACTCGAACTGGTGCACCGCCGCCCGCGAGCAGATGCCCTGCGCCACCTCGGCCAGCGACATCCCTGCCGCCTTCCGAGCCTCGCGCAGGTGCTCCGGGCGGATGGAGACGCCCGGTCCATGACGCCCACGCCGCTCAGCCATGGGCCCACATCGTCCGCGTCACGAGTCGATGCTCGGCGATCGCCGCTCGGCGCTCGTCACCCCCAGCATACGGGGCGCGCTCCGAGGCCGGCGGGCGGGTCGCTGGTGGGAGACGCCGTGCTCAAGCACGCCGCAGGACCCATCGGTCCATTCGCTCCTGCAAGAGCTTCCGCCACCCCGGCTCCGGCGAGGCGGCGGGCGGGCGAGCGCCGTGGAGCACGTGGGCGCGGATGACCTCCGGTTCG
Source organism: Bacillota bacterium (assembly GCA_021323605.1). Classification (GTDB taxonomy): domain Bacteria; phylum Chloroflexota; class Dormibacteria; order Dormibacterales; family Dormibacteraceae; genus CADDZO01. The sequence goes on along the minus strand of JAJPKS010000493.1, from coordinate 10,514 downwards.
CCCCAGGTCCGGATGTCCCAGCCGTCCACGGCGCGATAGAGCGCACGTGTGATCAGCCCGCTCTGGACGACGTACCGGACGCGCGCGGCGCCGCCCAGGATCCAGGTGTCGAATTCTCCGTCGGACACGGCCGGCAGCAACGCCACCGGCTGGCTGGCCGGCGCGACCAGCTGGGCCGTGCTCATGGACGCCACCTGCCGGAGGCTCGAGACGGTGACGGCGCCAGGCAGCGCAGGAGGTCGCGGACCAGGCCGGCCCGAGGCCGGCCCTCGGCCACCGGCCGGCGCGCTCCCGGCAGGGGGCCGTGTCGGCGAAGGTCCGGCATCGCGCCGGCCCGCGGGCCGATGCTCCCCTCGTCGCAGGCAGGGCAGCAGGCGAAGCGCTGGCGGCGCCGGATGACGGTTCTCCGTGTCCGCACCCCGCAGACCGCGCAGCACTGGAGAGGTCCGAGGACGCTCATCATCATCTCCTCCCTCCAGGGGGCGCACGTCGCCCGCCCGCTCGGTCGCACGGGAGTTCCATGCTCACCCTTCCAGCCTGGTCGCCCCGACGGGGTGGGCGCGGGCCTCGCCGTCGACACAGCGCTCGTGGTCACGACGTCACGACCACCAGGACCAGCCGATGCGTGCAGCTGGCATTGTCGGTATCCATAGGTACTGCCAGTGCCACAGGGTATACAGGATCTTGAGTGGAGGTCAAGTCTTCTTGCCACCTGGCCGTGTGCAGCCCCGCCCACCGCCTCCCCACCCGGACCGGCGCCCCTCCGGCGCAGAGCGGCCCGCGGCTCTGGCTGAGTGCGTCGCGTCAACTGATGGTGTCAATATCGAATGTGCTTGACGAACCAGTGTCACTAGGCGCAAGGTTTCCTTCACGTAATTCGATCGACTCACGGGACGTGACGAGGGGATTGGCATGGCGCACCGGGGTGGCGGGCCGGAGGGCCCGATCGATGTGGTATGGATGCTGTACTCGAGGCTGGCGAAGATCGTCGAACGGCTGGACCGGTTGACCGAGTCGAGCGACCCCGTGTCCGAGGGGTGTGGGACGTGGTCACGCCCGCGGTTGCAGGTGGTCGAGGACGACCCCACGGTGGTGATCCTGACCACCTCCCGGCCGCACCCCCCCGAACCCTGTGACCCGGACCTGCGACCGTCCTGTGGAGGTCCCGCGCTCGTGATCGAGGATGGCGTCGGCGGCTGACGCCGCCGACACCGCCCCCAGCCGGTCCCGGGGTCGATCCAGGGGACGGGAAGGGGAGGCGGACATCTGCCATACTAGAGTGCGAGCCGCCCTCCCGAGCCCGGGCGGCACCCGTGGAGGAGACGGTCGATGACATCCTTCTTCGTCCTCGATCCCACCGGTCGCCCGGAGGGCGGGCGGGCCACGCTCGCGCCCCGCCCCCGAAGCCTCGCCGGCCTGACCCTCGGCCTCCTGGACAACCGGAAGCACAACGCCGGCGTGCTGCTGGCCGAGCTGGGTCGTCTCCTCGTGGCCCGTCACGGGGTGGGTCGGGTGGTGGACGTCCAGAAGCCCCACTTCGGTCTCCCGGCGCCGGCCGAGATCGTCGAGCCGCTGGCCACGGAGTGTGACCTGGTCGTCACCGCCATCGGGGATTGAGGATCCTGCAGCGCGGCCAGTGTGGCCGACGGCATCCAGTTCGAGCGGCGGGGTGTGCCCGCCGCCGTGGTCTGCACCGATGCCTTCTCGAGCAGCGCGGGTGCGATGGCGCGGCTCCAGGGTCTCCCTGAGTATCGGTACGTGGTGACCGAGCACCCGTTGAGCAGCCTCGCGCCGGCGCAGGTGGGGGAACGGGCGGCCCGAATCCTCCCCGAGGTGGTGGCCGTCTTGAGCGGCCGGCGGTGAGGACGGTCCCCTTCGATCCGGAGTCGGCGCGCAAGGCCATCGAGTACTGCTACGAACAGGGCTGGACGGACGGTCTGCCCGTCGTCCCGCCCTCGCCGGAGGCGGTGCAATCGTTCGTGCAGGCAGCTGGACGCGAGCCCGGGGAGGTCATCGGCCGGATGGAGCACCTCGATCGTGCCTGCACGGTGCAGCTGGCCGCGATCAACGCGGTCATGGCCGGCTGTCGCCCGGAGCACTTCCCCGTCGTCCTGGCGGCGTGGGAGGCCCTGCGAGACGAGGGCTCGGCCTTCGGCGGCGGCTGGCAGAGCACCACCGGTCCCGCCCCGCTCCTGATCGTCAACGGGCCGGCGCGGCAGCGCCTGGGGTTCAACGGCGGAGGCAACGTGTTCGGCCCCGGGTTCCGCGCCAACGCCACCGTGGGCCGGGCCATCCGGCTGATCCTCATGAACGTGTTCGGGCTCGAGCCGCAGGTGCTCGACCAGTCGACCCAGGGCACCCCCGGCAAGTACACCCTGTGCATCGCCGAGAACGAGGAAGAGAGTCCCTGGGAGCCGCTCCACGTCGAGCACGGGCATCCCCCGGAGAGCAGCGTCGTGTCCGCGATCATGGTCCGCGACACGGCCCACATCGACAACCGCCACACCGCCGACCCGGACCACCTCCTGGCCGATGTGGTGGAGGCGGTCTCGCGGAGCGGCACCTTGATGCGCCCCACCACCCACGCGATCGTGGTCCTCGGCCCCGAGCACGCCCGGCTCCTCTCCCGCGCTGGCTATTCGAAGGCGGACGTGCGCCGATACCTGTGCGAGCACTGTGGTCGCTCCCTCCGGGACCTCCGGCGCACGGGCCGGGGCGCCGTCGACGATCGGGGCTGGCTGGCGCCCGAGGGCTCGGCGACGGCCGCCCACGCCTGGTCGCGGCTCGACGACGACCACTTCGTGAGGATCATCGCCTCCCCGGACGACGTGGTGATCGTGGTCGCGGGCGCCGGCAACGCCGGCGTGTCCACGGTCTGTGCCGCCTTCAACGCCTTCACCCCGCGGCGGTTGCCGGGTATGAGCGTGATCCGGGAGGCTGGGCTCCCCCGCGGCGGCTGAGTTACGGGCCACGTGGGTGGCCGGAGGGCGGGCCGGTCCGGGCCGACCGCCTCCGGCGGTCGTCTCCCCGCCCCTCGCCGCAGGAAGCCAGCGCCCACCGGTGTTGATCGTTTCGCGCAATCAACCGCGACATCTTGACTGAATCGAGCAAACCGTCGACGATAGAGGGTGGAACCACCGTGTTTCGGAGACGTTGCTGAGTGGAACGCGCACGGCGTGCCGGTCGGGCGGGACGGGAGCGGCGGGAGCTGATCCTGGCCGAGGTCCGGGCCGGGAACGGGCACGTGGAGGCACTGGCCGAGCGGCTGGACGTGTCCGTGGCGACCATCAGGCGCGACCTCCGCCGCCTCGTGGAGGAGGGACGGATCACCCGGACCTACGGCGGTGCGGTGGCGAGCCCGCGGGCCCTCGAGCTCACGCTGGAGGAGAAGGAGCTCAGCTACCGACGTCAGAAGGACGCCATCGCCCGGCTGGCGGCCGGGCAGGTCACCGAGGGCGAGGTGATCATCCTCGACGCCGGCACCACCACCGGCCGGCTGGCCTGGCATCTGCGCGAGCGTCGAAACCTGACCGTTGTCACCAACGGGCTCAGCGTGCTGCTCGCGCTGCGCGACGCCGATGGGGTGGAGGTGGTCGTGCTCGGCGGCCAGCTGCGTCACGTCAACCAGGCCCTGATCGGCGGCCTGGCCGAGGCCAACCTCCGGCAGGTGATGGCGGATCGCGTCTTCCTCGGCGCCGACGGCCTCGCCCCCGACCGGGGGCTGAACTGTCCCACCCTGGCCCAGGCCACGCTCAAAGGGCTCATGCTCCACCGGGCGCGGGAGGCCTACGTGGTCGCCGACCACTCCAAGCTGGTGAGCTGGCGGTTCCCCTACGTGACGCCGCTGGACCGGCCCTGGACGCTCATCACCGACGATCAGGCCGCTGCGCACCTGCTCCAGCCCTACCGGAACCGGGGGGTGGGGGTGGAGCTGGCCGAGGTCGGCGACCGGGAGGCCGGCCGGTGACCGGCGTCTGCCACATCGGTGTCCTGGCGGACGACCTGACCGGCAGCCTGGCCTCGGCGGCGAGGCTGGTGGCCCGGGGTCTCCACCCGGCCATCCTCTGGGAGCGGCGGTCCCCGGGCGCGGAGCACGATGCCCTGGTCGCGGACATGCGGACCCGCGACCGGCCGATCGAGCCGATGGAGGCGGCCGGCGGGTGGGGGGCCTTCCTGCGCGACCTCGGCTGCCGCCACCTGGAGCTGCGGAGCGACAGCACGCTCCGGGGCCACACGGCGCTCGAGCTTCGCGGGCTGCTGTCCGGGGCCGGGCTGGAGGACGCCTGGGTGGTCGCCGTGCCGGCCTTCCCCGACGCCGGGCGGGTGACGCGTGGGGGCCGGCAGCGCCTGGCCGGCGTCTCGACCCCGCCCGGGTTCGACGTCGACGTGGCCGCGGTGCTCTTCCCCGGCCAGCTCGCCGCCGGGATCGGGCTCGGGACCGTCGAGCGCGGCGCGCCGGCGATCGTGGCCGAGGTGGAGGCGGCGGCGGCCCGGGGCGTCCGCCGGTTCGTGGTCGACGCCACCTGCGAGCAGCACCTGGCCGCCGCCGCCGAGGCCGTGGGGCTGCTGGAGGCCGCGGGCAGACGGCTGGTGACGATCTCGCCCGGAGCCTGGCTCCGCTACTACCCCGCCCGGGCGCGACCCCCGGCGTTCCTGCTCCTGGTGGTGGCCAGCCCGTCCGAGCAGAACCGGGCCCAGCTCGCCGCGCTGCTGGACGGTCCCCGGCCGGCGGTCGTGGTCGACTCCGAGCGGCCGCTCGTCGACTGGTCCGGGCTCCGTGACGGAGCGCTGATCGTGGTCGAGACCGTGCGCTGCGAGACCTACCGGGAGCGGGCGGCGGAGGAGGCGGCGCGGCTGGCGGCCGGTCTCCTCGCCCGGGCCCACAGGCGTGGCTGGCGCTGCGGGGGGGTCGTGGTCAGCGGCGGCCACGCCGCCTCGTGCCTGGTGGACGCCCTCCGCGCCCGAGCCGTGGTGCCGGTCGGAGAGCTGGCCCCACTGTGCCCGCTGGGCGTGCTCCGGGGAGGGCGGTGGGACGGCCTTCCCATGGCCACCAAAGGCGGCCTCGTCGGCCATCCGCAGACCCTGATCCAGATCATCGAAACCCTGGAGGAGAAGGAGCCATGGCAGATCCCCGCCCGCTGATCGCCATCACCATGGGGGACCCGGCCGGGATCGGGCCGGAGATCCTGGTGAAGGCGCTCGACGAGGGCTCTGCGTTCGAGCGGCTACGGCCGCTCACCGTGGGCGACGCCTCCGTGCTCGAGCTCGCGGTGCGGGGCTGCGGCGCGGGGCTCGAGATCCGGCGGGTCGGCGGCCCCGAGGAGGTCACCGGGGAGCCGGGCCGGCTCGAGGTCCTCGACCTGGCCAACGCGGCCGGGGTGCGCCCGGGCCGGCTGGACCCGCGCGCCGGGCGGGCCGCGGTGGAGTGCGTGCAGACGGTCTGTGAGCTGGCCCGGCGGGACGCCATCGACGGGATCGTGACCTGCCCCCTCAACAAGGAGGCCATCCGCGCCGCCGGCTTCCCCTTCCCCGGCCATACCGAGATGCTCGCCGACCTGCTGGGCGTGCCCCGGGCCTCGGTGTTCACGGCCTTCATCCTGGACCGCCTGCGCATCTTCTTCCTCACCCGCCACCACTCCCTGCGCGAGGCCATCGAGCGGATCGACACCGAGCTGGTGGTCGCCGGCCTGCGGCGCGTCGACGAGCTGAGCCGCCAGATCGGGATCGCCGCCCCCCGGATCGCGCTGGCCGCCCTCAACCCGCACGCCGGGGAGAACGGGCTGCTGGGTGCAGAGGAGAAGGTGGTGCTGGCGCCGGCGGTGGCCGAGGCGCGACGACAGGGCGTCGACGTCAGCGGCCCGGTACCGGCCGACGCGGTCTTCTTCCAGTGCCGGGAGGGACGGTACGACGCCGTTCTCTCCCTCTACCACGACCAGGGACACATCGCCGCCAAGACCGTGGACTTCTTTGGAACCGTGAGCGTCACGCTCGGCCTGCCGTTGATCCGCGCCTCCGTCGATCACGGCACGGCCTTCGACATCGCGGGCAAGTGGGTGGCCGATGCCAGGGGACAGGTGGCGGCCCTGCGGGTGGCGGCCGAGCTGGCCCCCTTCGTCCTTGCCCGCTCGCGCGTCTGACCGCGAGTCGAGATCGGGCGGAGGCGAAGAGCAAAGAGGAAGAGAGGGAGGAATTCGGAGATGGCACAGGAGCAGACGTTGAGCATCCCCCTCGGGGAGCGCATCAGGCGAGCGACCCAGGACTACTACCTCGTCTACCTGATGGTCCTGGCCGTGGCCGGTTGGACGCTTTCGTCGTACGACTTCAACCTGCTCGTCAACGCCTTTCCCAACATCGCCGCCGACATGCACCTGTCGGCCACCCTGGTGGGCCTGCTCGGCTTCGTGATCTACGCGTCCATGTTCGTGATCACCCTGTTCGTCGGCTACGGGATGGACACGTACGGACGTAAGTTCATGTGGCAGTGGTGCCTGGTGGGAACGGCGGTGTTCACCGGGCTCACGTTCTTCGTGCAGAACTTCGTGGAGCTGGCGATCACGCGGTGCATCGCCAGCGGCTTCGGGATCGCGGAGCTGAGCATTGCCGTGACCCTGGTCAACGAGCAGGTCCCGGCCAGGGTGCGCGGCTTCCTGTACTCGGTGGTCCAGGGTGGCTGGCCGCTGGGGGTCTTCCTCTCCTCGTTCGTCTACCTGAACGTCATCCGCTTCGGCTGGCGGACGGTGTTCGCCTTCGGCTTGATCCCCATCGTGGCCGTGATCGTGGGCCGCATCTTCATCCGGGAATCGCCCCGCTGGCAACACCTGACCGAGGTCAAGCAGGCGCTGCGCAAGGGCAACCAGGAACTCGTCGACCAGCTCCTGAAACGGTACGAGGTCGACGTCGAGGAGGCGCAGAAGGTCACGGTTCGCCAGATCTTCGCCACGCCGGGATACGTCCGGCGTCAGCTCACGCTGCTCACGGTGGTGTGGCTGGCGTATGCGAGCAGCTGGGTCGCGACCAACGTCTACATCACCTACTGGCTGGTCAGCTACCGGGGTTGGTCCGCCACCGAGGCGAGCACGCTGCTGCTCGTTTCGAGTGGCATCGGGTACTTCTTCTACCTCTTCGGTGGCCTGCTCGGTGAGTTCTTCGGGCGGCGCGAGGTGCTCATCGTCACCGGCGCGCTGACCGCGCCCCTGAACCTCCTGTTCCTGTTCGTCCACGGCTCCGGCTGGCCGGTCTGGTTGCTGTACTTCTTCATCTACCAGGCGACCAACGGAACCTGGTCCGGGGCCGGGTACGCCTACTGGGCCGAGAGCTTCCCGACCCGTTGCCGCGGGACCGCGGTCGGCTTCCTGGGGGCGATGTTCGCCCTCGGGCTGATCATCGGGACCGGCATCTGGACGCTGCTCATCGGCCCCTTCGGGCCGGTGACGACCTGGGTCGTGGTGGCCGTGGTCCTGGCCGTGGGCCAGTACCTCACCCTGCTCCTCCGGCGCATCCCGCCCCACCGGGAGCTGGAGGCCATCGTCGTCTGAATCCGATTGGAGGAAAAGGTGAAGGAGGTGCCGAGGGAGGGGCGCCCCGCGCGGTTGCGGGACCGCGCGGGGGCCCCCCGCGCCGGGGTCGACGCCGCCGATCTCCTTCGGGGACGGAGGCTGGTCGATCTCACGCTGACCATTGCCGAAGACCTGCCCTGCTGGTGGCCGACGCACCAGCCCTTCCAGCACAAGATCTGGAACTGGTACGTGGATGCGTCGGACGGCCCGCTCGCCCTGCGCTCGCGCAGCGGTCCCTACCAGACGCGCTGGATGGCGATCGACGAGCACACCGGCACGCACTTCGACGCCCCGGCGCACTTCATCCCCCGGGAGGGTTCCGGCCTGCCCAACGCCGGGCCCGCCGGCGAGATCACCGGCGACCGGGTACCGGTTGAGCAGCTGATGGGCCCGGCCCGCGTGATCGACTGCCGGGAGGTGGACCGGGGAGCGGAGCCGGGGATCAGCCCGGCGATCACGGCCGACGACGTGCGGCGCTGGGAAGGCCGACACGGCGAGATCCGGAGGGGAGAGGTGGTGCTCTTCTGGACCGGATGGGACCGCTTCTATCGACCGGGCCCGGAGGGCGGGCCCTACGTCGAGGACGTGCTGGTCCGGCGGGCCCATCCTGGCTGGCCGGCTCCTGACCCGGACGCCGTGGAGCACCTGATCCGGCGGGGTGTGCGTTGCCTGGGCACCGACGGGCCGAGCATGGGCGCGGCCCACGACGGCGCGCCGGTCCACGTGCTCGGGCTCGGCCGGGGCATGGTCTTCGTCGAGGGGTTGACCGGGCTCGAGGCGCTGCCGACCTCGGGGGCGTGGTTCGTTTTCCTTCCCATCAAGGTGCGCGACTCGACCGGCGGCACGGGGCGGGCCATCGCGGTGCAGTGACGATGCCAGGAGGATTGGGATGGCGCGGGTCTGGGATGCCTCCGAGCTGAGCCTCGATCCGATCCGTTCCCGGGCCGTCGCCGTGGTCGGCTACGGCAACCAGGGACGGGCGCAGGCCCTGAACCTGAGGGACCGCGGGGTCGAGGTGCTGGTCGGCAACCGCGACGACGCCTACGCCGAGCTGGCGCGGGCCGACGGGATGACCGTCCTTCCCGTCGGGGCGGCCGTCGGGCGGGGCGACGTGGTGCTCTTCCTGGTGCCCGACGAGGTCCAGCCGGACGTCTACCGGGCCGAGGTCGAGCCCGCGCTGCGGTCCGGGCAGACCCTCGGTTTCGCCAGCGGGTACAACGTGGCCTATGGCTTCCTGTCCCCGGCCCCGGGGGCGGACCTGGTCATGGTGGCGCCGAGGATGATCGGCCGGAGCATGCGGGAGCTGTTCGTCGAGGGCCGGGGGTTCCCGGTCCTGGTCGGGGTGGAGCGCGACGAGAGCGGCCGGGCCCTCGAGACCGCCCTCTCGATCGCGGCTGCCATCGGGGCCGGCCTCCCCGGCGGTTGCGCGGTGGAGTCGAGCTTCCGCGAGGAGGCGACGCTCGATCTCTTCAGCGAGCACACCTGGGCTCCGGCCACGGTCTTCATCCTCAAGGCGGCGTGCGAGGTGCTGATCCAGGCCGGGGTCTCACCCGAGGCCGCCATCCTCGAGGTGTACGGCTCGGGCGAGATCGGCGAGATCGGGCGCGCCATGGCCGGGCTGGGCCTCGCCGGCCAGATGCGGCTGCACTCGCACACCAGCCAGTTCGGTCATCTCCTGTGGGGCCCTCGCTACGACACCCCCCAGCTCCGCTCGCTCATGGCCGAGGCCCTGGCCCGGATCCAGGACGGCAGCTTCGCTCGCCGCTGGCAGTCCGAGCAGGCCGGTGGCCTGGTCGAGTTCGAGGAGCGGTGGCGACGACTGCTCGACCATCCGCTGTTCGGGCACGAGGAGCGGCTCTATCGGCGGCTGGGACGGGTTCCGAGCCGGGCCGCGGCGACCGGGCCGACCACCCAGCCCTGAGCGCCGGCCCCACCGGATCGCGGTCGGAGATCGAGACGGGGTGGGCTCGGGTGCCCGGCTGGCGGCGCCGGTCTCGAGGCCGCCGGCATCCGCTCCCATCCGTCCTCCGAGGGCTGGTTAGGGAGGCGGTCGGGCTGGGTATGTTGTGTGGTACACGAACCTCTTCCCCGAAGCCTCGGTCCTGGGATGGCGGTTGAGCTGGGGGTGGCAGCCGGTCGGAGGCAACGACCGCCGGGCTCCTCGCCCGGTCGGGAGGTCCGCGGGGGCCGCGATGGCCGGGCGGCGCGGGGGGCGCCGCGTCCGGTCGGTCGGTGGCCGGCCCGTCCCGGCCGCGTGGCTGGAGCCTCGAGCGTGCCGGCGTACCCGCAGGAGAAGACAGGGGAAGAGGGGGACGTGATCCAACCACCCAGCCACAACAACTGGCCATGGAGGAGGTGATACTCGGTGCCAAAGGCAGTTTCCTTCGATGTCGAGGCTCGGCAGGGGCTCAAGCGCGGCATCGACACCGTCGCTCGGTCGGTGCGGATCACCCTGGGGCCCAAGGGCCGGAACGCGGTGCTGGAGAAGAAGTTCGGAGCGCCGACGGTCACCAACGACGGGGTCACCATCGTCCGCGAGATCGAGCTCCAGGACCACTGGGAGAACACCGGCGCCCAGATGCTGCGTGAGGTGGCCACCAAGACCAACGACGTCGCCGGTGACGGCACCACCACCGCGACCATCCTGGCCCAGACGATGATCAACGATGGATTCAAGAACGTCGAGGCCGGTGCCAATCCCATCCAGTTGAAGGAGGGCATCGAGAAGGCCGTCGCGGCCGTGGTGGAGGAGATCAAGCGGGTCGCGCTCCCCGTCAAGGGGCACGAGAACGTGGCCCAGGTGGCGGCCATCTCGTCTCAGTCGGAGGAGATCGGGCGGCTCATCGCCGATGCCATGGACAAGGTCGGCAAGGACGGGGTGATCACGGTCGAGGACTCCAACAGCCTGCAGACCGACCTGGAGCTGGTCGAGGGCATGCAGTTCGACCGCGGGTACAT
>JAJPKS010000093.1 GCA_021323605.1 Bacillota bacterium | reverse complement strand
GGCTTCACCCAGGACCTCGCCTTCGTCCGGCTCCTACGGCAACAGGAGGGGCTCCTGCACCTGCCCAACCACCACCTGGGCCGCTACGGATGCTTCCTCACCCGGCCGTACCTGATCACCGTCCACGACCTGATCCGCTACTTCGACCTGATCGGCATGGGGCCCTTCATCCACCGTCCCAACCTCCGCGACCGGGCGTGCCTGCGCCTGGACTACCGGGGGATTCGGCGGGCCACGGCCATCATCGCCGTCTCGCAGACGACCAGGCGTGATCTCGTCACCCACCTCCGCATCCCGGGGGAGCGAATCTTCGTGGTCTACGAGGGCGTCGACCACCGACGCTTTCGCCCCGTCGAGCGGCGGCTGGTCGAGGGCCGGTACGTGCTCTACGTGGGCTCGGAGCACCCTCGCAAGAACCTGGAGACGCTGCTGCGGGCGCTGGCACGGTTGAGACGTGAGCGCGAGTTCCAGGACCTGAAGCTGGTCAAGGTCGGCGCCGCCGGAGGGCGCGAGGCCGACTTCCGGGCCCGCACCATGAACTTCGTGCGCGAGCTGGGCCTGGAGGACCAGGTGGTCTTCACCGAGCGGGTGCCGGACGACGACCTCCCCGCCTACTACTCGGGAGCCGTCTGTCTGGTCCTGCCCTCACGCTACGAGGGCTTCGGCTTCCCGCCCCTGGAGGCCATGGCCTGCGGCTGCCCGGCGGTGGTGGCCGACGCCGGCTCCCTGCCCGAGGTCACGGGCAGCGCCGCCCTCCACGTCCCGGCGGAGGACGACGCCGGGTTCGCCGAGGCCATCCGGTCGCTGCTCGTCGACCGGGACCTCAGGGCCCGCATGCGTGAACGCGGCTTCGCCCGGGCCCGGGAGTTCTCGTGGCGACGGGCGGCGGAGGAGACGGTGAGGGTCTACGAGGCGATCCGCCGCCAGCTGGCCCCCCGGCGGTTCTCCCCCGCCCCGGCGGGCTGACCGCCCCGTCCTTCACCGAGGCGACGCCTCACGCGATCGCACGATCGCGTGAGGCGCCCTCACTCGTCCCAGCTACTGGAACCGCCGGACTCGAACGGGTCGGGCTCGGCTTCCTCCTGACCCGGCGTCTTCTGATGGAAGCGGCTGGCGATCATCTGATAGGCCATCGCCTTGGGGATGCCGAGTTTGGTCAGCGACTTGATCTCCTCGGCCATCACCTTGTCACGGGCGGCCTCGATCGCAGCCAGCACGTCCTCCACCGTCGCCGTTCGCCTGGGCGGATTCGCGGCCATGACCGACGATCATACCGTTGCCGTTCCACGCCGGCCCGGCCGCGACGCCAGCCCTCCCGGCGCGCGTCCCCGCTGCCACCCCCAACCCGGGCCGAGTTTCGGTTTAGACTCGACGTCTATGCCTCGGTACGGGCCCGACCGGATCCGCAACGTCGCCATCCTCGGCCACTCCCACGAGGGCAAGACCACGCTGGCCGAGGCCATGCTGTTCATCACCGGCGCCATCGGCCGCATGGGGTCGACCGACGCCGGCACCGCCGCTCTCGACTTCGAGCCCGAGGAGCAGAAGCGGAAGATCTCGATCAACCTGGCGATCGCCTCGGTCGAGCACGATGATCACAAGGTCAACCTGCTCGACACCCCCGGTTTCTTCGACTTCGCCGCCCAGGTCACGAGCGCGCTGACGGTCGCCGAGGGAGCGATCGTCGTCGTCGGCGCCACCGCCCAGGTGTCGGTGGGCACGGAGATCGCCTGGGAGCGGCTGAACCGCCGCAGCGGACCGCGCCTGGTCGTGGTCAACAAGATGGACAAGGAGCATGCCGACTTCCTGGGCGCGGTCGAGGCCCTGCGGGCGCAGCTGGACCCGAGGCCGGTCGCGCTCCAGATCCCCATCGGCGCTGAGGCCGACTTCCGGGGCGTGGTCGACCTGATGCGGATGAAGGCGTACCTCGACGGTCCCGACGGGATCACCGAGGCGCCCGTCCCCGAATCGCTGCTCGGCCTGGCCGAGGAGCGCCGGGAGCAGCTGATCGAGGCCGCGGCCGAGGGCGACGACAGCCTGCTCGAGAAGTACCTGGACGAGGGCACTCTGAGCGACGAGGAGGTGGTGCGGGGGCTGCGGGCCGGCGTCGCCGCGGGCCGGGTCTGCCCCGCGCTCTGCTGCTCGGCGCTCAAGCTGATCGGCGTGCGCCCCCTGCTCCGGGCCGTCTGCGAGCTCCTCCCCCCGGCCCAGGGCGACGTCTCCGGCCCCCCCCGGGCCGTGGTCTTCAGCACCGCCGCCGACCCCTTCGTGGGGCGCGTCACCTACTTCAAGGCGCTGAGCGGCTGTCTCAGGTCGGACCAGCACGTGGCCAACGTGACCCGGGGCAGCGACGAACGCCTGGCCCAGCTCTTCTTCCCTCGCGGCAAGGAGCAGGTCAAGACGCCGGAGGTTTGCGCCGGCGACATCGGGGCGGTGGCCAAGCTGCAGACCACCCTGACCAACGACCTCCTGGGCGCGCCGGACGGCGACGTGCCCCAGGTGGAGATCCCCCAGCCCGTCTACACCCTGGCCATCTTCCCCCGGGCGCGGGGAGACGAGGAGAAGATCTCCACCGGCCTCGCCCGCCTGGCGGAGGAGGACCCCGCCCTCCAGGTGCGCCGGAACGAGGAGACGCACGAGCTGCTGATCGCCGGCTTGGGCGACGTGCATCTCGACGTCGTGCTGGAGAAGCTCAAGCGCAAGTACGGCGTCGAGGCGACCACCAGGCTGCCTCGCGTCGCCTACCGGGAGACGATCTCGGGCACGGCCCGCGCCGAGGGACGCCACGTGAAGCAGACCGGCGGCCACGGCCAGTACGGCATCTGTGTGATCGAGGTGGCCCCGAGTCCCCGCGGCGAGGGGTTTCAGTGGGAGGACCGGATCTTCGGCGGCGCCATCCCGCAGAACTTCCGCCCCTCGGTCCAAAAGGGCATCCAGGACGCCATGGCCCGGGGGGTGGTGGCCGGCTACCCCATGGTCGACGTCAAGGTGGCGCTGGTGGACGGCAAGTACCACACGGTGGACTCCTCCGACATGGCCTTCCAGATCGCCGGATCGCTGGCCATCCGCAAGGCCGCCCTGGAGGCCAGCCCGGTGCTCCTGGAGCCCATCCTCGACGTGGAGGTGCGAATCCCGGAGCGACACCTCGGCGACGTGATGTCGGACCTGAACGGCAAGCGGGGCAAGATCCTCGGCACCGAGCCCGACGACGGCTGGCAGGTGGTGCGCGCCCAGGCTCCGGAGGCCGAGATGCAGCGCTTCGCCCTCGACCTGCGCTCGATCACCCAGGGGCGTGGATCGTTCCGGACCCGGTTCTCCCACTACGAAGAGCTGCCCGCCCACCTGGCCAGGCAGCTGATCGAGACCTACCAGAAGGAGAGCGCCGGGAAGGAGTGAGCGGCCGCTCCCGGGTCCTGACCGGGACGCGCCGTCCCTGTGGGGAGGCCGGAGACCGCCGGGACCCGGGCGACGGCCGGCGCGCGGGGAGGCCGGGGTGGAGCGGCAGGCTCACGACGCCATCGTGGTGGGCGGCGGGGTCACGGGCACCGCGGTCGCGCGCGACCTGGCGCTCAGGGGCGTCGACGTTCTCCTCCTCGAGCGGGAGGACTGGGGCGCCGGGCGAGCGCGTGCGAGGCCGCGCTCGAAACCTTTCCCATCCGGGCCGAGACGGAAGCGGAGATCGCCCGCCTCGCCGCTGAGGTCACCGTCCTCCACGCCACCGCCCCTCACCTGATGGAGCGCCGGACCATGGTCTTCCTCGCCCTGCCCGAGGACGAGGCGGCGCTGGAGCGGATCGATGCCGCCCTGGGCCTCCTCGATCGCCTCCGGTCGCCGGAGCTGTTCCGGCCCCGTCTGCGGCTCTCGGGGCTCGAGGCCCGACGCCTCGAGCCCGGGCTCTCCCCCGAGGTGGCGGCCGCGGTGGCGGTCGAGGACTGGGCGCTGGACGCCCAGCGGCTGGCCTGGCTCAACGTCCTGGACGCGACCCGGGCCGGGGCCCGGGCCTTCAACCACTGCCGGGTGGAGGCGGTCCTGGCCGGGGCCGGGACCGCCGGCGGCGTCCGCTACCGGACGTCGGACGGCCGGCGGGTCGAGGTCGCCGCCCGCGTGATCGTCAACGCCACCGGACCCTGGGTGCGGGAGGTGGCGGCCACGGCCGGGATCGAGCTACGGCCACGGCTGATCAAGCACCTGGAGGTCGTCTACGACCGCCGCGTCTCCGCCTTCGGCCTGGCCGCCCGGGCCGTGGACGGGCGCTGGGTGGCGCTGGCCCCGCGGGGAGCGATCAGCGTGCTCGGCGCCACCGAGAGCGAGACCTACGGCCCGCCGGAGGCGCTCGAGATCACGACCGACGACCTCGACGACCTGTGTCGGGCGCTGGAACGCGTCCTGCCCGGCGCCGGCGAGGCTCGCGCGATTCGGGCCCGGACCGCCGCCTTCCCCTCCGCCGCCCCCTGGGGCGTGCCCGCGCGGCTGATCGCACCGCGACTCGTGATCCGGGACCACGGGCCGGAGGGTGCCTCCGGCCTGGTGTCGGTGATGGGCGGGTCGCTCCCGACCTACCGGGCCGACGCGGAGGTGGCCGCCGACGTGATCTGCGCCCGCCTGGGCGTCCGCGCCCCATCCACCACGGCCCGGCGCCCCCTTCCCGGCGGGGCCGGGGACGCACCCCCGGCCGAGGAGCTGGCGCGCGAGCACGGGCTCACCGCCCTGGCCGCCGCCCGCCTGCTCCGGCGCCACGGCTGTGAGGCACCCCAGGTGCTCGAGGACGCCCGCCGCGGCCGGCTGGTCTGCCGTTGTGAGGCGGTGACGGAGGCGGAGCTGGTGCACGCGACGCGCCACGAGCAGGTCCGCACGCTCGGCGACGCCTCCCGCCGGGTGGGACTGGCCATGGGCGCCTGCGCCGGGGCCGCCTGCCTGGAGCGGGCTGCGGCGGTGATGGCGCAGGAGCTGGGCTGGAGCGCCGCCCAGCGCTTCCAGGCCTGGCGCGACCACGTGGCCGCCGTCTGGCGTGCCCGGGCGCCGGTGCTCGGTCGCTGGGGCTGGGCCCAGGAGGAGGTCGCGTACGGCGCCCGGCGCGGATGGCCGGGCGGTCTTCGGCCATAGGCCGGATCGGCCCCGGGAGGAGGGAAGGAGGTGAGCCGACGATCGGGCGGGGACGACCGGACCGGGCTGGGACGCCTGCTCCGGCGGCGTTCGGCGACACCGGGCACCGCCGGCCAGGTCGTCGCCCGGGCCGGTGTCGGCCCTCCCCTGACGCCGGCGGAGCGGGCCCGCCTGCCGGCCATGTCGCGGTGCGTGAGCTGCGGCCTCTGCGCGCTGATCGCGGGCCGCGCCGGCCGCGCCCGCCTGCCCGACCTGGCCAGCGCCTACCTGCGCGGCCCCTCGCGGCTCGGGGACATCGCCTCCGACGTGGCCGGGGAGGGGCCGGGAGCCACCGCCCTGGCCGCCGCCTCGGCCGTTTGCCCGGTGGGCGTGCCCCTGGACGAGGTCGCGGTCCTGGTTCGCCGGCTGGCCGGGATGGAGTCCTGACCGACCCGGAGGGCGCGAGAGCCGGCGTCCCCTCGGCGCCGAGCCGGGTATAGTGGGCCGGCAGAGGACGTGCATCAACTGGGCATGATCGAGCTCACCGTTCGGGAACAGCAGCGAGCGAAGTACTGGCACCGAAGCAGTCGCGATCGTGTCACCCCTCGCCGCCTCCTCCGGGAATCGGACGAGCTCATGTTCTGGCTCGAGGAGTGCCTGCTGCAGCGGTTGCGGATCGTGCCCGGATGGTTGATGCCACGCCTGGTGCAGATCCTGGCCAGCGCCGGTGACGACCTGAGCCGCCGGGCGGGATCGGAGCGCCGGCCGGCGGAGCTGATCGAGCTCCTGTACCAGGCCCAGGGGCGGCTGATGGAGGAGTCGGTGCGGTCCCGGCGTCCGGCCCGCATCGTCCCCCTCTTCCGCTCGGGCGCGTCCAGGTCACGGTCGAGCCGACGGCAGCCCTCCCGCCAGGAGGCGCAGCGGTAGTCCCCACTCGCGCCAGGCCGGGCCCGCGGCGGCCCGCCGTCGTCGGCTGACGTCGATGGCCGGCCTCCTGGTCGCCGGCTCCATCGCGCTCGACTCACTCCTCGGCGGACGCATCCGCGAGGAGCTGGGCGGCTCCGCCCTCTACTTCGCGCTGGCCGCCGCCCGGCTGGTGCCGGTCTCCATGGTCGCCCCCGTGGGCCGGGACGCGGAGGCCCGCGTTCGCACCCTCCTGGCCCGCCATCCTCGCATCGACGCCAGCGGGCTGGACGTCCTCGAGGCGCCCACCTACCGCTGGTTCGCCGACGCCCGCGAGGGTCGGAACCTGGACCTCGGCAGCCAGGACTCGATCTACGACGTGTGGCGGCCGCGGCTGCCGCGCGGCTTCCGGGGATGGGCCTTCATCGGCTCCATGCGCCCCGATCAACAGCTGCGGATCGCCCGCGGCCTGGCCGGCTGCGGCCTGCTGGCCGCCGACGCCATGTACTCCTACGTGACCCGGGCTCCGGCCCCGACCCACCAGCTCCTGCGCCTGGTCGACTGGTACTTCTGCAACGACGAGGAGCTGGCCGCGCTGGGCGGCGGCGACCCGGAGCGATTCCGAGCCCGCTGGGCTCTGAAGGGCCTGGTGGTCAAGCACGGACCGGGCGGAGCCACCGCCCACACGGTCGAGGGCGCGATTCACGTGCCCAGCCGGGCCCGCCGGGTGGAGGACACAACCGGTGCCGGTGACGCCCTGGCGGCCGGCATGCTGGCCCACTGGATGCTGGACGGTGGGAGGCCCGGCCGCCTGCGCGAGGCGCTCGAGGTCGGCTCGGAGCTGGCCGCCCTCGCCATCTCGGCGGTCGGGGTGCGTGCCCTCGACGGACCCGAGGCCGCCGGGCCCCGGGGGTCGGCCCGGTCCGCCTCCGGCGGCGGCTGAGGCCTTCCCGGGCCGCCCCTCCGGCCCGATCCTCCCCGGCCGTCCGCTACCCTTCTCCGGTCGGTGATCACGCTCCAGCGCGCGCTGCTCCGATGGGCGCGGCAGGCCCGCCGCGACCTGCCCTGGCGGCGCACCCGCGACCCCTGGGCCATCCTCGTCTCCGAGGTCATGCTGCAGCAGACCCAGGTGGCCCGCGTCGTCCCCAGGTACGAGGCCTTCCTGAGCCGCTTCCCGAGCCCGGCCGCCTGTGCCACGGCTCCGGCCGCGGAGGTCATCCGGCTCTGGGCCGGCCTGGGCTACAACCGCCGCGCCCTCGCCCTCCATCGCGCCGCCCGCGCCGCCGTCGCCGGCGGAGGCCGTCTCCCCGACACGCTGGAGGGCTTGGCCGCGCTCCCCGGCGTGGGGCCCTACACCGCCCGGGCCGTGCTCGCCTTCGCCTTCGAGCGAGACGTGGCCGTCCTGGACGCGAACGCCAGGCGGGTCCTGTCCCGGGCGCTCGGTGCCGCCGTGACCCAGGCGGCGGCGGACGCGCTGGTGCCCCCCGGCCGGAGCTGGGAGTGGAACCAGGGGGTGCTGGACCTCGGGGCCACCGTCTGCCGCCCACAGCCCCGCTGCGACGCCTGCCCGCTGACCGGGGCCTGCGCCTGGCGTCTCTCCGGCCGCGAGCGGCCCGATCCCTGGCCGCGCCGTCGCCCCCAGGCCCGCTTCGAGGGCTCCGACCGCCAGGGGCGGGGCCGACTGGTCAGCATCCTCCGGGACCGACCCCTGGCCTGGGACGAGGTGCCGGCGGCGGCGGGATGGCCCGACGATCCCGGCCGGGCAGAGGCGGTCGTGCGCTCCCTGGTCGCGGAGGGCCTGGTCGTGGCCGAGGACGGCCGGTTACGCCTCCCCTGAGGGAGCGCCGGCGGCCTCACACCGTCCGCGGCAGCTTTCGCTTCACCGAGGCGGGCAGGACCGCGTCCAGCACGTCGTCGACCGTGATCAGCCCCTGGATACGGAACTCATCGTCGACCACGGGCACGGCGAGCAGGTTGTACTTGGAGAGGACCGCCGCCACCTCCTGGGCGCTGTCCTCCGGCCGCACCGCGATCACGTCCCGGATCATGAGGTCCCGGATCGGCCGGTCGGGCCGGGCCACGATCAGGTCGCGGAGGGAGAGCACGCCTTTCAGGTGCTCCTCGGCGTCGGTGACGAAGACGTAGTACACCGACTCCGCCTCCGGCTCCATCCGTCGCAGCTCGTCGATGCACCGCTGGGCGGTGAGCTGCTCGGGGACGGTGACGAACTGCGTCGTCATCAGCCCTCCGGCCGTGTCCTCCTGGTACCCGAGCAGCTCTCTCACGTCCGCTGCCTCGTCCTTTCGCATCAGGCTCAGGAGACGATCGGCGCGCTCGCGCGGCAGCTCGCTCAGGATGTCGGCGGCGCCGTCGGGGGGCATCTGGCCGAGGATCTGGCCAGCCCGCCGCGGATCCATGTGCTCGATGACCGAGACCTGGTCCGCCAGCTCCATCTCCTCCAGGGTGTCGGCCGCCAGCTCGCCGCTGAGGGCGGCGAACACGGTCTGCCGCTCCCGGGCGCCCAGGCTCTCCACGATGTCGGCGATGTCGGCCGGATGCAGCCTGGCGATGCGACGGGCGGAGACCCGCAGTCGGACGGCATCCTCGCCGGGTGCCGGCTGGGCGTCCCCGGAGGGGGCGAGAGGCCCCACCGTCTCCCAGGAGACGAGGGCCATGGGGAGATCCCGGTGGAACAGGCGCGCCACCCACTTGGCCACGCCCTCCACCCCAAGGCGCCGCAGCAGGCCGCGAACGCCGATGTCGGCCCCCACCAGGAGCAGGTCGCCCCCGCTCGCGACCAGCTGGAGGTCGTTCACCCGCACCACCCGGCGACCGTCGGTGTCGACCACCTGCTTGTCGAGCACGTCCCGCCCCAGCCAGATGTCGCGCTGATCGGCGATCCGCGGCCGCACCTCCTCCCGGCCGCCGCGCAGCACCACCTCCCGGGTGGCGGCGGCGAAGGTGCGCACCGCCGACCACGGGATGACCTCCTGCCGGCGGCGGGAGACGACCAGCCCCGTGACCACCGGGTAGGGCTCTCTGACCTGCGCCGTGAGGTCGCGCACCGTGCCCGCCCGGCGCTGGAGCACGTCGATCACCTCCGCCCCCAGGATCTCGGTCAGGAACAGCAACCCGCTCTCCGGTACCCGGCAGGCCGGACTCATCCTCGGCGTCGGCCGCTGCCTGCCCGCGCGGACGACGACTCCCCGTCCCATCCACGGCCATGGCAGGGACGACGACCGACCCCACGCAGCCCTCCCGCCCGTCTCCCAGGCAGGGCCGACGGGGCCCGATGTGTGCGCCCTCGGACGCCGCGGATGTCGACTCCGGGCACCGCTTCGTAGCCCGGGATCGAGACCCAGTCTAACACCCGATCGCAAGTCCTCGACCGAGACGTGGTTGAATTGGGCAAGATGGACCGATACAATACGGCGCGTTCGGCTGCGCTGATGGGAAACTTGACAACTCGAGAGAGAGGTAATTGACGTGGAAGGGTATTGCCTCAAGGACAAGAAGAAGGTCGAGATGAAGAACCCGACGC
>JAJPKS010000389.1 GCA_021323605.1 Bacillota bacterium | reverse complement strand
TCCACCTCGCCCGAGACCGCCATCCGCCGGGGCGCGATGGCGTCGACCTCGTCGAGGAAGATCACCGACGGGGCGCGCCGCTGGGCCTCCTCGAAGATCTCCCGCAGGCGCGCCTCGCTCTCCCCGTAGAACTTGTGCATGATCTCGGGGCCGTTGACGTGGATGAAGTGGGCCCGCACCTCGCTCGCGACCGCCCGCGCGATCAGGGTCTTGCCCGAGCCGGGAGGGCCGTAGAGCAGCACCCCCTTGGGGGGCTCGATGCGCAGACGGGCGAACAGCGAGGGGTACTTGAGCGGCAGCTCGACCAGCTCGCGCACCCGGAGCAGCTCCTCGTCCAGCCCTCCGATGTCCTCGTACTTGACCTTGTACGGAGCCGGGGACACCCCGGTGATGGCGTCGCGCTTGATGCGAACGTCGGTGTAGGGGCCGCAGAGCACCGCCCCCTCGGGCTCCGTCCCCGCCACCCGGAACAGGTGGCCGTGCTTGGAGAGGGTGGTCACCTTCACCCGGTCGCCGTAGAGGACCGCCCGGCCGGCCAGCTCCTGGCGGATCTGCGCCACCTCCTCGGCCCCGTAGTCGCTGGAGTCGAGGGGCGCCAGCAGGACGGTCTTGGCCGGTGCCGCCTCGCAGGCCCGGACCCGGACCGGCTCGCCCAGCGCCACCCCCGCGTTCTCCCTCACCATCCCGTCCATCTCGACGTCCCGGCGGCCGTGCCGCTGGGGCGGGAGCGGCTGGGCCAGGGCGACGGTGTCGCGCTGGCCCCGGATGGTCACCGCCGTGCCCACCGGCACGTGGATCCTGGACAGCAGGTAGGGGTCGATGCGGACGATGCCCCGGTCCACGTCCTCCAGCCGCGCCTCGGCCGCCCGCAGCACCAGCCCGTCGTCCTCCGGCTCCCCGACCTCGACCGGAGGAGGGCCGCTCCCGGAGGGCGGGCGGACGCTGGGGGGCAGGAAGGTGGGGAGCCTCATGCCCCCCCGGGAGATGGGAGCGTCGGGCCCGAGCGGAGGTTCCGGCCGCCGGGGGAGCGGCGAAGGGTCCTCTCCTCCCGGCTCGGTCGCGTCCTCGCGGATGCGGTCCTCTCGTGCCATGGCGTGCCGTCGAGCTCGGGGCGCGGCGCGCCGCTCGTCGCCGGCAGCGCGCCGCCCCGCGTGATGGGTCTGCCTACGCTTCGACCGGGATCGCGGTCGGCCTGGTCAGCTCCTCCACCAGCTGCTTCGCCTTCTGCGGCTCGTTGACCCAGAGCTTGTAGAAGTCGAACGGGCATTCCGCCACCCCATCGGGCGGCAGCGCCGTGTACCCACGGTGGAGCGTGTTGAAGAGGTGGTTCTCCGCCGTCCAGTTCTTGCGCGCGTCCCTGACCGCGGACAGCGACAGCAGGGCGTACGTGACCTCGTCCGGTGCCGTCCCGCACTCGGCGAGGACGCTCCCGTCGAAATCGATGATGGCGGAGTGGCCGAAGTACGAGTAGACGAGATCGCGACCGGCCATGTTGGCCACGGCGACGTAGGTGAGGTTCTCCCAGGCCCGGCACTGGGCCACGATCCGCTGCTGGTCCTTGGAGGGGTACATGTACCCCTGGCAGCGAACCACCAGCTCCGCTCCCTTCATCACCGTGTCGCGGAAGATCTCCGGGTGGTTGCCCTCGTAGCAGATGACGAGTCCCACCTTGAGGCCCTTGGGGCCCTCACCCACCGTCGTCGTATCGCCCGGGTACCACGGCTCCATGGGCACCCAGGGCAGGACCTTGTGGTGGTTCAGGACCACCTCACCGCGGTCGTTGATCAGGATGAGACTGTTCCAGGGATTTCCCTTGGGATTGTGCTCACCGGTGAGCGAGAAGATCCCCCAGACCTTGTTCTCCGCGCAGGCCTTGGAGAACATCTCCACCTCGGGTCCGTCCACGGTCGTGGTCAGGTCCATCCACTTGGTGGGATGGAAGCCCTGCGTGCTGTATTCGGGGAAGATGATGAGGTCGAGGCCGGGGAAGCCGTGCTTGGCACCCCAGACCATCTGGGCGATCTTCCGGCAATTCTCGAGGACGTCCTGCTTGGTCTCACATACGGGTACCTGGTAGTTGACAACCGCCACTCCCACCGTGTCCCGGGAGGACGAGATGGTACCCATTGGCATGATGTCCAACCTCCTGCTCCGCTGGCTGACTGCCGTTCAACTGGCTGGCTCGGATTCCCTCCGTGAGGCCACCACCTCCTCATACTTCACGGTCTGATTGACAGACTCTCGTAAGCCACCGCACCAGGCGTCGGCAGTATACCTCTAAATGATAAAAAGGGCAACTTTTTATCTGAGCGGTTCATCTTCCGACATTCGTCGAGTCACGTGACGACATCGGCCCCCAGCCGGCCCGCAGGGTCGCCCCACGGGCCGGGCCGGGCACGGTCAGAGCGGCCGGTTGGAGAGCAGGGTGCGTTCCGGGTCGTACCGATCCCTGGCCGCGCGCAGGCGGGCCAGGTCGGCCGGGGCGAAGAACTCCTCGGCCGGGCGCGGCCGGTCGGAAAGGTTCAGGTACTGGCGCGGTGCCAGCCAGGGGCGCATCGCCTCGCCGACGGCGTCGAGGCTCGCCACCACCCCTCGCTCC
>JAJPKS010000280.1 GCA_021323605.1 Bacillota bacterium | reverse complement strand
GATTTATGGCTCCGACCGCTGGCCCGCCGTACTCAAAGTGCTGCTGACCGGCGGGACCATGGCGATGATTTTATACCGCCTGATGCAGTGGTCCCGCCGCTACCGCCTGGTCCCTTTGGAGCTGATCTTCAACAAGCTGAATGCGGTCTGCTGCAACTGTATCATCGGCCGGGGTACGGAATTCGGCCCGGGCCTCGTGTTCGTCCAGAGCACCGGCCTCGTGATCAACGGGCGCGTCCACGGCGGGCGCAACGTGACCCTCTACCACCAGGTCACGCTGGGGGGGGAGCAGGACCGGGTCCCCGTGCTGGGCGACGACGTCCTCATCGCCGCCGGGGCGAAGGTCATCGGACCGGTCCGGATCGGGGACGGGGCCACGGTCGCCGCCAACTCCCTCGTCTTCCGCAACGTGCCGCCCGGGACGACGGTGATGGGCGTCCCGGCCCAGCCGGTCTGGTGCGATGAGCCCCGGTCGCCCGAGTCGAATGGTCGGGCCCCCGGCCAGGATCCCATCCCCCCGTCGCCGCGAGAGTCGCCCGTCCCGACTGCCCCGCGCCCCGCGGCACCGCCGCGCGATGCAGGCCGGGCGGAGCTCGAGTCCCGCCTGACCCTCTGCTTCGCCGCCGCCTTCGGCAACCTCAGCCACGAGGAGATCCTCCGAGCGAGCGTCTCCTCGCTGGCGGAATGGGACTCGATGGCCTCGATGACCCTGCTCGCCCTCATCGAGGAGGAGTTCCGACTGCGTATCCCCGTCGCGGAGATGGCCGGACTCACCTCGTTCTCCGAGATCCTCGACTACCTGAGAACCCACGCCGCCCGAGCGGGGGATGACGGCTCGCTCATGGGGCAATCGGGGCGAGAACGGACACGATGATGGGCCTCTTGACCGGACTGCTGGACCCCTATCGCCTCCTGTTCCTGGTCCTGGGGGCTGGCCTCGCCATCCTCTGGCGCCGCCGGCAGGTGTCGGCGGGCCGATTGCTCCCGGCCACCCTGTCCTTCGTGGCCCTGGCCGTGCTCAGCACGCCGGCCTTCGCCTACCTCGCGTTGGGGGCGTTCGAGTGGAGCTATCCCCCGACCGAGTCGAGGCCGGACGGCGCGGAGGCCATCGTGGTCCTGGGGGCGGGCATGCACCCCCCCGACGCCACCAGGCTCCGCGCCGAGCTCAACGCGGCGACGCTGGCCCGCTGCCTGCATGCCGCCGCGGTCTACCGCGAGGGGAAACCCCTCCCGGTGGTGGTGTGCGGAGGGAAGATCGCCCCGGGGCCGTCCACCCCCCCGCTCGCCCACGTGATGCGCGAGTTCCTCCGCGATCACGGGGTCCGCGAGGATGACATCATCGTCGAGGACCGATCGCGGACGACCCACGAGAACGCGGTCGAGTGCCGCGAGCGGCTCCGGGAGAGGTCGATCGGCGAGATCGTCCTCGTCACCGATGCGGTCCATATGTTCCGGGCCCTGCGGGCGTTCCGCAAGCAAGGGATCCGGGCCATGCCCTCGGCCTGCCACCACAGGGCCACCGAATTCGAGTGGACCGTCTGGGATTTCCTGCCCGACGCCGGTGCGGTCCAGAACCACGAGCTGACGCTCCACGAAGGGCTCGGCTCCGCCTGGTATTGGCTCAGGGGCTATCTCTGAACCGACCGTCATCCGTTCGTGCTCACATCATGCCCCGGCTCGAGGGCGGGATGTCCGCATCTCAAACCGAGCGGCCGAGAGGCCGCGCCAGGAGGCTGGAATGGCCAAGCCCGTTTCGTCTTCGCCGCGCAAGGTGCTGCTGGCGGAATTCAACGAGATCACCTGGCGGCTGGTGGAGCCGCTGTGCCGGCGCGGGAAGCTGCCGACATTCGAGGATTTCTGCCGGGACGGGGCCAAAGGCTCCCCCGTCGCCACGGAAGTCCCGCCCAACCTCGACCCCTGGATCTCCTGGACGACGGTCTACACCGGCCGGCCCCAGGAGGAGCACGGGGTCCGCTTCCTGGAGCAACCCCCCGAGACCGTGACCGGCCCGCGAGTGGCCGACCTGGCGGTCGAGGCCGGCAAAACCGTCGGGATCTACGGCTCGATCATGCACTGGCCCCCCCGGGCCGACGCCCGGGGCTTCTGGGTCCCCGGCACCTTCTCCCCGGGGCCCGAGACCGTGCCGCCGGAGCTGCAGCCGATCCAGGAACTGAACCTCTCCCAGACCCGCGGCCATACGCCCCTGGCCCGGGGAGGCCGGCGCGCGGGGATGGTGCGCCAGGGCCTCCGGATGCTCGGATTCGGGCTCCGGCCCGCGACGATCGCCACCGTCGCCGCCCACCTGGTGCGCTCGAGGATCCAGCCCCATCGCAAGTGGGAGAAGGTCAGCCTCCAGCCCCTGGTCAACCTCGACTTCTTCGAGACGCTGTATCGCCGCTACCATTGCGACTTCGCGACCTTCCACACCAACCACGTGGCGCATTACATGCACCGGTTCTGGAGGGCCATGGACCCGACACCGTTCTTGACCAAGCCGACGGCCGAGGAGGTCCGCAAGTTCGGCCCGGCCATCGAATACGGCTACCGCGTCGCCGACACGGTGCTCGCCCGCCTCTGGAAGCTGGTCGACGAGAATACCGTGTTGATCCTGGCCTCGGGACTGGGTCAACAGCCTTACGTCGCGGAGGATTTCCCCGAGGGTCGGCAGGTGATGCGGATCCGCGATATCCAGCAGCTCGTCGAGCTGTGCGGGATCGCCGGCCGTTGCACGCCGCTGTCGATGATGGCCCCGCAATGGAACCTGCGGATCCCGGATCCGGCCGATCGTGCCCGGGCCGAGCAGGTCCTCCGCACGGCCTGGGTCGGCACCCCGGAGACCCCGCTGTTCGCCTTCGAGACGGTCGGCGACACCATCTGCTTGAACATTTTCTCGAAGAAGCTCAAGGGGATCGGGCCGGACTCCCCCTGCGTCTTCCCCGAAGCGGGAGGCCGGCGGGTCCCCTTCGGCCAGTTCTGCGCCGTGCAGGACGCCACGCCCAAGGAGGGCTATCACGACCCGGTCGGCCTGGTCCTCATGCGGGGCGCGGGTATCCGCCGTGGGGCCGAGATCGGCGAGTGCACCAACCTCGACCTGGCGCCGACGATGCTCCACCTGCTGGGCCTGCCGATCCCCGCCCATATGAGGGGACGCGTGCTGGAGGAGGCCCTGGAAGGCCCGGCGCAGGTCGCGGTCCCGGCCGCCGTGGGGGCCGGCGTCGCGTGAGGTCGGATCCGGTAACCGTTGTGAAGAGGCGAGGACCGTCCCTCGCTCGCGACTCGCGAAGTCGTCTCGGTCGCGATCTCGTCTCCATCCCTCGAGCGATCCGTAGGTCATCATGGACTGGATTCCGGTCTCCGCGGCCATCATCTTCTGGGCCTGCCTGGCGCTGGTCTCCTATACCTACCTGGGCTACCCGCTCCTGATCTGGGGCCTGTCCCGGGTCTTCGACCGGCCGGGCGTCCCCGAGACCCCCGGGGACGCCGATCTGCCGATGGTGTCGCTC
>JAJPKS010000105.1 GCA_021323605.1 Bacillota bacterium | reverse complement strand
GCGATCGCGCCCCCGAAGCGCACGTAGCCGCGCAGGCACCCGTGCGTGCCGGGGGTGGCGTCCCCGACCTGCCTCGCCGTCCACCAGAGGCAGCCGGGGGCGACGTGATCGTGCGGGGTGAGCGCCCAGAAAGCCGCGGCCGCGCCCACCACGGCCACCGCGAAGGCCACGGCCAGCGCCGGTCCACGGCGTGGCCGGCGGTGCGGTGGCCCGGCCGGCCGGTCCGACGGCCGGTCGGCCGGCACCGGCGGGCCGAAGACCCGCCTCAGACGACGCTCGCGCTCGTCGTACACCCGTGACCTCGTCCCGGTCCCGCCCGGGTGCCGACCTCGAGCGAGACGGATCGAGGATACCGGAGGCATCCCGCCCGGTCGTCGGGGCCATGCCGGAGCCGTGTCGATTCCGGCCCGGCCAGGAGGGAGGCGAGCCGCGGAGACCCCGGCCGCGGCATCGCGGCCGATCTCCGGGGAGAGGTGCGCGTCGAGCCGCGCTGCCTCGGTGCACCGGAATGCATCCGCCGGTTGGTGGTGCACCACTCCAGGCGTGCCCGGGCGCGTTCGGACCCCGGTCGACTACAATCCCTGCGCCCGTGCGCTCCGGCCTGGTTCTGCTCGTCACCCTGCTCCTGGCGGCATGCTCCGCCCCGGTCCCCCTGGCCGGGGCCGTCTCCGAGCCGGAGCAGGTCTTCGAGATGGCCCGGCCGGCGGTCGTGATCGTGGGCGCCTTCTACTCCGTGACCTGGTCGGCGCCCCTTCCCACCCTCACCGCCGGGGCGGCGCGCCGCCTGCGGCAGCAGGCCGCGGCCGAGGTCGGGTCGAGGTCCCCCGGCGGGACCACGGCCGCGCTCGGCCAGGCCGAGCTCCGGCTGTTGCTCCAGGACCCGGGCGCCTGGCTCAGCGCCGGGCCGGAGCGCCATCGCCAGACCGACGTGGTCGAGGCCCAGGGCAGCGGCTTCTTCGTGACCCAGGACGGTGCCCTGCTGACCAACGATCACGTGGTCGACATGCCGCGCGACCAGGTCGAACGGCTCCTGGTCTCGGGCCTGGAGCAGGAGGGCGGTGACGCGGCCGCCCTGGGCGCCCTGGAGCGGGAGGTGTCGGAGGCGCTGGGGGTGCCGGTGGGCGACGCCCAGGCCCGGCAGCTGCTCCAGTGGGCGGTGCGGCGGGCCGGGTCCGGCCTGGAGATCGCCTCGGTGAGCGCCAGCTACCGGATCGGGTTCGGCTCCCAGTCCATGCGCCAGGTGGCGTCGGACGGCGTCCCGGTGAGGCTGGTGCGGCACGGAGCCCCGGCGCCGGGGCGAGACGTGGCCCTGCTCCAGGCCCCCGGGGGGCCGTACCCGGCGCTGGCGCTGGCCCCCTCGGCGCCGGGTGAGGGAGCCCAACTCGACGTGGTCGGCTACCCCTGCCGGTGCGGGCAGCGGCCGGCGGCGGACCGCACCCTGACCCCGGTCCTGTCGCAGGGGCGGCTGGTCGAGGTCCTGCCCATGCCCGGCGGATGGAGGGCGCTGGGCACGGACGCCCCCATCCAGGCCGGCAACAGCGGCGGCCCGGTCCTGGACGACCGGGGTCGCGTGGTCGGCCTGGCCACCTTCACCGACGCCACGGCCGGCGCCGGCGGGCACGGCTTCGCCGTGCCCGTGGACGTGGCCCGCCAGCTGCTGCGGGAGGCGGGCGTCCACCCCGCCCAGGGGACGGTGGGACGCGAGTACGCCCGGGCGGTGGCGGAGTTCGACCGCCGGCACTACCGGGCGGCGCTGCCCCTCTTCCAGCACCTGGTGGCGATCGAGGACGGTCACGATCCCTACGCGGCCGCCTACCTGGAGCGCACGCGGCAGGCGATCGCGGCGGGGGCGGATCGAACCCCGCCGGCCTGGGCGGGGGCGGTTGCCGCCGTGCTGCTCGGGCTCCTGGCCGCGGCGGTGGCGGTGATCACCGCTTTGCTCCTGCGCCGGCGCCGGCGCCGGCGCTGGGTGGAGGGGGAGATCCTGGTGGGGCGGCCGGTGACGGCGTCCCGGGGGCGCTCCACCGCCCCGGAACGCCTGGCCCCCCCGGAGCGGCCCGCGTTACCCGGGGAGACGATCGTGGAGGGCGAGGCGTGGTGGGAATGACCCCCGGCCGGGTCCAGCGCCCACCCGGCCCCGGGCCGCGTCGCCTCCGTGGAACGCCGGCTGCACCGCCGACCCCGTCCGGGAGGTGAGGCCTCGGGCGGCCGGGCGCGGGCTCGTCTGGCGCTGGCCCTCTCGCTGGTCCTCCTGGGGACGGCGGAGGCCGGTTGGGTGGTCGCCTCGGGCCCGGCCGTGCGACCGGCCCCGGCCACCCACCGGGCCTCCACGCCCGGCATCGCCGCCACCCGGCCGATCGTCCTCTCCACCGCCTGGCTGAACGCCCATCCGCAGCCGGACCTGCACGTCCTGGCCCAGGCGGCGGTGCTGGTGGACGTCGACCGTGGTCAGGTCCTCTGGGCCCGCGACGCCTCCAGCCGCCGAGCCCCCGCCAGTCTGGCCAAGCTGGTCACGGCCATGGTGGCCGCCGACCTGACCTCGCTCGACACCCGGGTCCGGGTGACCTCCGCCACCGATGCGGCCGCGGTGCGGAAGGTGGAGCCGGAGTCGACGGTCATGGGCCTCGACGCCGGGGAGGTCCTGACCGTGCGCGAGCTGATGTACGGCCTCTTCCTGCGCTCCGGCAACGACGCCGCCGAGACCCTCGGCGGCGGCATCGTGCCCCGCGACCGGTTCGTCCGGCTGATGAACGCGAAGGCGGCGGCGCTGGGGATGCGCCACAGCCACTTCACCACCCCGGTGGGGCTGGACGACCCGGGCATGTACACCACCGCCGATGACATGGCGGTGGCGGCGAGCGCGATCGTGACCCGCTATCCTCGGCTGCTGGCCATCGCCGGCACGCCCTCGATCCAGATCCCGGCCTCGGCCACCCACAAGGCCTACGACCTGGTCAACTACAACCAGCTGGTCCGGCCCGGGACCGCCTACGCCTACCCCGGCGCCACGGGGATGAAGACCGCCTTCACCGACGATGCGGGTCCCTGCATGGTGGCCAGCGCCCAGCGCGGCCGGCGCCGACTGGTGGCCGTGGTGATGCACTCCTCCAATTTCTTCGCCGACGCCGTCGCGCTCCTGAACTACGGCTTCGGGCTGCCGGCGGAGGCCTGAGGCGCGGTCGGAGGGGCCGTGGTCCCCTCGCCGGGCGTACGGGGCGCGCCCCGGTCGTCGGCCGATTTCGGCGCGTGCCAGGTGAACCTCGGGTCCCGGGGCGAGCCGGTCGGAACCTGGGCCCGGATTCGTGTTCCCCGGCCGGGGGCGGAGGAGATCTCGAGGTGGCCGCCGAGCAGGCCCGCCCGCTCCTGCATGCCGATCAGGCCCAGGCCCCCGGGCTCGCCGGACGGGGTCCTCGACACCGCCTCCGGCAGCCCTCGGCCGTCGTCCTCGACCGTGAGCGTCACCGCCCGGGGCTCGAAGGCCAGCCGGACCTCGACCCGGGAGGCCCGTGCGTGCCGCTCGGCGTTGCGCAGACCCTCCTGGGCGATGCGGAAGAGCCCCACCTCGGCCGTCGGGTCGAGCCGCCGGGGCTCGCCCTCCACCTCCAGCGAGGCGTGCAGGGTGGTATGGGCACCGAGGTCGTTGACCAGCCGTTGCAGGCCCGCCACCAGCCCCAGGTCCTCCAGCGAGGCCGGACGCAGGCCCCGGGCCAGCCGGCGCAGCTCCACCGCGATGCCCTCGGCGACGTCGCGCGCCTCCTCCAGGTCCTGGCCGATGGCCTCCGGGGGCGGCGGGTCCGCCGCCAGCCGGTCGAGCAGCCGGTAGAGGTGGATGATCGACTGGAGCGGCTCGTCGTGCAGCTCCTGGGCGATCCGGGCCCGCTCCTCCTCCTGGGCCTTCACCACGTAGGCCGCGTAGGCGTCCTTGATCCCGAGCCGGCGCCGCTCCTCGCTGACGTCGAGGAAGACCACCTGGAGGACGGTGGACCGTGGCCACGCGCCCGCCTCCGCCTGGGAGCTGACCACCGGGCGCAGGAAGCGCCGCGAGCCCTCGGCGTCGGTCAACTCGAAGACTGGCCGGTCGCCGGTCGAGATCGCGGCCGCCGCCTCCGCCCCCACCAGGTCGGCCAGGGGGGTGCCGGCCAGGTCGGCCCGGGCCCGGCCGAAGAGGGCCGCGGCGGCGGGGTTGGCGCCGCGCACCACGCCCGCCCCCACCAGCAGGGTGGGGGCAGGGCTGTTCTCGAACAGGCTGCGCAACCGTGCCTCCGAGGCCCGCAGCTCGCCGCGCGCGGTCTCGGCCTCGGTCCGGGCCAGGACCTCGCGCTCGACGCGCTGGCCGACGAAGCCGGCCACGCAGGCCAGGAGCGCGACCACGGTCACGGTCCCCCAGCCGTCGCCGTTGCCCCGTGCCACCAGCATCGAGGGCAGGCTGAGCAGAGCCACCCAGGCGGCGGTGGCCAGGGAGCCGGCCAGCCCGAAGTTGAGGGCGGCGTAGACCACCGGGACGACGAAGAGCGCCACCGGTTCGAAGGGGGGGAGGTCGAGCGGGCGCCGGCTGGTCAGCTCGGTCGTCCAGGCCAGGGCCGCGATCAGGATGACCAGCACCTGGATCAACCAGAAACGGCGGTCGCGGATGGGCGGCCGGAGCGAGCGGGCCAGCAGTTGACCGAGCTCGTGCCGGACTCGCCCCGTGGTCACGGCCGCTCCTCCTCGTCCTCCGGGATGAGGTGGTGGGCGAGGGCGTGGACGACGGCCTCGGTGCGGGAGCCGACGCCGAGCTTGTCGAAGATGTGGCGCAGGTGGTTCTCCACCGTGCGCTCGCTGATGCCCAGCCGGCGGGCGATGCTCTTGTTGGGCAGGCCCCGACCCACCAGGCGCATGACCTCGTCCTCGCGCGGGCTGAGGCGAGGCCCCCGCGCGCGCAGCCCGACCACCCTGGTGGCGAGCGAGGCCTGGAGCACGGTCTCGCCCTCGTGCACCCGGCGGACCGCCGCCAGCAGCTCGGCCGAGGGCACCGTCTTCACCAGGTAGCCGGCAGCGCCGGCCTCCAGGGCGGCGGACACGTACTCCTCGTCGTCGAAGGCGCTCAGGATGAGGACACGGACCGGGAGCTGGGCCCGCTGGGCCCGCCGGGCGACCTCGATCCCGGACAGCCCGGGCAGGCGAAGGTCGACCAGGGCCACGTCCGGACGCAGCTGCTCCAGCAGCTCCAGCGCTCGATCGCCCCGGTCGGCCTCGGCCACCACGACCAGGCCGGGGTCCCGGGCGAGGATCTCCCGCGTGCCCTCGCGGACCAGGGTGTGGTCCTCGGCGATCAGGACCGAGATGGTGCCCATTGCGATGTCCCTTCGCCAGTGTAGGACGCCCCCGGCGGCGGGCGTGGGCGGGGTGGGGCCGCCCGTTGGCTCCCCGGCGGGGCACCGGCCCGCACCGGGCCGGACTCATCCGCCGCCCTGGGTCAGGCGATCCAGCAGCAGGTGATGGAGGT
>JAJPKS010000082.1 GCA_021323605.1 Bacillota bacterium | reverse complement strand
GCGAGCGCCTCCTCGGCCTCACCGAGCTCCGCGAGCGCCCGTTCGATGACGTCCACCGCGTCCACCCACCGAAACAGGGCCGCGTAGGCCTCGGCGACCTCGAGCGCGATCTCGGCGCGCTCCCGTGGACCGGCGACCAGCCGCAGCGCCTCCTCCAGTCGCGCGCACGCCGTCTCGCGCCCGGCACTTGCCTCCGCGCGCGCCGCCTCGCGCAGGACGCCGGCTCGCTGCTCGAGCGGGGGCGGCTCCGCGAGCGCACGACCCAGCAGACCGGCGGCGGCCTGCGGCGCGCCGCTCTCCATCGCCGCCCGCGCGGCCTCCCGCAGGCGGGCCAGCACCCAGCCATCCCCTGCGGGACGGACACCGACGAGATGGGCGGCGACCTGTCCCGGCGGGGCTCCATCGGCGTGCAGCAGGCGGGCCGCGGAGCGATGGGCCGAGTCGCGCCCGTCGCCGCCCAGCGACGCCTCGAGGGCGTCGCGGATCACAGGGTGGATGAAGAGGGGAGGGTCATCGGTTGCCAGTACCTCGAGGCGAACCAGACCCCCGGCCAGCCGTACGGCGTCCGCCATCTCCACGCCGGCGATCGCCGCCGCGTGGCGTAGCTCGCCGCCGTCCCCCAGGACGGCGAGCGCCCGGGCGAGGTCGATCGCATGGGGATCGAGGCTGCGCACGCGAACGACCACCCGCCGCGCGATCCCCTCCAGCCCTCCGGCCAGGAGTTCGCCCGGATCCAGCTCGGCCGGGGGCCGATCGTCGAACTCGACCGCCCGCAGCAGCTCGGTCAGGTACAGGGGGTTGCCTCCGCTCGCGGCGTAGAGGGCCGCGCACAGCTCGTCGCTCGTCCCGCTGCCGGCCGTCGCGCGCACGACCACGCTCACGGCGCCCTCGCTCAACAGCGCCGGGCGCAGGACCGCCGTCGCCTCCGCGCGCACCCCCAGCAGCGGCGCCCCGCTCGACGCCGGCTCGCCCGGTCGCAGTGTGACCAGCATCGCGAGTGGCAGCCCCTCCAGCCGCGGCGCGAGGTAGGCCAGCCAGCGCAGGGAGGGCTCGTCGGCCCAGTGCGCGTCGTCGACGGCGATCAGCGATGGCCGCCGGGCCGCGAGGTTGGCGGCCAGCCAGTACAGGCCGTGCACGACGGCGAACGAACTGTCGTGGGCCGACGCGGCGACGGGCTGGCCCAGGAGCAGCGGTCGGACTGCGGCGGCAGGTCCGGCGAGCAGCACCTCGCGCTCATCCGCCTCGCTCCCCGCCAGGCGCCGCTCGAACAGCTGACGCACCACGCCGAACGCGAATTCCGCCTCGAGCTCCGATCCACGGGCGCGCAGGATCTCATGGCCGAGCGCGTTCGCGCGCCGGCACGTCGCCTCGACCAGTGACGTCTTGCCGATACCCGTCCGGCCCTCGACCACGAGGACCCCGCCGCGCCGCAGCAGCGCCTCGAGCGCGGCCAGCTCGCGCTCGCGCTCGAGCAGCCTCTCCACGAAGCCACTCTACGTCGGAACACCGGTGGCTCTTCGGACGGGTGCGGTCGCCCGAGCCGATGCACCGGGTGGCCCGAGCGCGCCCGTGGAGCGGATCACGGGGACGGTCGCCGTCCTCGACACGGACCCCACGGTCCGGAGCGACGACGCGTCCCGGTTGCCGGCGTGGGCCCGGCGGCGACGGACGGCCGCCCGGCCGGCTTCAATGGAGACCATGGCGACGACCGTGAGCCGGCAGCCGTCCCGGCGTGCCCGCTGGCTGGCGCTGGCGGCGGGCCTGGCGACCAGTGCCATCTGGGGATCCTCATTCGTCCTGATCGACCTGGCGCTGGTCGGCGCCGGGCCGCTGACCCTGGCCGGCCTCCGCTACTCCCTGGCCGCCCTCCCCCTGGTGCCGCTGCTCGCGCGCGGGGGGGCGAGGGTGGGGGGGGCCAGGACCTGGCTGCTGCTGGCGGCCGCCGGCCTGCTCGCCTACCCGGTGGCCAACGGCCTCCTCTTCACCGCACTGACCCACGTCCATCCCACCACCGTCTCCCTCATCTTCAATCAGCAGCCGCTCCTGGTGCTGGTGGTGGGCATGGCGGTGCTGAGGGAGTGGCCGCGGCCGCTCCAGGTGGTGGGCATCGGGGTCGCCGCCCTGAGCCTGCTCCTCTACTTCGGCGTTCCCGAGGACACCGGCCCGATCTGGCTGCTGGCCGCGCTGGCCGCGGCCGTGGCCTTCGCCGGCTACAGCGTGCTGGCCCGGGCGCTGGCCCGCGACGGCCGGATCGGGGTCGTGCCCCTGACCGCCTGGCCCCTCGTGATCGGCGGTGGCGTCCTGCTCGGCCTCGGCCTGCTCACCCAGGGCGGCCCCCGTCCCAGTCTCTGGTTCGCCGGCCTGGTGGCGTGGCTGGCGCTGGCCAACACCACCCTGGCCTACCTGCTCTGGAACCAGGCCCTCCGCCACCTCCGCGCCTTCGAGGTCAACGTGTTGCTGGGTCTCGGTCCGATCGAGACGGCGCTGATCGCCTGGCCCTGGCTGCACCAGGCGCCGAGCCCGCAGCAGTGGGCGGGCATGCTCGGCGCCCTGGCCGGGATCGTCCTGGTTCAGCTGGGGGCGCGTGGGCGCACGACGGCCGCAGAGGGGGCCCTACCGGCGGGGAGCGGAGCGGAGCCTCCCATCCCCCAGGGGCCGAGCTGACGGGGGGAGCGGCCCGAACCTCAGGCCGGGCGGTCGTCCGCGCCCAGCCAGGTGTCCGAGCGCCAGCCCTCCAGGTCGTACTCGGACAGGCACCGTTCGACCAGGGCGTCGAACTCGTCCAGCAGCCCCCGGGCATCGGCGAAGCGGACCATGTCCAGCCGCATCTGCTCCTGGTTGCCGCCGTAGTTGATCTCGTACCACTCGTGCCGGGAGCCGAACTCGCTGCCGATGGCGTCCCAGAGCAGCTTGTAGAGCTTGATCCGGTCGTGGGCGTCGCCCACCGAGCCCCGGTAGAAGCGGTCGATGAGCGGCCGCAGCTCGGGGTTCTGAAGGTCGCGGTGGCTGGAGGGGATGGCCAGGGGGGCGCCACCCAGGATCTCGGCGAAGATCGAGCGCGCCTGCGGCACCGCCATGCTCCCGAAGAGGCGGATCAGGGTCGCGTACTCGAGCCTGGGGACCACGCTGCCTCCCGGTCCCGGCATCGGCTCGTGGCACAGGGTCGAGGTCAGCGCCCAGATCAGGTTGCGCCAGCCCACCAGCTCACCGAGTCTGGCCTGCACGCCCCGGAAGTCGTAGGTGCCGTTGGCCTTGAGGCCGCGGACCAGGAGCCCACAGAGGAAGTCCAGCTTGACCGCCAGCCGGGTCCCCGACTGCAGCGTGTACCTGGGCATGAAGCCGGACTGGGCGTAGAAGGCGGTCGCCTTCCTGACGTCGCGGTGGACGAGCACGTTCTCCCAGGGGATGAAAGCGCGGTCGAAGACGACCACGGCGTCGTTCTCATCGAAGCGGCTGGAGAGGGGGTTGTCCCAGGGGGAACGCGCGCTCAGCTCGTACGAGTTCCGGCAGATGAGCTTCTTGCCGGGGGTGTCCATGGGCGCGATGAAGACCAGGGCGTAGTCCTCGGCCTTGCCCTCTTCCAGCTGGACGGCGCTGTTCTGGGCCACGAAGGTGGCATGGGTGAGGACGGAGCCGGTGGCCAGCATCTTGGCCCCCGAGACCACGATGCCGTCGTCGCGCTCGGCCACGACGTGCACGTAGACGTCCTCCACCTCGTGCACGGCCTTGTTGCGGTCGATGGGCGGGTTGATGAGCACGTGGTTGAGGAAGAGCGCCTGCTCGGCGTAGGTGCGGTACCAGCGCCGGGCGCTCTCCTCGAACGGGGCCCACCAGTCGGGGTCGGCGCCGAGGCTGGCCATGAAGGCGGCCTTGTAGTCGGGCGTCCGGCCCATGTAGCCGTAGGACAGCCGTGACCAGTGGGCGATCGCCTCCCGGGAGGCGAGCAGGTCCTGGGTCGAGTACGAGGGCATGAAGAAGCGGTGGGTGCGGATGCCCAGGCGGTCCTCCCCGGTCATGAGGTCGCGGGTCTCGGGGGCGTGGAGCGCGTCGTAGAGGCGGGCGATGGAGCGGGCGGCGTTGCGGAAGGCGGGATGGGAGGTGACGTCCTGGACCCGCTCCCCGTCGATGTAGACCTCCCGCCCGTCCCTCAAGCTCTGGAGGTACTCGCGACCGGTCAGCGGCCGGGTGCGCGTCGCTTCGCTCATCTCGCCTCCTCCCACACGATCCGCCCCGGGGACCCCGGTGGGGCCTATGCTACCGGCCGCCACACCGGGCCGCGGCTCCCGGGCCTGGCCCCGCGCGATCCGGGACGGAGGCCGGGTTCAGGCCAGCACCGTGGCCAGGTTGGCGCCCAGCTCGGCCAGGGTCGCCGCCGGCAGGTAGCGGCCACCGGCTCGCCGGGCCAGCTCGCGCCCGCGCTGCACCGATTCCGGCTCATGGCTGGTGCCGAGCACGTGCACCCGGTCGATGCCGCCCAGGGCGTCCAGCGGGTCGTCCCCGGTGGTGGGGAGACAGTCGCTCATCACCACCGCCACCCGCTCCGAGGCGCTGGCCCTGGCCAGTTGGGCCGCGGCCGTGCGCAGAGCCAGGGCCAGGTCGGTGGTCCCGCCGGCGCGCAGGGAGAGGATGTCGTCGACCAGCTCCTCGGGGGCCCGGCGCTGGCCCTGGGCCTGGAGGACGACGGCGTCGCGGTTGAAGGCGATCAGGCTGCAGTCGGCCCGTTCCCCGGTGGCCAGGGCCAGACCAGCCGCGGCCAGCGCGGCCAGGGCCAGGCCGGAGCCGCGCATGGAGCCGCTGCGGTCGATGAGCAGGCAGGCGGCGATGCGGTTCGCCTCCCAGCCCCGGAGGACCAGCTCCTCGGTGTGCCGGGGGCGACCCCCGGCCCGCTCCAGGGTCCGCTCCAGGTCCAGGTCCCCCTCGGCGGCGCCGGCCCGCACGGCGAGCCGACGGTAGCCGCTCCGCGCCGGCCGGCCCTCGCGGGCCATACGGACGAAGACCCGCGCCGCCAGCCGCCGGGCGCGCCGGCGCAGCTCCCGGTCGGTGGCGGCGGCCAGCTCGCAGAGCACCGCCAACGCCCGCTCCGGGTCCCGGCGGCGCATCTCCTCCAGCGCCGACTCCTCCAGCCGCCCCAGGGCGGGCGAGAGCGTCCGGAACTCGGGATGGGCCGCCGCCAGCTCCTCCCGGCCCCGGGTCCGGCGGCCGTCCTCGCGCACCGCGCGCTCCGCCTCGGGACCGGCCAGGACCCGGCCGCCGCCCCGCGAGGGGGCGGGGTCCGGCCCGGCGTCCGCCGGCCCCTTCTCCGGAGCGGCCGGTGCCTCCAGGAGCCGGTCGAGGATCTCCGTCACCACCTCCTCGGGGCGGCGACCGCAGCCCTCGTCGAGCCGGATCCGGCCCGAGAAGGCGGCCAGGGCGGCGTCGAGCAGGGTCGAGCGCGAGGCCGCCGCCTCGCCGCGCATCCGGGCCAGCCCCTCGGCCAGGTGGACCATGTCGATGGCACCCCGCACCGAGGAGCCCATGCGCACATCGGGGTGGTGGCGGGTGGCCCGGGCCACGGCCACGGCCAGGGGGGTGTGGGCCGAGACCAGGCCCGTGGCCCGGGCCACGATCTCGCGCTCGGCCTCCTCGTCCTGGTAGGGGACGGCGATGCGGCAGACCCGGTCGTAGACGGCCTGGCCGATGCGGGCCGTGCCCACGGCGTCGAAGGGGTTCATGGCCGCCACCAGCCGGAAACCGGTGGCCGCCCGAACCATGCCCAGGCGGGGGACGTGGACCTCGCCCTCGGAGAGGGCGGTGATGAGCACGTTCAGGGTCTCCTCGGGGACCCGGTTCAGCTCCTCGACGTAGAGCAGCAGCCCCTCGCGCAGGGCGCGCAGCAGTGGCCCCTCCACGAAGGCCTCGGGACGGTAGCCGCCCTGGAGCACGAGGGCGGGGTCGTGGTGGCCGAGCAGACGGGCCGGCGTCAGCTCGGCGTTGCCCTCGACGAAGACCAGCCCCATCCCGGCCGCCTCGGCCAGGGTCCGTAGCAGCGTCGACTTGCCGGTCCCGGGAGGTCCTTCGAGCACGATGTGCCGGCCCGCGCCGAGGGCGACGCAGAGAACCTCCGCCTCCCGGCGCAGGCCGACGACGTTGCGCTCCACCCGCTCCAGGGCGCGGGTCAGGCGGCCGTGGAGATCAGTGCTCGTGGATGATCACGCCCCTGATGTTCTTGCCGTCGAGGAGGTCCTGGTAGCCCTGGTTGATCTCCTCCAGCCGGTAGGTGCGGGTGATCAGCTCATCGAGCTTGAGCGAGCCGGCCCGGTACAGGTCGAGCATCTTGGTGATGTCGTAGATGGGGTTGGCGGACCCGAAGAGGGTGCCGCGGACGGTCTTCTGGAACAGGGTCAGAATACCGCCGGAGAGGTGGACCGTCTTCTTCATGGGGTCGGCGAGGCCGGTCACGGTCACGTCGCCGCCCTTGCGGACCACGTTGAAGGCGGCCTCCACCACGTCCTCGTCGACCACCCCCACGGTGACGATGGCGTGGTCCGCCCCCACCCCGTTGGTGAGCTGGAGGACGAGGTTCTGGGCCTCGCCGGCGTCGGCCGCGCTGTGGGTGGCGCCCAGCTCCTCGGCTTTCTCGCGCTTGTTGGCGAGCGGGTCCACGGCCACGATGTTGGTCGCCCCGGCGTGCCTCGCCCCCTGGACGGCGTTGATGCCGATGCCGCCGATGCCGTAGATGACCACCGTGTCCCCCGGCCGAACCCCGGCCGCGTAGACGGACGAGCCCCAGCCGGTGGGGACCCCGCAGCCCACCAGCACCGCCTTCTCCAGGGGCAGGTCCGCGGCCACCGGCACGCAGGAGTACTCGGAGACCACCGACCACTGGGAGAAGGTGCCCAGCATGCACATGGCGCCGTAGTCCTCGCCGTCCCCGTGGAAGCGGAAGGTGCCGTCGGTGAGGCAGCCCTCGAGGATGGTCGC
>JAJPKS010000154.1 GCA_021323605.1 Bacillota bacterium | reverse complement strand
CCGTCGTAGGGGAGGCCGACGCTGCCCGAGTTGGCGACCGTGAGCCGGCCCAGCCGGCGCACGTAGGGGCGGTGGATGTGGCCGTAGACGGCCAGCGCCGCCCCCAGCGATCCGTACCACCGCTCCAGCTCCTGGTCGGGGGCGTCGGGCATCACCCCCTTCCAGGTGTCGCCCGGCACCGCGTGCACGAGCGCGATCTCGTCCTCCCGGCGCCACTCCGCCGGCAGGCGCTGCAGCCAGCCGATCCGCCCCTCGCCGAGCAACTCCGCCGTCCGCTCGACCAGCCGGGCGAAGACCCGGACCGTGTTCTCGGGCAGCCCCGGCGGCATCCACCAGAGCGCCTGGTCGGTGTTGCCCACCACCCCCGGCCAGCCCAGCTCGCGGATGCGATCCACGCACTCCGCCGGCCGGGGCCCGTTGAGGGCCAGGTCGCCCCCGTGCACGACCAGGTCCGGCGCCGCCTGGCGCAGGTCGGCGATCACCGCCTCCAGGGCGGCCAGGTTGCCGTGGACGTCGGAGACGATCGCGATCCGCATGGCCTCAGGCTAGCCGCTCGGTACGGGCCGGCGGTGCCCCCGGCCCGGTCCGCGCACGGCCCGGCGGCCCCTGCCGCCGCACCACCCGCGACCGCTCCCCGCGCCGGATCCACTCCAGGACCTTCCAGGGAGCCAGCGGGTAGCTGCGGGGGCGGATGCCGACCGCGTCCGCGACCGCGTTGGCCACCGCCGCCGCCACCGGGATCAGCCCCGCCTCTCCCACCCCCTTGGCCCCGAACGGCCCCTCCGGGTCCACGGTCTCGACCAGGTCCACGGTGATGGGCGGGACCCCGCGCGCGGTCAGCATCCCGTACTCCCGGGGCGAGGGCAGCATCAGCCCGCCCTCTGGGGTGAGGCGCAGCTCCTCGGTCAGGGCCAGCCCCAGCCCCATCACCGCCCCGCCCAGGATCTGCCCCTCCACGCCCGCCGGGTTGATGGCCCGGCCCACGTCGTGGGCCGTCCACAGCCCGAGCACGGTCACGAGCCCGGTCTCGACGTCGACCTCGACCTCGGCCACGTGGGCGCCGAAGCCGTAGGCGGCGGAGATGTTGCCCAGGTAGCCCGGGCCCTGGGGCTCGGTGGGCGGGGCGTAGAAGGCGGTGGCGATCAGGGTGTCGCCGCCCTGGCGGAGCAGCCGTCGGCGTGCCACCTTCTCGTAGGGGATGGACCGCTCCGGCACCCCCCGGACCGAGACCACGCCGTCGACCAGCTCCAGGTCCTCGGGAGCCGCCTCCAGCACCTCGGCCGCCGTCTCCAGCAGCTTGCGCCGGAGCTCGGCCGCGGCCAGCCGGGCCGAGTTCCCGGCCACGAAGGTGGTGCGGGAGGCGTGGGCGCCCACGTCCCAGGGCTTGACCTCGGTGTCCGCCTGGCGCACGGTGACCGCTGAGAGCGGTACCCCCAGCTCCTCGGCGGTGATCATGGCCAGCACCGTCTCCGAGCCCTGGCCCAGCTCGGTGGCGCCCGAGATCACGGTCACGCCGCCCGCCTCGTCGATCCGGGCGATGGTGCCGCAGCCGTCCGAGGGGTAGATGCGGGCGCCGCCGCCGACGTGGAGGAAGCAGGCCGCGCCCAGCCCCCGGCGTGCGCCGCGCAGGCGGCCCCGCCGCCCCTCCCAGCCCGAGCGGCGGCGCACCGTCTCCAGACACTCGGCGAGCCCGCAGGAGGTGATGCGCATGCCCTGGGGGGTGACCTCGCCGGGGCGGTTGGCGTTGCGCAGCCGCAGCTCGATGGGATCGATGCCCAGCGCCTCGGCGATCTCCTCGGTCTGCGACTCCACGGCGAAGGTGGCCTCGGGGTTGCCGAAACCGCGCACCGAGCCGCCGTACATCTTGTTGGTGTAGACGACCCGGGAGCGCATCCGGACCGCCGGCACCCGGTAGAGCGAGCTGATGGTCTGCATGACCACCAACAGGGCATGGGAACCCCAGGCGTTGTAGGCGCCGTTGTCGGAGACGATGTCGGCCTCCCGGAAGAGGAGGTTGCCCTCGGCGTCGGCCCCGGTCCGGAGCCGGATGTGCATGGGCTGGCGGACCCGCGACCCGGTGAACTCCTCCTCACGGCTGAACCAGACCTTGACCGGCCGGCCCGAGGCCCGGGCCAGCAGCACGGTGATGAGGTCGATGGGGTCGATGTCGATCTTGCCCCCGAAGGAGCCCCCGATCGGGGGCTGGACGACCGTGATCCGCTTCCAGTCCAGCCCCAGGGCGTCGGCGATGGCCTTGCGGTACATGAAGGCCATGTGGACCCCGGTCCACACCGTCAGGTGGCCGTCGGCGTCGAAGGCCGCCGTGCAGACGTGGGTCTCGATCGAGGCCGGGGCCGAGAGGGGCGAGGAGTAGGTGCCCTCCACGATCACCGCCGAGCGCCGCTCCATCTCGGCCAGGTCGCCGTGCTCGTAGTCCCAGCGCATGGAGACGTTGTGGTCCACCTCGGGCCGCTCGTCGTGCACCTGCACGGCCCCGTCCCGGAGCGCCTCGAAGGGGTCGTAGACCGCCTCCAGGGGTTCGTAGACGACCTCGATCGCGTCCAGGGCGGCCAGGGCCGCGTCCTCGCTCTCCGCCGCCACCGCCGCCACCTCGTCGCCCACGCAGCGCACCTTCTCCGCCTTCAGGGGGAGGTTGTCGAGGCCGTAGCCGAAGGGGCGCTGGACGACGTTGCCGGCGTGGATCACGGCGTGGACGCCGGGCAGGCGCTCCGCCCGGGAGACGTCCACGGACACGATCCGGGCGTGGGGGTAGGGGCTGCGCAGGATCTTGCCCACCAGCATGCCCGGCAGCTCCAGGTCGCTGGCGTAGCGGGTGCGGCCCAGCACCTTCTCCCGACCGTCGAGCCGGGGGACGGAACGGCCGACCACGCGCAGGGGCCGGGGCTCAGTCACCGCGCTCGTCGAAGACCCGCCGTGTCTTCCGCTCCGAGCGGGGCAGGGAGCGGGGCGGGAGCAGCTCCACCTCGGGCCGCACGCCCACCCTATCCCGCACCAGGTCGGCCAGCCGCCGGCCCAGGTCCTCGGGCCAGGTCGCGGCCGCCGCCTCCGCCACCAGGCGGAAGACGTCGCGTCCGCCCTCGCGGTGCAGCCGGATCTGGTACTCGGTGCCCAGCCCGGGGATCGAGGCCAGCACGGCCTCGACCTGGGCCGGGTAGACCTGCACCCCCCGCACCTTGACCATGTCGTCGGTGCGGCCGGTCAGGCGGGCGATGCGGGGGTGGGGCGAGCCGCAGGGGCAGGGGCCGGGGAGGAGACGGGAGAGGTCGCGGGTGCGGTAGCGGATGAGGGGCATGGCCTCCTTGCGCAGGGTGGTGACCACGATCTCGCCCTCCTCGCCCTCGGGCAGCGCCCGCCCCGTCTCCGGGTCCACGATCTCGATCACGTAGTAATCGTCCCAGTAGTGGATGCCGAGGTGGTGGCGGCAGTCGATACCGGTGCCCGGCCCGTACAGCTCGGTGAGCCCGTAGATGTCGTAGCAGTCGATGCCC
Organism: Bacillota bacterium; assembly: GCA_021323605.1. GTDB lineage: Bacteria > Chloroflexota > Dormibacteria > Dormibacterales > Dormibacteraceae > CADDZO01. The sequence continues at coordinate 3,695 of JAJPKS010000154.1, read as the reverse complement.
AGCAGCTCCCGCATCCGGCCCCGCATGCCCTCCCCCCAGCGCTCGGAGCCGAAGATCCCCACCCGGAGCGCCAGCCGCTCGCGCAGCCCCCGCCGCTCCGCCTCCTCGGCGATCAGCAGGCCGAAGGAGGAGGTGGCGCAGAACACGGTGGAGCGGAAGTCGATCAGGAACTCGAACTGGAGGTCGAGGTTGCCCGGCCCGGTGGGTACCACCATCGCCCCCAGGCGCTCGGCGCCGAGCTGGAAGCCGATCCCGGCCGTCCAGAGCCCGTAGCCGGGCGTGACCTGGACCCGGTCCTCGGGGGTGACCCCGGCGTACTCGTAGCAGCGCCTGAACATCTCCGTCCAGTCCTCGAGGTCGCGCCGGGTATAGGTGGCCACGATCCGCCGCCCGGTGGTGCCCGAGGAGGCGTGGACGCGCACGATCCGCTCGGGGGGCACGGCGGTGAAGCCGAGGGGGTAGGTCTCCCGCAGCTGCTCCTTGGTGGTGAAGGGGAGCCGGCGCAGGTCCTCCAGGGCGTGGACGCGGGCCGGGTCCACCCCCGCCTCGTCGAGCAGCCGCCGGTAGAAGGGCGACCCCCGGTAGGCGTGGGTGACCGTCCAGTTGAGACCCCACCCGGCTCCCTCCTCGCGGCTCATCGGCGCACCACCAGGGCGTCGACCACCAGCGGCCGGCCGCCCCTGACCATGACCGGGTTGCAGTCCACCTCGACCACCTCCTCGTCCTCCTCCAGCAGGCGCGAGACCGCGGCCACGATCCGCGTCAGCTCGGCCCGATCGGCGGGCGGCGCCCCCCGCCAGCCCCGGAGCAGGGGGGCGCAGCGCAGCTCGGCCAGGGCCAGCTCCAGCTCCCCCGGACGGGGCGGGGCGAGGAGGAAGGTGACGTCCCGGAGCAGCTCGGCGGCGACACCCCCCAGACCCACCGAGACCACGGGACCGAACTGCGGGTCGCGGACGCCGCCCACGATCAGCTCGTAGTCGGCCTCCACCTGCTCCGCCACCAGCACCCGCCCGTCGCCGAGCGCCGCCAGCTCCTCCCAGACCGAGGCCAGCCCCTCCGGGCCGAGCCTGGTGCGCACCCCGCCCCGCTCGGTCTTGTGGACCGGGCCCGAGGCCTTGGCCACCACCGGACCCCCCAGCGTCCGGGCGAAGGCCACCGCCTCGGCCGCCGTGGCCGTCAGCCGCTCGCGGGGCCGGGGCACGTCGCCCAGGGCCAGCTTGCTCTCCCACTCGCTCAAGGCGGCCATCAGCCGGCCTCGCGGTCCGGGCGCGGAGCCACGGCCACGCGGGCCCGGTAGGCGGCCACCGCCCGCTCCGGCGAGGGGAGCAAGGGGATGCCCGCGGCCCGCAGCGCCTCCTCCACCCGGGGCGCCTCCAGCACGAAGGCGGTGACCGGCTTGCCGGTGGCCGCCGCCGCCTCCGCCACCCCCCGTCCCAGCTCGGCGACGTCGAGGCCGCAGTCGATGACGACGACCCCGTCGTAGGCCGGGTCCTCGAACACCGCCCGGACCGCGGCCGGAAAGCCGGCCGGCGGGCACTGGGGGGTGAGGTCGACCGGGTTGCCGCCGGCGGCGAAGGGCGGGGCCAGCTCGCGGATGCGGGCCCGGGTGGCCTCCGAGGGCGGCGGCAGGCGCAGGCCGAGCCGCTCGGCGGCGTCGGCGGCGAGCACCCCGGGGCCGCCGCTGATGGTCAGAACGGCCAGGCTCGGTCCGGCCGGCACGGTGGAGGCGGCCAGGGCCGAGAGCAGATCGAAGAAGTGGTCGGAGTCGACCGCCTCGATCACCCCCGCGCGCCGGAAGGCGGCCCGCGCCGCCCCGTGGCTGCCGGCCAGGGAGCCGGTGTGGGAGGCGGCCGCCCGCGCCCCAGCCGCCTGTTTGCCCGCCTTGAGCACCACCACCGGCTTGCGCGCCGTGCACCGCTCCGCCGCGGCCACGAAGCGTCGGCCGTCCCGGAAGCCCTCGGCGAACACGCCCACCACGCCCGTGGCCGGGTCGTCCGCCAGCCACTCCAGCACCTCGGTCAGCTCGACGTCGGCCGAGTTGCCGACGGAGAGGAAGCGGGCCACCCCCAGACCCCGGCGGCGGGCCTCGGCGAAGAACATGCCCCCGAAGGCGCCCGACTGGGAGACCAGGCTGACCGGGCCGGCGGCGCCCGGCAGCCGCCAGAAGTAGCTGCCGTTGAACCAGCCGCCCGGCAACCGCGAGACCACCCCCATGCAGTTGGGCCCCACCAGCCGCATGCCCGCCGCCCGGGCCAGCCCCCGCATCCGCTCCTCGACCCACTTCCCCTCCGGGCCGGTCTCGCCGAACCCGCTGGAGAGCACGATCGCCGCCCGGCAGCCGGCCCGGGCGGCGTCCTCGACCGCCGCCGGCACCGCCCTCGCCGGCACCGAGATCAGGGCCAGGTCGACCGGCTCCCCGAGCCGGTCCACGGAGCGTCGCCCCAGCACCTCCTCCCGGCTCGGGTTGACCGCGACCACCCGGCCCTCGAAGCCGCCGGTGAGGACGTTGCGGAGCAGGACGTGGCCGAGCTTGGCCGGGTGCCGGGAGGCCCCGTAGACCGCCACCGAGCCGGGCCGGAAGACGGCCTCCAGGGCGCTCACGCGCGGGTCGTTCCCCCGGCTCGATCGGGCACCGCGGAACTCACCGCCGATCGGGGACGTGGGGCGCCGGCGAGAGTGCCGGCACCGCCCGGGTGGACAGCATCAGGGTGCATCGTAGCCTCGTCCGTCCCTCCCCAAAAGCCCCCGGTCGGTACCGGACCGTGGACCTGCACCGGATCGAGTTCCGCGTCGAGCCGGGGGTCCCATGCGAACCGGACCCTCGTCCGGGGCGTCGTCGACCTCGACGTCGACGGTGTCCTCCTCCAGGACCCGGCGCGCCGGGTGGAGCGGCCCTTCGTCGTGGCGACGGGGTACCCCGCATCTCGCCGGACGGCACGTGGACCTCGACGCCGACGTCGATGTCCGCTCGCCCGTCACGTCCCGGGCGAGCCCGGGGGATGGGGCCTCGAAGGTGAGGGCGACCCCCGACCTCCTCGGATGTGCGGGCGGCACCGCCCGCCGCCGGCCGCTCGCGGCCCGGATCGAGGTCACGGCGACCACCGTGGTCTGGAGGGGCTTCCGCAACCCGCACCGCGAGGGCTGGGACCTCTCGGGGCCGGGCACGCCCGGGTTGGGGCGCCAGCGGTACGGGCGGGCGCTTCGGGCCACGGCCCTCCCACCCAGACGGGCGAGCACCCCCTCGGGCTGATCCGGGCTGGGTTCCGGCCCCGGCCGGGGCCGGAACCCAGGGCTCGGTCTCAGCTCCCGGCCACCTCGACCGCGACCCGGCCCTCGTAGGCCACCGCCCGGCGGGCGATGGGCTTGATCAGGACCAGGGCCAGGATGGCCGCCACCCCGCTGCAGGCGGCCATGGCGTAGAAGACCGGGATCCAGCCCGTGGTCCCGGCCGCGGCCAGGGCCGCCACCGGCCCGGCGAAGATGGAGGCCAGCCCCTTGGCGGTGTAGAGCATGCCGTAGTTGGTGGTGGCGTTGGCCTTGCCGAAGAGGTCGCCCACCGTGGCCGGGAAGAGCGAGAAGATCTCGCCCCAGGAGAAGTAGGCCAGCCCGGTCAGGACCACGAACAGGACCGGGTTGCCGATGGTCATCACCCAGCCCAGGATGGTCAGGGTCTGGATGCCGAAGGCGATGAACAT
>JAJPKS010000050.1 GCA_021323605.1 Bacillota bacterium | reverse complement strand
GTGGTCCTGGGCGAGCTGGCCCGGAGCGACCGCCGCCAGGAGCTGTCGGTGCTGATCCAGAACACCGAGCAGCTGCTGGCCAACCTGAGCCAGCAGCAGGCCCAGCTCGAGCGGGCGATCGTCGACGCCAAGGCCGCCCTGGCCCGTCTCTCCCAGGGCCTCGACGGCACCGAAGGGAGCCTCTCCGGCATCTTCGGTGCCCTCCCGGTGACGGTCGGGCAGGGACGGCTCCTGCTGGCCAACCTGACCACCGACTCCAACGCCCTGCTGCCCCACCTGAACACGCTGGTCGAGGGCATCGACCGGGGACCGGTCGTCTTCGGGGGGAGGGACGCCACCGGCTACGCCACCCGCATCTCCCTGGTCGTGGGCTGCAGCAGCGCGGGCGTCTGCCCTCAGCTCACCGGGCCGCTGGCGCAGCTGCCCGTGACCCGGAGCCTGCCCGTGGTCGGGACCCCGGTGGGGCCGACGGGCGCCGCCGCGTCCGGCACCGAGAGCGATCAGGCCCTCCTCCATCGAGGTATCCTGGGCTTTCTTCTCGGGGGGACGCTGCCGTGAGGAGCCGCTGGAACCTGCCCGTCTGCGCCGCCTACGCCCTCGTCAGCCTGGTCGTCCTCGCCTACCTGGTCGTGCAGATGGGCGGTCAGTTCTTCCTCCAGCCCGTCTACCACGTGCAGGCGCTCTTCAGCACCGCCACCGACCTGGTCACGGGCGATGAGGTCACGATCAGCGGGGTGCCGGTGGGCCAGATCGGCTCGGTGGCCCCGGACCGGCAGGGGGCACGGGTCGACCTCCTCATCCACCAGCAGTACGCGCCCCTGTACCGCGACGCCCGCGCCATGATCAAGGTCAAGAACCTGCTCGGCGAGACCTACGTGGAGCTCAATCGGGGAACCGCGGGGGCGGGTCCGCTGGCCCAGGGTGGGACCATCCCCCGCTCCCGCACCCTGACCCCGGTCGAGATCGACGAGGTGCTCGACGTGCTCGACCAGAGCACCCGCGACCAGCTCGTGTCGCTGATCGACAACCTGGGCGAGTCGGTCGACGGGCGCGGCCAGGACGTCAACGCCGAGGCCGCCTCGCTGCGCCAGGTGGCGCAGTCGCTGGAGACCGTGGCCGGGTCCCTGGCCGCCCAGGAGGGCAACCTGGGCTCGTTGCTGACCGAGCTCCGCAAGGTGCTGGAGACGCTGGCGGCGTGGCACGATCAGCTGCGGTCCCTGATCCAGAACTGGGACCAGGTGATGCGGGCCCTGGCCGCCCACGAGCAGAGCCTGCAGGACCTCTTCGTGCACGAGAACGAGGTGATGGCGATCCTGGACCAGGCGCTCTCGCGCAACGCGCCCGGGCTGCACCAGGCCGTGCAGCAGTCGCCGGGGTTCATCGACAGTGCCGCCGCCTACACGGCCAACGCGGACGTGATCTTCGGCAGCGTCTCGCCGCACACCGGCTCGATCAGCGAGCTCTTCCAGGAGCTGGCCTCGGTGATGAGCGCCACCGATGAGCACGGAAACCACGAGTGGCGCGTGTACCCGGTCAGCGGCGGCCTGGGCACCATCAGCCAGCCGCTGCTCCAGGGAGGCGGCCGATGAGACGCCGGGCGCTGGCCGACCTGGCCCTGGTGGCCGGCTTCGCCGTCCTCTGCCTGGGCGGTCTCGGCTACCTGGCGACGAACATGGGGCTGCCGACGCCCCTGGAGCGGGGCACGTTGCTGAAAGCCGACTTCGCCGACGCCCAGGGCCTGGTCCCCCAGGCCGACGTCGACGTCTCCGGGGTGCGCGTGGGCGTGGTCCTGAGCGTCGCCAGCGACGGCCACCAGGGCTCCCTGGTGACCATGCGCATCGACCCCGGGGTGCGGCTCCGCACCGACGTGCAGGCCTACGTTCGGCCCAAGTCGCTGCTCGGCGAGGACTACGTCGAGCTGGTGCGCAAGCCGGGATCGAACGCGCCGGTGGCCCCCGATGGTTACGTCATCCCCCGCTCCGCCACCGGGCAGGCGGTGGAGATCGACCAGATCCTGAACACGTTCGATCCCCAGACCCGGGCCGCGGTCACGCAGTCCCTGCGCGAGCTGGGCGTGGCCGTCGACGACCGGGCCTCGGACCTCAACACCTCCCTGCCCGAGGTCGACCAGACGGTGGCCAACCTCCGTCCGGTGGTCCAGGTCACCGACCGGCGCCAGCAGGACCTGGACCGGATCCTGATCGACCTGGCCGTCATCATGCGGGCGCTGGCCGACGAGCAACAGGCGCTGGGGGAGGTGGTGGACAGCGGTGACCAGGCGGTGGGCGCCGTCGCCCAGCGGGATCAGGACCTGGCCGGCACCGTCCGGCAGGCGAACACGCTGATGATCTCGCTGGACCAGATCCTCCAGGGCCTGACCCCGGCCGACCGGGCCTCGCTGGCGAAGGCGCCGGGCACGCTGCAGAGTGGCCAGGCGCTGCTCTCGCAGCTCAACCCGACCGTGGATCGGCTCCTGCCGGAGCTGCTGCTGGCCCAGATCAACTACCCGAGCAACCAGCTCGAGGTGAGCTACCCGCAGGCCCTCACCCTGGCCCAGGAGTGGCTCTCGGCCTTCTCCCAGAACGACAGCCTCGGGCACTCCTTCCGGATCACGCCCATCATCGACCTGGCGACCGCGGTGACGCCGCCGCTGCCGGCTCCGGCCTCGAACGGCGGAACGGCCGGGCAGGTGGCCCCCCCTCCGGCGCCGTCCCCGCCGCCCGCGGCCGTCCCCGGCCAGGTGTCCTCCAGGGATGCGGCCGGGGAGGTCATCCCGGCCGTGGTCCAGATGTTGCTGGGGTTGCCCCGGTGATCGCCAGGCTGGCGGCGGCGGGGCTGGCGGTCGCGATCGGCGTCTCCGGGTGGAGCCTGTGGGTGGCGACCAGACCCTACGTGGTGCACGCGTACTTCCTCTCCGTCGAGCGGCTGGTCGCGGGCAACCAGGTGACCATGGGCGGCGTGACCGTGGGCCAGGTGGCGGGGGTCCGGCTCGCCCCCGACACCGGGGCGGCGGGCGCCATCGCCGACCTCGAGATCGACCACCGCTACACACCGCTGCGCCGGGGCACCCGGGCCGTCATCCGGCCCGAGGGCGTGCTGGGCACGATGCTGGTCCAGCTGGAGCCGACGCGCTCGGGGCAGGCCATCCCCTCGGGGGGCGTTATCCCCCTCCAGGACACCGAGTCCCCGGTCAGCCTGGACCAGGTCACCGACATCTTCGATCCCCACACCCGCCAGGAGCTGCAGACCCTGGCTCGCCAGGGGGGCGTGGCCCTCCAGGGCCGCGGCCAGGACGTGAACCAGGTGCTCCAGCAGCTGCCTCAGATCTCCTCCAACCTGGCCGGGACCACGGCCGCCCTGGACCAGGAGACACGGCAGCTGGACGAGCTCCAGGCCGAGTTCGACCGGGTGGCCTCGATGGTGGCCGGCGAGGACGGGGCCCTGCGCGGCGACCTCAGCAACGGGGCCACGGTCCTGGACACCCTGGCCCAGCACCAGCAGGGGCTGCAGTCGCTGCTCACGCACGCCAACCGCTCGCTGGGGGAGACCAACTCCGCCCTCGACGGCCACCAGCAGGACGTGCGGCAGGTGCTCCAGGACCTCCCCTCCCTGCTCGACCAGCTGCGTCCCTTCGAGGAGGCGAGCACCACCTCCTTCACCATCATCAACCCCTGTATGCAGAACCTGCTGGTGTTGCTGGACGAGATGCGCAGCGCCACCTCCTACCGGCAGCCGGCGGGCGCCACCGACGGGGCGGGCTTCATGCTCCGCGTCGACCCGGTCCTGGTGGGACCGAGCACGGGCAGCTTCTCGCCCAGCGCGAGCTGCTCGGGAGGGGGCGGATGAGGCTCACCCGCGGCAACCCCTACCTGGCCGGCTGCGGCCTGCTGGCCCTGGTGCTGGCGGTGATCGTGGCCGCGGCCAGCATCAATCTGAGCTTCGGGCTCCCCTTCAACCTGAGCCCGGGCTGGCCACCCGCCCGCGACTACACCCTGGGCGCCGCCTTCGCCGACGCCAACGGTCTGACCAAAGGGGCCGACGTGGTCGTGGCCGGCGTCCGGGTGGGGCAGGTCACCGGGGTGCGGCCGAGCCACGGTCGGGCCCTGGTGACGATGCGCATCGAGCATCAGTACGCCCCCCTGCACCGGGGGACGGTGGCCAGCATCCGCTACTCGACGCTGCTGGCCGAGAAGTACGTGGAGCTGACGCCCGCGTCCGGCACCGCCGCCCTCCCTCCGGGGGCCACCATCCCCAGCGACGAGACGCTCACCCCGGTGGACTTCGACCAGTTCCTCTCCAGCCTGGACCCGGAGACGCGACGACAGGTGCAGGTCCTGGTCCAGCAGTTGGGGGGCGGGGTGGCCGGCCGGCGGGCGGCCATCGCCGACCTGCTCGACCAGCTGGCCGGGCTCAGCGTCGAGTCCCAGCCCACGCTCGACACCCTGGCTCGGCGCGACCCCCAGCTGGCCTCCATCACCACCGACCTGGCCACGGTCAGCGCCCGTCTGGCCCGGAGCCACCAGCAGCTGGGCGACCTGGTCCAGCAGACGGCCGTGGTCACGGGCACGCTGGTCGGTTCGGAGGCGCAGCTGGACAGCCTCCTCACCCACCTGGCCGACACCACCGACGACGTCGACCGGACGCTCGACGGCAACGAGGCCAACCTGCACGCCACCGTGACCGAGCTCGAGCCCGTGCTGGTCCAGCTCAACGACAACCTCGAGGTCACCAACCCCTACCTCCAGGAGAGCCAGTCGGAGCTCATCGCCGGGTTCGACTACCTCATCCCCTACATCACCAGCGCCATCGCCCAGCAGGACGCCAACGGCAACTACCTGCGGCAGTTCGTGGTCGTGGACCTCTGCTACGACACCCTCGACTCCCGACCGTCCAGCCCCGGGCAGGGATGCCTGGTCCAGGCCGTCTCGGGGGCGATCTCACCGGCGAGCGGCCAGCCGACGCCGGCCGGAGGCGCTTCCTCCCGCCGGCCGACCACCTGCCCCTCGCCCGCCCCCAGCCCATCACCGGCCACGGTCGTCCCCCCCGGCCCCACGCCCTGTCCGCAGCCCAGCCCCTCACCCTGTGGGCCCGGTGGTCAGCCCCGGCCTTCGCCCTCACCGACCGCCCGGCCGACCCCGGTCGCCTGCCCTTCGCCGAGCGGAGGCGGCCCGCTGCCCGTCCCGCTCCCCAGCCCGCTCTCGGGCATCCTGAACCTGCTCCTGGGGGGCGGATCGTGAGGTGGCCGCGGCTGGTGGGGCTGCTGGCGACCGGGATGGGCCTGGCGGCGCTGGTCCTGGCCGGCCATCCTCCCAGCCTTCCCTGGCAATCGCGGCTCGACTTCAGCCTCGTGGCCCCGAGCTTCGGCCAGCTGCCCCAGGACGCCGGCGTCGAGCTGGGGGGGACGAGGGTGGGCCAGGTCCAGGGCCTGGAGCTGGTCCACGGCCAGGCCCTGATCCAGGTCGAGGTGGACGGGCGCTACGCCCACCTCCTCCACGCCGACGCCTCGGCCACGATCCGACCTCACGGCCTGCTCGGACCCCAGTACGTGGATCTGGCCGCGGGCTCCCGGGGCACGCTGCGCGAGGGCGCGGTCATCCCCGCCTCCCGGGTCAGGGTGGCGGTCGGCCTCGACCAGGTCCTGAACGCCCTCCAACCCGACGTCCGGCAGAGCCTCAAGGTCCTGATCGTCGAGCTCGGGCAGGGCACCGACGGCCGCGGGCAGGACGTGAACGCGAGCCTCCACGCCCTGGGAGGGGCCAGCGCCGACCTGACCACGGTGACCGGCACCCTCCACCAGCACGACGCCGACCTCCAGTCGGTGATCGCCAGCTCCGAGCGGCTGAGCCGGAGCCTTCAGTACGCGCCGCTGGACGCCCAGCTACGGGACACCGATCGGGTGCTGAGCGGGCTCGCCCAGCCCGAGACCGCCGGCGCCATCGGGAACGGCATCGACCACACGGCGAACGTGCTCGCGGCCCTCGACGAGATCCTCAACGGGAACTCGGCCAACCTGGCCTACACGCTGGGCAGGGCGCCCACGACCGTGCTCCGGCTGCGGACCCTGCTGGCCGAGGCGCACACCATCGTCGAGGGGGTCAATCCCTCCCTCCCCGCCCTCATGACGGCGGTGGTGGAGAGCCAGTCCGCCTTCTCCGGCAGCGACGCCAACGGGCACTACGTTCGGATCTTCTCCGTGGTGGGGACCTGCACGGCCGGGCTCAACCTGGGCTGCGCCGGGGGGCCGTTCCAGGGCGGCCCGCAGGTCGGCGCCAGCCAAGCCACCCCCGCTGCCCCTCGGGCGAGCGACCGGGCCCTGCAGAGGGCGCTGCTTGGGAACGGCTGAGGCCCCGAGGGAGCGGCCCCGACGGCGCCCGGCCGAGGCGGCCGCGCCGCGGCGCCGCACCTCCCGCCCCGCCGCCGAGGCGGCCAGGCCGGCCAGGAACCGGCGCCCTGAAACGGCCCCGGCGCCGGCGGTTCCGCCCCGGCCGCTGTCGGCCCGGTTGGGCGCCGCCCTCCGCGGCCCGTTGGCGGCGCTGGCGCTGGCGGTGCTGATGACCGGCGGCCTGGGCTACGCGACCACGAGGCTCCAGACCAGCGCCTCCGCCGACCTGCTCATGGACACCAGCTCCCCCGTGTATGCCGCCCAGGTCCGTTTCGCCGGGCTCTTCGGGGCCGATCCGGTGGTGGTCGTGGTGGCGCCGGCCAGGGGCCAGCAACTGCTCACGCCCGACCACCTGGTGGGCATGGCCCAGCTGGAAGGTGACCTCGCCAGGATGCACGGGGTGGGCAAGGTCTACGGGCCGGGCACCCTGGTCAACACCTTCGCCACCGAGGTCACACAGCGAGCGCTCGACCTGTGCGGCGCCGAGGGCAAGCAGGCCGAGGCTCAGGCGGTGGCCGCCGCTCAGGCGCAGGGGCGTTCGCCGTCCGACCAGCAGGCGGCGGGCCAGCAGGCCTTCGACGCGGCGGTACAGCAGTGCGCCCAGCAGCTGGCGGCCCGGTACCCCAACCTCAGCGTCCCGGCGCTCAACAATCCCGCCTTCTATCAGGAGCTGCTGCTGGAGCCCGACGGGTCGGTGCGACCCTGGTGGCGCTCGGTGCTGCCCAGCCCGAGCCGCGCCCTGATCAGCGTGCGCATGGACCCCGGCGCCTCGCTGGCGGACGTGGAGGCGGTGGAGCACCGGGTGGCCACCGTCCAGGCGGGGGCGAAGACGGAGACGGTGACCGCCAGCAGCGGCCAGCGGGTCCAGGTCCCGACCACGGCCGGCAACCTCTCCGGCCTCACCCTGACCGTCTCCGGCACCCCGGTGCTGATGGCGGCCCTGGCCGAGTCCACGCGTGGCTCGCTCCGCTTCCTCCTGCCGGTGGCGCTGCTGGCCATGCTGGCGCTCACCGCGCTGGTGCTGTTCCGCCTCCCCTACCGCCTGCTGGCGGTCCCCCTGGCGGCCCTGGCCGGCGTCTGGACGGCCGGCGCCGCGGCGCTGCTCGGGCTCCCGCTCACCCCGGCCACGCTGGCCGTGCTGCCGGTCGTGCTCGGGCTGACCACCGACTACGTCCTGCAGGCGGTGAACCGCCTGGCCGAGGAGGAGGGGCCGGCGACGGAGCGGGTGCGGCAGACCCTGCGCGGCATCGTGCCCGCGACCGGCGCCGCCGCCGCGGCCACCGCCGCCGGGGTGCTGGCCTTCACCGTCTGCCCGGTCCCGCTGGTCCGCCAGTTCGGCTGCTTCCTGGCCCTGGGCGTGGCCGCGAGCTGGCTGGCGGCCCTCCTGGTGGGCTTCCCGCTCCTCGGGCTCTTGGCCGAGCGCCGGCCCAGGAGCGGGCCGGCGCCGTCGTGGACCTTGCTCGCCCGGTGCGCCCGGCTCCCGGTGGCGGTCACGGTGCCGCTGATGCTGCTCGGCCTCGCGGGCTGGGCGGCGCTGCCGTCGATCCGGGTGCAGACCGACCCCGACCGGCTCCTGCCCCCGGGCTCGCCCGCCCTGCAACGGGCGCAGCGGGTGGCGGACCAGGTGGGCACGACGGGTGAGCTCGACCTGGTCGTGGTCGGTCCCGACGTCAGCCGGACGAACGTGGTCAGCTGGATGGGGGTCACCGAGGAGCGCATCCAGGGCCGCGACCTGAAGGCGGTCACCGGGCTGCCGGACGTCCTGCTCGCCTTCAACGACGGCAAGCCGCCGGACCCGAAGACCACGAGCCTGATCCTGGACCGGCTGCCGGCCTACTTCACCCGGGCGGTGGTCAGCAAGGACCACCGGACCGGGGTCCTGATCTTCGGGCAGACCCACGTCACCTCGGTGGCGGAGGACGAGGCCCTGGTGGCCCGGGTGGACGCGGCCGCCGCCCACCCGCCCGACGGCTACCAGGCCTACCCGGCGGGAGTGGCGGTGATCGCCGCCCTGGCCCTCGAGCGCCTGACCCGGGACCAGGTCCTCCTCAACCTGCTGGCCCTGGGCCTGGCCCTGGCCGTGCTCCTGGCGGCCTTCCGGAGACCGCTGCCGGCGCTGCTGGCGGTGCTGCCGACGGCGGTCGCGGCCGGCTGGGTGAGCGGCATCCTCTATTTGACCCAGGCCCCGGCCGGCCCCATCACCATCCTGCTCTCGGGGGTGGTGGTCGCCTTCGGGACCGAGTTCGGCGTGCTCTGGCTCTCGCGATACCGGACCGAGCGGGCCTCGGGCGCCGATCCGGAGGCGGCGGCGGCGGTCGCCTGCCGTCGCATCGGCCCGGCCATCGTGGCCGCGGCCGCGGCCCTGGTGGCGGCGTTCGCCGTGCTCGGGCTGAGCCCGGTGCCGATGGTGCGCGGCTTCGGCCTCTGGTGCGCGGCCGACCTGGCCCTGGCCACCCTGGCCGTGCTCCTGCTCCTGCCCGGGGCGGCGAGGAACTGGTTGCGTTAGCGGCGCGTCATCCCCTCACCTCGCGCCCCTGCGCGGGCGCGCTCACGACCCGTCACGCCATGCACACGGCGAGGAAGACCAGCGAGCGGCCGTCGTCGCCGTCCGGTACCTCCCCCACGGGGAAGGCCTCCCGCGGCGCGGTCAGCACGTCCTCCCCGCTCCAGCCGGCCAGCGTGCGGTAGAGCCAACGGAACAGCCGGGCGAGCACGCCGGGCCGGGTCAGTCGCACGTCGAGGACCAGCGGCCGGCCGCCGGGCCGAGGCGTGGCCCGCGCGTTCGCGACCGCCCTCCGCACGTCGGGCATCGCGCTGAGCGCGAACGAAGCCAGGGCTCCGCCCGCGAAGGCGGCCCCGAGGTCGGGCTGGTCGAACCCCGGCCGGCCTGGCGTCGCCCCGGTGCAACTCGACGTTGCCCCAGCCGCGGCGCCTGACCTCCTCGCGCGCCCGGGCCAGCATGCGGGCTGTAGTCGATGCCGATCACCCGCCCCTCCGTCCCCACGGCGGCCCGCAACGCCGCCAGGTGCTGGCCGGTGCCGCAGCCGCGGTCGCCCCTCCTCGCGCTGGTGAACGGCCTCTCTGCGCTCGTGCTCGCCGACCGGGGCGCGCAGGCGGCCGCCCTGGCGGCCTTCGACGGCCGCCTGCGCCGGCTGTTCTCGGCGGCCTGGCCCCGGTCCGCCCGGCCTCGGCTGCCCGGTCAGTAGGGGAAGTTCTTGCGCCCCAGCTGGTTCACCACCCGGGTCGCGACCGAGGTGTCGACCAGCTGCCCGTAGCCGGGCGGGTTCTGGACCAGGCCGCGCTGCTCCATGCTCTTGATCGTCCCCTCCACGTCGGTTCGGTCCACGCCCACGTTCTGCGGCCACACCCTGGCGCTGGCCAGGGCGTCGATGGTCTGGCCGACCACGCTCTCGGGCTCCTTCGTGTACTTGACCCCGATCTGGACGATCCGCTGGCGCAGGCTCGGATCGTACATGGCCCGGTTGCCCCGGATGAGGGCGCGCAGGATGCACTCAGCCGTCCGCGGCTGGCTGCGCAGGAACTGCTGGCTCATGGCCCAGGCGCCGAACTGGTAGTTCTTCAGCTCGTCGGCGAGGTTGAGCAGGATGTGCAGCTGTGGGTCCTTCTGCATGACGATCAGGGCCTGGTCGTAGTGCAGCACGCCGGTGTCGGACTGGCCGTTGATCAGGGCCGGGACCCGCCCCGCGGTCGAGGTGCTGATGAACTGGACCTGGCTGGGATCGATCCCGGCCTTCTGGAGCACGAACCGGCTCATGGCGTCGGCGATCGCGCCCGGTTGCTCGATGTTGACCCGCTTGCCCTTCAGGTCGGCCAGGGTGCGGATGCTGGGCCCGACCACGAAGACGAAGTCGACCCCAACCTGGTAGCTGGACACCATCCTGGCGTCGGCCCCCTGGGCGACGGCCGTGATCAGGCTCTCCAGGGCCGTGCCGGCGACGTCCACCGAGCCGCCGGCCATGGCCCGGAACGAGGCCACGCCGCTCTCGAAGGTCAGGAACTGCGGGGTCAGGTGCTCCTTCTGGAAGTACCCGAGATCGTTCGCCACGTAGGCGGGGAGGTGGACCACGTTCGGGGGCGAGACCGGGATCCCGATCTTCACCGTGGTGGCGCTGCAGGTCGCCGGACCACCGGTGGTCCGAGGGGCGGCCTGCTGGGCGCTACCGCAGGCTCCGAGCGCGAGACAGGTGACCGCCGCCAGGGCGGCCGAGACCAGGCGACGTGCATTGACCACGACCAGACCTCCTCTCTCCTGATCCACTCATTGCCGTCACTGCTCCCGGTGGGCCCAGGGGGCGACGCGGCGCTCCAGCCACTGGACGGCACCGATGAAGATCACGCCCATCACCGCCACCACGATCACGGGCACGAACATGCGGTCGACCCGGAACACGTTCTGGTAGACGATGATCAGCGAGCCGAGGCCGTTCCCGAAGCTGATCAGGAACTCGGCCACGATCATGCCCACCAGGGCACGGGGGATGGCCAGGCGGATGCCGGCGAAGATCATGGGCAGGGCGCCGGGGATGAGCACGTGCAGCCACAGGCGCCGCTCGCTCGAGCAGAAGCTGCGCGCGACCTCGAGCAGCTCGGGGTCGACGAGGCGGACCCCCTGCTGGGTGTTGACCAGGACGGGGAAGACGGCGAAGAGGGCGATGGCCGCCACCTTGGGGGCGTTGCCCACCCCCAGCCAGAGGCTCAGGAAGGGCACCAGGGCCACGCTCGGCAGCGAGTAGAGGGCCGCCACCCAGGGATCGGTCAGATGCTCGAAGGAGCGCCATCGGGCGGCGGCGATGCCCAGCGCCAGGCCGGCCGCCAGGGCGATGGCGAAGCCGAAGAGGAAGTTGCGCAGGGATTCGAAGATGGCCCGGGGGAGGGTGCCGTCCCGGCTCAGCTCGACGAACGCCGACACCACGGCCGAGGGCGGGCGCAGGAAGAGCGGGTTGACGAGCGGGGCGGTCAGCTGCCAGACCACCAGCACCACCAGTACCGAGCCGATGCGCAGCCACCACGCCCTCGCCGGGAGCCGGAGCCGCCGGCGGCCCACGATCCCCGGGCGTCCGATCGCCTCCCGCGGGCTCACCGGTGCGTCCTCATGCCGCCTCCAGGTCGCGGAGCACGGACCAGCAGCGGTCCCGCAGGCGGACGAAGGAGGGATGTGCGACCACCGACGCCACCGAGCGGGGGCGGGGGATGTCGACCTCCAGCACGGTCCGGACCCGCGCCGGCCGCGGGCCCAGGACCACCACCCGGTCGCCCAGCGCGATCGCCTCTTCGATGGAGTGGGTGATGAAGACGGTCGTGACCGGCCTCGCCTGCCAGATCCGCAGCAGCTCGTCCTGCAGCACCTCGCGGGTGAGCGCATCCAGCGAGCCGAAGGGCTCGTCCATGAGCAGGACGTCCGGCTCCACGGCCAGGGCGCGGGCCAGGCCCACGCGCTGGCGCATCCCGCCCGAGAGCTGATGGGGAAGCGCCCGTTCGAACCCCCTCAGACCGACCAGCTCCACCTGCCGCGCGACCCGCTCTCGGATCAGCGGCCGCGGCGCGCCCGCCATCTCCAGGCCGTAGGCGATGTTCTGCTCCACGGTCTTCCAGGGGAAGAGCCCGAACCCCTGGAAGACCATGGCCACGTCGCGGCGGGGCCCCCGCACCTCTCCGCCCGCGATCGTGATCCGGCCCGCGTCCAGGGCGATCAGACCGTCGATGGCGCGCAGGAGGGTGGTCTTCCCGCAGCCGGACGGGCCGACGATGCAGAGGCACTCCCCTTCGGCCACGACCAGGTCCAGGCCAGCGAAGACCTCGACGCCGTTCGGGAATCGCTTGCAGGCACCTTCCACCCTGATGAGCTCGGCCATCGTTCCTCTCGGCCCTTGACCAAACGTTTGCGCTCATCGTATGGCGGGCCAACCGGGCTGTCAAACGGCCGCCCGGGCGGGCCCGCCATGGCATGACTCACATTGCCGGTCGGTGCAAATGGAGATCGATGCGCGATCCCAATTGACGGCTCGGACGGTGCGGCCGGATGCTGGGAGTCGGGGTGGAACGCGGTGGGTCGCCGGGGGCACGGCCGCCGGGGCGGACGCGGCGCCGGCCTATCGTCCGGTTCGGAGGCGGTGCGGGGCTGGAGACTGCTGCCCATCGAGTGATCATGAGTCCTGTCTAGTCATCTATGATGACAATCCACGAACCTGAAGCGGTGGGCCGAGCAGCCGGGCGTGTCGTCTCCCAGCGCCCGTGGCCGGTTCCAGACCGTCGGCTGCCGGTACCGGCGCGGAGGGTCGGCCGACCGAGGGGCCCCCACGGGACCG